>NZ_JAENSV010000002.1:0-325278 GCF_016613265.1 Pseudomonas sp. MF6751
AGGCGCGCATTCTACAGCAGCCTCACTTGCTGTCAAGTGGTTATTTTCAGAAGTTTTCGAAGATTTCTTCAACAACTTCAACCACTTGCGCTTGCGATCTCTCGTAAGCGGGAGGCGAATTCTACAGCGTTACACGCTGCTGTCAACACCTCTTTTTCAACTTCCTTCTGGCTTCGATGAACTGAAGCAACTTGCTGCCGAAAACCGCATAACTCATTGTTTACCAAGGAGTTTTCCGTTTCGACTGCGCCGGAAGTGGGGCGAATTATAGGCTTCCAGAATCTGCCGTCAAGGCTTAATTACGCTTTTGTGGCAGAAGGCGCTTTTTTAGCAATAAGGCGAGGGATTCGACGCATTACCGGCGGCACCCGCATCAACAGAAGTAGCGCACCTATAGAAGCATAGATGGCCCACTCCTTCAGATCCGCCCGCACTATCCATAGCATGTGCAGCAAACCGAGCCCAAGAATCACATAGACCAGACGATGCAGCTTCTTCCATCGACTCCCCAACCGACGCTGGCTATAGCGGTTCGACGTAACGGCCAACATAAGGAGAGCAACAAACCCCAGCGCACCCACAATGATGTAGGGCCGCTTGCTCAACTCTACGCCGAGCTGCGACCAATCCAGCCCCAGGACAAACACACAATAGGCCGCCAGGTGCAGCACAACATAAGCAAAGCACCACAGCCCCAACTGTCGCCGCACCGCTATCCACCCCGCCCACCCGCTCAACTTCTGCAGCGGCGTCATAGCAAGTGTGATCAGCAATAAAATGAGCGTCCCCAAACCCAGGCGATCAACGAGCACCTTACCTGGATCAGGCCCCAGCGCAGAACTCCACGCTTCATACAGCCAGAGCAATGGCCACACTGCTGCGGCTACAAACACGCCGGTGCGCCAGATGGGATAGCGCATCAGTAGTTCTTCCGCAGATCGAGGCCTGTATATAAAGAAGCGACCTCATCCGAATAGCCATTGAACATCTGCGTCTCGCGCACATTCGGACTAAACAGGCCGCTCGGCAGGCGGCGCTCCCGCGCCTGGGTCCAGCGCGGGTGATCGACCGTAGGATTCACATTCGCATAAAACCCATACTCATCGGCAGCAATACTCTGCCAGGTTGTTTTCGGCTGCTCACTGACCAGGCTGATACGTACGATGGACTTCACACTCTTGAAGCCATACTTCCACGGCACCACCAAGCGCAACGGTGCGCCGTTCTGGTTAGGCAACTCCCGTCCGTACATGCCCACGGCGAGGATCGCCAACGGATTCATCGCCTCATCCAGGCGCAGCCCTTCCACATAAGGCCAGTCGATCAAGCCGAAACTTGAGCGTTGCCCAGGCATGCTCTTGGGATCCTGGAGGGTTTCAAAACGGATGTACTTGGCTTTGGAGGTTGGCTCGACCTGCTTGAGCAACGCCGAGATGGGAAAGCCTATCCACGGAATCACCATGGACCATGCCTCGACGCAACGCAGGCGGTAGATGCGCTCTTCCAGCGCATAAGGTTTCATGAAGTCCTCCAGGGCATAGCGCCCAGGTTTTGCGACTTCACCATCAATCACCACACTCCAGGGCTGCGTCTTGAGCGAGCCCGCATTCGTTGCCGGGTCGCCCTTGCCTGTCCCGAACTCATAGAAGTTGTTGTAGTGAGTTGCGTCCTTGAATGGCGTGATGGCCTCATCTTTGACCGTCACCGCTTGCCACTTCGTATTCGGAAGTTTTTCCGTAAACCAGCTGGGCGCGCTGCCCGGCTCGACATCGGCATACCGCGAAGCATCGCTCGCACTGGCCCAACGCGGCAAGCTGCTGGCGGCAATACCGGCAAGCGCACCACCGAGCAGGCTGCGGCGAGAGAGATAGAAGGATTCAGGCGTGACATCCGATTCGTGACAATCGGACGCTTTGGGTAATTTGATTAACATGGTAACTCCGCAGCGTTGGAGAACTGATGCACCAATAGACTGCGGAGTATGGGGGAAATTACATTAAGACAATGTTTTGTCCCGACGCAGACGCAACAAGTACTGAATCGGACCCGAAGCCGCGTAGGCCAGAAACGCCAGCAGCAGGATACGCGGCGGATCACTGAACACGACCGCGAACACCAGTACCACCACAAGGATGGCCACGAAAGGCACGCGCCCCTTGAGGTCAAATTCCTTGAAGCTGTTGTACTTGATGTTGCTGACCATCAGCATGCCGGCCGCTGCCACCATCAGGGCAACCAAGAACGACATCTTCGATCCCTGAATCCCGTAGTCACTGAACGCCCAGACAATCCCCGCGACAACACCCGCCGCTGCCGGGCTGGCAAGGCCGATGAAGTAGCGCTTGTCGGCAGTCCCTACCTGGGTGTTGAAGCGCGCCAGGCGCAAAGCGGCACCCGCGACATAGATGAAGGCAACCATCCAGCCGACCTTGCCCATGTCACCCAATGCCCAGGCAAACGCCAGCAGTGCGGGGGCAACACCAAAGGCAACCATGTCCGACAACGAGTCGTACTCGGCGCCAAAAGCACTTTGAGTATTGGTCATACGCGCCACGCGACCATCCAAGCCGTCGAGCACCATGGCCACGAAAATTGCGATAGCAGCAAAGCCAAAGTATTTGCTGGCACTCGCCGCATCACCCGCCGCCAGCGCGCTCTGGGCACTCATGGAGTTGATGATGGAGTAGAAGCCGGCGAACAGATTCGCCGTGGTGAACAGGTTGGGCAGCAGATAGATGCCACGATGCCGGACCTTGCGGCCTTCGGCGTCATGCCCTTCTTCGACATGTTCATCGATCGGCAGCATGCTTTCGGCGTCGGAAGCCTGGTTTGGCTCTTCGGGACGTTCGCTCATGGACTTTACCTTGCAACGGTGTGAAAAAATTCGACAGATACTTGCAGCGAGTGTTCGCCTGCAAACGATGCAGCTTTATACCAGAACCAACCCCTCAAACGAAAAAACGCGGCCTAAGCCGCGTTTTCCCTTGATGCGTACGACTTAGTTCTTGGCTTTGTCGACGATCTTGTTGGCACCGATCCACGGCATCATGGAGCGCAGTTGCTCGCCGATGACTTCGATACCGTGAGCGGCGTTGTTACGACGCTTGGCGGTCATCGAAGGGTAGCCGGTAGCGCCTTCGCTGATGAACATTTTGGCGTATTCGCCGTCCTGAATACGTTTCAGGGCGTTGCGCATGGCCTGGCGGGACTCGGCGTTGATCACTTCAGGGCCGGTCACGTACTCGCCGTATTCGGCGTTGTTGGAGATCGAGTAGTTCATGTTGGCGATGCCGCCTTCGTACATGAGGTCAACGATCAGCTTGAGTTCGTGCAGGCATTCGAAGTAGGCCATTTCCGGCGCGTAGCCAGCTTCAACCAGGGTTTCGAAACCAGCTTTTACCAGCTCAACGGTACCGCCGCACAGAACGGCTTGCTCACCGAACAGGTCGGTTTCGGTCTCGTCCTTGAAGGTGGTTTCGATGATGCCGGTACGACCGCCACCCACGCCAGCAGCGTAGGACAGTGCAACGTTCTTGGCATTGCCCGACGCATCCTGGTAGATCGCGATCAGGTCAGGGATACCGCCGCCTTTGACGAACTCGGAACGCACAGTGTGGCCCGGTGCTTTCGGCGCGATCATGATCACGTCGAGGTCAGCGCGTGGCACAACCTGGTTGTAGTGAATTGCGAAGCCGTGGGAAAAGGCCAGGGTGGCGCCCTTCTTGATGTTCGGCTCGATTTCGTTCTTGTACAGCGAAGACTGGAACTCGTCCGGGGTCAGAATCATGACCAGGTCGGCAGCCGCGACAGCAGAAGCAACGTCAGTCACTTTCAGGCCATGGGCTTCAGCCTTGGCGACAGTGGCCGAGCCTTTACGCAGGCCAACAGTCACGTCCACGCCGGAATCTTTCAGGTTGCACGCTTGGGCGTGGCCCTGGGAACCGTAGCCGATGATGGCGACTTTCTTGCCCTGGATGATCGACAGGTCACAATCTTTATCGTAATAAACTTTCATGAGGTTCCTCTATATATCCAGGCCGTAAGGCCATTCGCTAATTGGGTTAGATGCTGAGTACTTTGTCGCCACGGGCAATCCCGGTGACACCACTGCGTACGGTTTCCAGAATCGAGGCCGTCCCGATCGACTGGATGAAGCTGTCCAGTTTGTCGCTGGTACCGGTCAGTTGAACGGTATAAACGCTGGCGCTCACATCGACGATCTGCCCGCGATAAATATCGGTAGTGCGTTTGATCTCGGCGCGTTGGGCACCCGTGGCCTTGACCTTGACCAGCATCAGTTCGCGCTCGATGTGAGCGCTTTCCGACAGGTCGACCAGCTTGACCACTTCGATCAGCTTGTTGAGGTTCTTGGTGATCTGCTCGATCACCTCATCGTGGCCTACGGTGGTCAACGTCAGGCGCGACAGGGTCGGGTCTTCGGTCGGGGCCACGGTCAGGCTTTCGATGTTGTAGTTGCGTTGCGAAAACAGGCCGACAACACGAGACAGAGCGCCGGGTTCGTTCTCCAGAAGCAGGGAGATAATATGCCGCATGATTAAGTACGCTCCGTCTTGTTCAGCCACATGTCGCGCATAGAGCCGTCTTTGATCTGCATCGGGTAGACGTGCTCGCTGGTATCCACCTGAATATCGATGAACACCAGGCGGTCCTTCATGGCGAACGCTTCTTCCATCTTCGGCTTCAGATCTTTCAAATCAGTGATGCGAATGCCGACGTGGCCATAGGCTTCAACCAACTTGATGAAGTCCGGCAACGATTCCATGTAGGAATGGGAGTGACGGCTACCGTAGCTCATGTCCTGCCATTGACGAACCATGCCGAGCACGCCGTTGTTCAAGCAAACGATCTTCACTGGAAGACCGTATTGCAGGCACGTCGACAGTTCCTGGATGTTCATCTGGATGCTGCCTTCGCCAGTGACGCAAGCAACGTCGGCATCCGGGAAACTCAGTTTCACACCCATGGCCGCAGGGAAACCAAAGCCCATCGTGCCCAGGCCACCGGAGTTGATCCAGCGGTTAGGTTTGTCGAACTTGTAGTACTGCGCCGCGAACATCTGGTGCTGGCCCACGTCGGAGGTCACAAAGGCGTCGCCCTTGGTCACTTCGCACAGGGTTTCGATCACGGTTTGTGGCTTGATGATGCTGCCGTCGCCCTTGTCATAAGGGAACAGGCCGCGATCACCGCGCCATTCGTCGATCTGCTTCCACCAGCTGGCAACGGACTCCTTGTTCGGCGTTTCGCCGATGTCCTTGAGTGCAGCGACCATTTCGGTCAGTACACTTTCTACAGGCCCCACGATTGGCACATCGGCCTTGATGGTTTTGGAGATGGACGCCGGGTCGATGTCGATGTGGATGATCTTGGCATTCGGGCAGAATTTGCTCGCGCCGTTGATCACTCGGTCATCGAACCGCGCGCCCACGGCCAGGATCACATCGGCGTGGTGCATGGTGAGGTTGGCGGTGTAGCTGCCGTGCATGCCGAGCATGCCGACAAACTGACGGTCCGAACCCGGGAATGCGCCGAGGCCCATCAGGGTGTTGGTCACCGGCAGGTTGAGCAGCTTGGCCAGCTCGGTGAGTGGCGCGGAACCGCCGCCCAGAATCACGCCACCGCCGGAGTACAACACGGGGCGCTTGGCCGCCAGGAGCATTTCTGCCGCCTTGCGGATCTGCCCCGAGTGCCCACGGACGGCCGGACTGTAGGAACGCAGCTTGGCTTTCTTGGGAAAAACGTATTCGAATTTTTCGGCCGGGTTGGTCATGTCTTTCGGGATATCGACCACCACAGGGCCCGGGCGACCGGACTGTGCGAGGTAGAACGCCTTTTTCATGACTTCCGGGATTTCCGACGCGTGCTTGATCATGAAGCTGTGTTTCACGATCGGCCGGGAGATACCGATCATGTCGGTTTCCTGGAAAGCGTCGGTGCCGACCATGGTGCTAGGCACCTGGCCAGAGATGATCACCATCGGGATGGAGTCCATATACGCAGTCGCGATGCCGGTAATGGCATTGGTTGCGCCTGGGCCGGACGTTACCAGTACCACGCCGGCTTTACCGGTGGCACGGGCGTAACCGTCAGCCATATGGGTCGCGGCCTGTTCGTGGCGAACCAGGATGTGGGTAACAGCCGGTTCCTTGAACAGTGCGTCGTAGACATGCAGCAGAGCACCACCTGGGTACCCGTAGATATAGTCGACGCCTTCGTCACGCAAAAAGCGGACGAGCATCTCACCGCCAGATAAAAGCTCCACGTTGTTCACCTCTAAAACGCCAGAATACCGTCCGTTAAAAAACCGACGGGTCTTAATAGGTTTACTTCTCAACAGAGCATGAGCGACGGTGGTCGCCGACTACGTCAGCACTGACTGAGCAAGTATTGGGATCGTCCCAAGTGTTGCGGGCTTTTCCCACCCAGCGCGAGGTAACGCGTTGCGGGTGTTACAGGTCGGCGCGGATGTGCGCCTCATGATCTGCTGAGCGGGCCTGCTTCTGGCAGTCCCGATACAGCGGACTTTGGATTCTTCTGTTTCACGCCCTTCAAGTCAAGCAATAATTGCGCTTTTTTCCAACTAAGCGCATGAGAACGCAGAAGAAAGGGCTTTGAGGAGGGATAAAACTCGCCTGAATGTCGTCAAGCGGTAGAAATGTGCGCAAGACTGCCGGAAAAACCGGCAGTCAGGCAATTAACGAGCGTCGGCGATCAATTGATCGAACTTTTTCAGCGCGTTACGCAAGCCGAGGCTCTCCCGCGGCCGGTCGGCGTAGACCATCTCGGCCATTTCCAGGATCCCCGACGCATTCGGCAAGGGCAGGTCCTGTTCCAGGATCTGCTTCATACGCGCGAGGAAGATCCACTGCAGCCACTGGTGGAAGTCCAGAGTATCGACAGAAAAGGGTTCGACACTGCTGAGGGCTTCAACACTGGGGGATACTTCATCCCACCAGCCCTGCACGCGCAGTTCGCGCTCGATCAGCAATAACTGCTCGGCAATCGCGGGAAAACGCGCATCCATCAGAGGCTGACCTTGGCTTTTTGCCGCGCCTGGGCGGCACCTGCGGCATCGCCCTGGGCGGCACGTGCATCACCGATCAAGGCCCACAGGCTGGCTTGCAGGTCTGGGCGCCCATTGGCCAGGCTCAGGCCACGGCGAGCGAATTGCTCCGCCTGGGGCGCATCGCCCTGGGCCATGCGCACCTGGGCCAGGCGATAGAGCACTTGTGGCTCACGCGGCGCCACGCGCTGGGCACGTTCAAGGCTCGACGAGGCGCCATTCAAATCGCCACCCGCCTGCTGCTGCTGAGCGGTGGTGAGCAACGCCAGCACCGGGCCATCGAGTTGTTCGTCCGCCGATAACCCGCCCGCATTGGACGATGGCGGAATACCGCTCGGCGTCGAAGGCATGTTGTAGGTGCCCTGGTTGACCGGCGCAGTTTGAATCGGCGTGGAGTTCACCGGCCCGGAAGTGCTCGGGCCTGGCGTCCATGGCTCGGCACTGATAGGCGCCGAGGTTGCAGCCCCACTGCCGGGCACCATCACTACGACGCCGGAATCCTGGGGAATTGCCTGGGTTGCAGCCTGGGCAGGCCGTTTGACCACGGTCTGACGGAAGCCGCCATTGGCCGAAATGCGGTCGTTGTTGGAGACGGACGTGCTCGCGTCCACCACGGGTATAGAGCCGCGCTGCACGCTGGAGCAACCGCCGAGCAAAGCCAGAGCCGCAATCGCTGGAATCCACAACTTGTTCACTTGAAACCCTCTTTGCTTAATTCATCCAGCCCTTGACCCAATCCATCACCGAATCCGCGTCAGCAGGGGCACTGCCACCGCACGCAGGGCCGGGTGGTGGTTCGCTGCCGCGAATATACGGCATCTGCACCGCGCCCGGACAGTTGGCATCGGAGCCTTGGCCGGTGTGCGGATCAATCCAGGCCTGCACAATATTGTCCGGCTGCGGCATGTTGAGCGGTAACGGATCAGCCTTGCGCATGAAACTGGTCCATACCTGCAGCGCGCCGGTGGCACCGGTGAACGGCGTCTTGCCATTGTCGTCGCGCCCCAGCCATACCACGGCCAGTACATCCTGGCCGAAACCTGCGAACCAGCTGTCGCGGGAGTCGTTACTGGTACCGGTCTTGCCCGCCAGGGTCAGGTTCGACGGCAGCACGCTGTAGACCGAACGCCCCGTACCCTCGCGCATCACGCGCTGCATGGCGTTCTGGATCAGGTAGATGGAGCCCGCGTCGAAGCGCTGCTGAATCTGGAACGGGTAACGCTTGAGCGGTTCGCCATCGGCGGTCAGCACACTGCGAATACCGCGCATCGGCGTATTGAAGCCACCATTGGCCAGGGTCTGGTACATGGTGGTCACTTCCATCGGCGTCATGGCCGCAGCGCCCAGGAGCATGGACGGGAACGCCGGGAATTCACGCTCGACTCCCAGTCGCGCCAGAGTCTTCAGCACGTTCGGCACACCCACTTCAAGCCCCAGACGCGAGGTCGAGATGTTGTAGGAATGCGCCAATCCTTGATACAGGAACACCGTGCCATGGGAACGGCGGTCGAAGTTCTTGGGCGTCCATACCTGGCCATCCGCGCCTTTGATCGACAGCGGGTCATCGGACAGCCAACTGGTCAGCGTGTACTTGCTGGGTTTTTCCAGTGCAGTGAGATAAACCGCAGGCTTGACCAGCGAGCCAATCGGCCGCACGGCATCCAGTGCGCGGTTGAAGCCGGCGAAACTGGCCTGGCGGCTGCCGATCATGGCCTGGACCTCCCCGGTTTCCGGGTTGGTCACGACCATGGCGGCCTCGACTTCATCCGAGCCCTTACGGCCAGTCAGGCGCTTGAAGGTGTCGTTGACCGACGCTTCGGCCTTCATCTGCAGGATGGGGTCGAAGCTGGTGAAGATCCGCAGCCCTTCTTCGGTCAAGTCTTCGTCGCGGTAGTCTTCGCGCAGTTGGCGCTTGACCAGGTCGATAAAGCCCGGGAATGAGCTATCCGCCAGCTTGCCGCGGGTTGTCACACCCAGTGGCATTTTCTTGGCAGCGGCAACTTGCTCAGCGGTGGCGACACCCTGCTGCTCCAATACATCGAGCACCAGGTTGCGCCGTTCAAGCGCACGCTCCGGGTTGCGGCGCGGGTTGTAATAGGACGGCCCCTTGACCATCCCCACCAGCAACGCGACCTGATGCAATTTCAACTCAGACAACGGCTGCCCGAAGAAGAACTGGCTGGCCAGGCCAAAACCGTGCACGGCGCGCTGGCCATCCTGACCGACGAATACCTCGTTGAGGTAAGCCTCGAGGATTTCCTGCTTGCTGTAATGCAGCTCCAGCAACATCGCCATCATGGCTTCGGTGAGTTTACGGGTCAGGCTGCGTTCGTTGGTCAGGTAGAAGTTCTTGACCAGTTGCTGCGTCAGCGTACTGCCGCCCTGGGTCATCTTGCCGCCGGAGGTGTTGACCCAGATAGCACGGGCGATCGACTTCGGCGACACACCCCAGTGGCTATAGAAATCGCGGTCTTCGACAGCGACCAGGGTTTCCAGCAGATACGGCGGCACCTGATCGAGCTTGATCAGGATGCGATCTTCAAGATTCTTCGGATAAATACCGCCGATCAGCAACGGTTCAAGACGCACCACCGGCAGCTTGGAGCCATTGAGCGACGACAGCTCAGCCACATAGTCGCCAGAGAAACGCACGCGCACCGGCTGGGCTTTTTCCAGGCCTTCGTAGAACTGGAAGCCACGGGTGTTCAGGTCGACGGTATTACCGCTGACCGCCGCAGCGCCAGGGCCATTGCTCACGGGTTCGCGGCGGTAGCCCAGCGCATCGAGCTCGGTAAGGAAGTCTTCCTTGCTCAGCTTCTGGCCAGAGAACAGCTCCAGCGGGCGTGCATACACCTTGGCCGGAATCGTCCAGCGCTTGCCGGAGAATTTTTCCTGCACCACGGCATCGAGGTACACCGCAAGGCCGGCGACCGCCACAAGGCCCACCAGGCCAAGCTTGATCACCCAGCCCAGCCAAGGGCGCGGGCCGCGGGAAGGAGGTTTTTTACGGGAACGGGGAGATCGGGTTCGAGTCATGGCGGCGGATTATACGCACTTTATTGATGATCAACATGAGCCGGACAGCGGTTTGCACGACTGGCATCAGCAGCCATAATGCCCCCCATGATTTTCCCCAGACTTTGAAGGATCGCCCGTGAGCCAGACCCTGATCGCTGCCCTGCAAAACCCGGCCTTGTACCCTCATCCGGTTGAAGCGTTTCAAGTCATCGAGACCCATATTTCCTGGGTGATACTGACGGGGCCCTACGCTTATAAGCTGAAGAAACCGATGAACTTCGGCTTCCTGGACTTCACCCACCTGGATGATCGTGGACATTTCTGCCGCGAGGAACTGCGCCTCAACCAGCGCCTGACCGAAGATTTGTATCTTGAAGTGTTGCCGATTACCGGCACTGCCGAGGCGCCGCAACTGGGTGGCGACGGCCCGGCCATCGAGTACGCGCTGAAAATGCGCCAGTTCCCGCAAAGCCAGATGCTCAGCACCCTGCAAGCCAACGGCGAACTGACCAGCGCGCACATCGATGAGATGGCCAAGCAGATCGCCCAGTTCCACCTCAACGCCCCCAAAGTCCCGCAAGATCACCCCGCCGGCACGCCGGAAGAGGTGATGGCTCCGGTACGCCAGAACTTTGACCAGATCCGCCCGTTCCTCAGCGACAAGGCCGACCTGACTCAGTTGGAGGCTCTGCAAGCCTGGGCTGAAAGCAGCTTCGAACGCCTCAAGCCTTTGCTTGCGCAGCGCAAGCTCGATGGCTATACCCGCGAATGCCACGGCGACATTCACCTGGGCAACGCCACGCTGATCGATGGCCGCGTGGTGATCTTCGACTGCATCGAGTTCAACGAGCCTTTCCGCTTTACCGACGTGTACGCCGACACCGCTTTTTTGGCGATGGACCTGGAAGATCGCGGCCTGAAATGCCTGGCACGGCGCTTCATAAGCCAGTACCTGGAATTGACCGGAGACTACCAGGGCCTGGAACTCCTGAACTTCTATAAAGCCTACCGTGCATTGGTGCGCGCCAAGGTTGCGCTGTTCAGCATGCCGAGCGAAGCCAACCCGGTGCAACGCGCTAACACCCTGCGCCAGTACCGCAACTACGCCAACCTGGCGGAAAGCTACAGCACCATCCCCTCGCGCTTCCTGGCAATCACCCATGGCGTTTCAGCGGTGGGCAAGAGCCATGTGGCCATGCGCCTGGTCGAAGCCCTGGGCGCGGTGCGCCTGCGTTCGGATGTAGAGCGCAAGCGCCTGTTTGGCGAACAACAGATAGAGAACACCCTGCAGGCCGGTATCTACAATCAGGACGCCAGCGCTGCCACCTACACACGTCTGAACGAGATTGCCGACACCGTGCTGCGCGCCGGCTACCCGGTGGTGCTGGATGCCACTTTCCTGAAACGCGCACAGCGTGACGCCGCCGCCCAGGTTGCCGAAGCCACTGGCGCGCCGTTCCTGATCCTCGACTGCAACGCCCCGCAAGCCGTTATCACCAGTTGGCTGGCACAACGTCAGGCGGATAAAAACGATCCGTCTGACGCCACACTGGTCGTTATCGAAGAACAACAAGCCAGTCGTGATCCGCTGACTGCCGAGGAGCTGCTGCTCAGCAAGCGTGTGGAGACCAATGAAAGCGGGACGCTCGACGCGTTGGTCGGGCATATCCGTCAGCACCTGCCGGGCCTGTAAGAAATATTTCTTGGTCGCGTCGTCGTCTTCGGCGCGCGACCCAGCGATAGCGGCACTATACTGGCTCCATAACGCCAACCAGAGTCGCGATCATGAGTCAGCCAAAGCTTCTTGATACCCCGCTCTACGCCCTTCTGCACAAGGACGACATTCGCGGCTTCAACCAGGAGCGCCCTGAAAATGGCTCCATCGATATGCGCGGTGGCGACTTTCGAGGGCTGGACCTGCGCGACCTGAACGCCACCGGTATTGACTTCACCGACGCCTATTTTCGCTCTGCCGACCTGCGCGGCCTGGACTTGCGTGGCTGCTCACTGGAAGGCGCCAGCCTGGCCCATGCGCAGATTTCGGGGGCTTATTTCCCGCCCGAACTCACGGCTGACGAAATACTCATGTCGGTCAATTTCGGTACTCGCCTGCGCTACCGCACCAAGTAACCCCACATACTGAGTTCCGGCCAGCCTCCCTGCCTGCCGGGCACTTTGCGCCTGCCTGCAAGCAAGCGTCGTCGCGCCATCCTTATAAGCTTTTCAGCCCTTTCTGACCAAAGAACCACGCTTTTCCTACTGAGCGCTACACTCATTTTCAGGCTGCCTGGTCACGACACCCACCGCACCATTCGGCCAACGCAAGGAGGCTTGATGAACGATGAGCTGCAACACCTGAAAAACCTTGGCAAGACGTCAGCACAGTGGCTGCATGCGGTGGGCATCCACAGCGCGTCCGACTTGCGTCGGCTAGGGGCGGTCGATGCCTACCGAGCCGTGCGCACGCGCGGGTTTCGAGCTTCGAAGGTTCTGCTGTATGCCATTGAAGGGGCATTGATGGATGTGCACTGGAACGACATACCCACGGAGCGCAAGGAGGCATTGAACCGTCAGTTGGAAGCGATCTCAGTGCATCAGAAGAACTAGAGTGGCGCTCAAACCCAGTGTTGATGGGCATTACAAACGCGCGTTTGAGAAAACTGGATGACGCAGAAAAACAAATGTTGACTCTCAAATGAGAATCGTTATGATTATCACAACTGGTCGCGAGATCAGCCGATAACTGAAAGACCATTGGTTCGGACTCTCAGATTATCTCCTCATCAGGCTAATCACGGTTATTTGACCCGGCTCTTGCCGGGTCTTTTTTTGCCCGCGAATTAACCGGCCTTAACGCGCAATGATCAACGGATGCCCACGCTCCGGATGCGGCTGTACCAATACATCCAGACCGAATACAGCCTTCAGTGGCTCTGGTTGCAGGACTTTAGAGGGCGTATCCAACGCGTGGGGGTGGCCGTTTTCCAGCAACAGGATCCGGTCGCAGTAGCGCGCCGCCAGGTTCAAGTCATGCAGGATGACCAGCACCGCAGCGCCTCTGTCGGCAAAATGTCGGATAGCTTGCAAGGTAGTGTGTTGGTGCAGAGGGTCGAGCATTGATGTGGGCTCATCCAGCAGCAACGTCTGCCCTGCCTCACCCGGCCATAACTGCGCCAATACCCGTGCCAGGTGCACACGCTGCCGCTCGCCACCCGACAAAGCCAGGTAACTGCGGCCACTCAGGTGGCCTACATCAGCAGCCTGCAGCGCGGCGTTGATGATTTCGTCGTCGCGCACTCGCCCGGTCTGATGAGGCAAGCGGCCCATGCCCACCACCTCTTCGACACGAAAGGCAAAGTCCAGGGTGGAGGATTGCGGCAGCACCGCCAGGCGCTGGGCACGCTGCACACCGGTCATGTGCTTGAGCACCTGCTGATCCAGCCAGACCTTGCCCTGATCCGGCTGCAACTCCCCGCACAGCGCCCCAAGCAAGGTACTTTTGCCGGCGCCATTGGGGCCCAGCACGCCCAGCACTTCGCCCGGCAATAGGTCCAAGGTGACATCGGCCAGCACAGTCTTACCACCGCGCCGGATCTGCAACGCTTCTACCCGCAACATCAGGCGCGCCCTCGTAACAATAAATAGAGGAAAAACGGCGCACCGATAAACGCAGTGACAATACCGATCGGCAGTTCCGCCGGCGCCAACGCCAGGCGCGCCACCAGGTCCGCAAACAACAGCAGGCTCGCGCCCGCCAACACCGAGGCCGGTAACAATACCCGATGATCCGGCCCCGCCAGCAGCCGCACCAGATGTGGTACCACCAAACCGACAAAACCAATCATGCCCGCCGCTGCCACTGCGGCGCCAACGCCCAGGGCTGTACAGAACACCAACTCGCGCTTGAGCCCCTCAACATCAATACCCAGATGGTTGGCCTCGGACTCTCCCAACAGCAGCGCGTTCAGCGCCTTGGCCCGGCGCGGCAGCCATAGCGCCACGCCCGCACTCACCAGCAGCAAGGGCCACAACCGCGAATAACTTGCGCCATTGAGGCTGCCCAGGTTCCAGAACGTCAGGGTGCGCAAGGTGGCATCGTCTGCCAGATAGGTAAACAGGCCCACGGTTGAACTGGCCAGGGCCGTCAGCGCGATACCGGCAAGCAACATCGTCGCGACATTGGTCTGGCCATTGCGACGCCCCAGGCGATAGACCAGTGCCGTGACGCCCAGGCCACCGAGAAATGCGCACAGCGACAACAGATACGGCCCGAAGGCATCCGGCAGCCCGCCAAAGAACGAACCACCGACAATCGCCACCGCCGCACCCAGCGCTGCGCCGCTGGACACGCCGACCAAGCCAGGGTCGGCCAGCGGGTTGCGGAACAACCCCTGCATCGCCACGCCCGACAACGCCAGCACACCGCCGACCGCCAGCCCCAACAGGGTTCGCGGCAGGCGAATCTGCCCCAGGATCAACTCGGCCTGCTCCAACCCCTGGGCCTCAATCGGTACGCCCATCAGCCTTAACGCAGCCCTGAGCGTGTCCACTAACGGCAGGCTGACGGGCCCCAGTGCCAATGAGAGCCAGATCGCCAATACACACAGCAGCGACAGCCCGATAAACAGCGTTTTTGGCTTAACCAGAGTGGTCATGGAGCAGGCTTAGGCTGGGACGGATAAAAACCGGCAGACAGTTTCTCCAGGCTTTGCGGCAGTCGGGGCCCAAGGCCGCCTACCAGCAAGGTCGGATCCAGTTCGAAGACACGGCCACTCTTGGCTGCCGGCGTAGAGGCAAGGATCGGATTTTCCTTGAACAAGGCTGCGCGCGCCGCGTCACCGGTCAAGGCGCGATCGGCAAATACCAGCACCTCAGGGCTCAACCCCGCCAGCGATTCGACGGAAAACGGCTTGTAGCCCACATGCGTGGCGAGATTACGCCCCCCAGCCTGCTGCAACATCCAGTCAGCAGCCGTGTCCTTACCCGCGATCAGCGGCTTGCCACCGGCATGGCCGAGCAGCAACAGCACGCCTGGAGCTTTTTGTGTGGCCTGGGCCTTGGCCACCCAATTTTTTTGCTGTGCCAGCGCCTGCTCATACCCGGCAAACAAGGCATTAGCCTGGGCCTCACTGCCGAGCAGTTTCCCCAAGTGTGCAAGGTTGCCTTTGAGCGTGGGCAAATCCGGCTGGGCCGAGAACATATCCACCTGCACCCCGGCACTGCGAATCTGCGCCAGCACCGGCGGTGGCCCCATTTCCTCCGTGCCCACAAGGATTTGCGGGCGCAGGCTGAGAATGCCTTCGGCCGACAACTGCCGCTGGTAACCAATGCTTGGCAAGGCCTTGAGCGAGGCGGGATGCTGACTGGTGGTATCCACTCCCACCAACTTCGATTCACCGCCCAGGGCCGTCACCCACTCCGACAGCGCCCCACCGGCACTCACCCAGCGTTGCGGCAGTTCAGAGGCGTGCGCCCCAGGGTTGACCAGCAGTGAGGCAACAAGCGCAATAGCGCTGGTACTCAGGCGCATAACAGGGTTTCCTTCCTAGGGCAGGGCCACTCAAGCACTCATTGATGTGACAGATAACCCCTGCCAGGCATCGTATTGAGCACCCAGTCAACTGACGGGCGAAGCGGGCATTTGATAATTGTTTGCATTTGAACGTCAAGGCACTTAAGGATTGAAATGAAGTTTCTCTGCACCTCAGGCGACCTCGCCCCCAACAGCAGCCGCGGTTTTGATATCGATGGCAACAGGCTGTTGGCGGTGCGTCGGGACGGCATTGCGTACTTCTATCTCAACCGCTGCCCCCATCGTGGCATCCCGCTGGAATGGCAACCTGATCGCTTCCTCGACGACAGCGCCAGCCTGATCCAATGCGCCACCCATGGCGCATTGTTTCTGATTGAAAGCGGCGAGTGCATCGCCGGGCCCTGCGCAGGCCAACACCTCACTGCCCTGCCCGGCCGTGAAGACGAACAGGGATTGTGGGTCGATCTCTAATCGCCCAGCAGCACCTTCAGCCGACGCTCGACGTAAATCTCCTGAGGCGTGACGCGTACGCCGTAGGCCAGCACCTCTACACCTGCGGCCTTGGCCTCACGTAGCGCCGCCGCATAACCGGCGTCGATTTCCACCGCCGGACGCACCGCGTCGATCCCCGACAGGTTCACGCAATACAGCTGCACCGCCCGTATACCGTCGCGCGCCAGGTGGGCCAGCTCACGCAAGTGCTTGGCACCGCGCTGCGTCACCGCGTCGGGGAAAGCCGCCACTGAGCTGCCATCAAAGCCCAGGGTGACGCTTTTGACCTCGACAAACGCAGCGCCCTGGGGGTAATCCAGGCGAAAGTCGATGCGGCTTTTCTCCTGGCCATAAGGCACCTCACGCTTCAACGCAGTAAAGCCGTTGAGCTCAGTGATCACACCGGCCAGCAAGGCTTCTTCCACCAACTGGTTGGCACGCGCGGTGTTGACGCACGCCAGCCGGCCCTGGGGCGTTTCGGCAATTTCCCACGTGCCCGGCAGCTTGCGCTTGGGATCCGTAGAACGGCTGAACCAGACCTGGCCACCTTCGACCATGCAGTTGAGCATCGAACCGGTGTTAGGGCAGTGAATGGTGAGCAACTCGCCGGTAACGGTTTCGATATCGGTGAGAAAGCGCTTGTAGCGGCGGATCAGCCGCCCTTCTTCAAGAGGAGGATTAAAACGCATCAGGCTTGCCAACTCCGCAAACCACGGGCAATCCGCTCCACCGCTTCTTGCAGCCGATCGAGGTTTTGCGTGTAGGCAAAACGCACATGGTGCCCCGCCTGGTAGCGGCCGAAATCCAACCCGGGCGTAAAGGCCACATGCTCGGTTTTGAGGAAATGACGGCAAAACGCGAAGGCATCGCCGCCGAACGCGCTGATATCGGCATACAGATAAAAGGCTCCTTCGGGCTCCACGGCGATACCGAACCCCAGCTCACGCAGAGCCGGCAGCAGGAAGTCACGGCGGCGACCAAATTCGGCACGGCGCTGCTCCAGAATCTCCAGGGTTTGCGGGGTGAAACAAGCCAAGGCGGCATGTTGTGCCATGCTTGGCGCACTGATGTAGAGGTTCTGGGCCAATTTTTCCAGTTCACCCACCGCCTCAGGGGGCGCCACCAGCCAACCGAGGCGCCAGCCGGTCATGCCGAAATACTTCGAAAAACTATTCAGGACAAAGGCGTCATCATCAACTTCCAGCACGCTGGCGGCGTCGGTGCCGTAGGTGAGGCCGTGATAAATCTCGTCGACCACCAAGTGACCGTTGCGCGCCTTGATGGCGCTCGACAGCCCAGCCAACTCGTCCCGGGTGAGGATCGTGCCGGTGGGGTTGGCGGGCGACGCCACCAGTGCGCCGACACTGTCCTGGTCCCAATGCCTGGCCACCAGATCGGCGGTCAACTGGTAGCGTACGTCTGGGCCGACCGGCACCAACTGCGCCGCGCCTTCCACAAGGCGCAGGAAGTGCCGGTTGCAGGGGTAGCCTGGGTCCGCAAGCAGCCAGTGCTTACCCGGATCCACCAGCAAACTGCTGGTCAGCAATAACGCGCCGGAGCCACCGGGGGTGATCAGAATGCGCTGCGGGTCGATGCTCAAACCGTAGCGTTGCTGGTAGAAACCACTGATGGCTTCGCGCAACTCCGGCAAGCCGCGGGCGGCGGTGTAGCGCGTCTTACCGTTTGCCAACGCCGCTTGGCCGGCCTGGATGATCGGTTCGGCGGTGGTGAAGTCCGGCTCGCCGATTTCCAGGTGGATCACGTCGTGACCGGCGGCCTGCAGCTCATTGGCACGCGCCAGTAACGCCATGACATGAAAAGGTTCGATGGCGCGACTACGCGCACTGTAGGGCTGAGCCATTAGCCTTCCTTAGACGGTGAGGACAAAATCTGGATTCTACCGAACCCTCACGGTAAAACATGCTCTATTGCCTGATTGGGGCTGCAAGTGCACCCTGCGCGCGCTCGTAAAACAGCTAAAATCAACATTCGAGGCGATACATACCCAGTCATGGCGGGCTGCTGCAGTTTGCAACCCCTTTGCCTTGGGCCTCGACAACCGGGAGTAGCGCACCCTGAATCTATCTGGTAAGTTCGCCCGCTTGCAGCCGCAGGGCCGGCAGGTGTCGGTGACGTTGCAATCCTGCGCAATGGATTAGAAGAGTGAGAGGCGGTCTATTCATGTCCACCCAAGCAAAGCAACAGCAGACTCAAGGCCTCGGCGGCTTCGAACCCTATGTCGAAAAAAAGGGCGAGGAGTACATGGGCGAGCCCATGCGCGAGCACTTCACCAAGATCCTCAACAAGTGGAAACAGGACTTGATGCAGGAAGTCGACCGTACGGTTGACCATATGAAGGATGAAGCGGCCAACTTCCCTGACCCGGCCGATCGCGCCAGCCAGGAAGAAGAGTTCGCCCTCGAACTGCGCGCCCGCGATCGCGAGCGTAAGTTGATCAAGAAGATCGACAAGACCCTGCAACTGATCAAAGACGAAGAATACGGCTGGTGTGAATCCTGCGGCGTCGAAATCGGTATTCGCCGACTGGAAGCCCGCCCAACCGCGGACCTGTGCGTAGACTGCAAGACCTTGGCTGAAATCAAGGAAAAACAGGTCGGCAAGTAACTTTGCCGAGTTGAACGAATGGAGCGTGCGAACGCTCCATTTTTGTTTCTGGCGTTTACCGGTTATGCAGTAGTATCCGGGCCATGACAGCCTCTACCTATATTGGGCGTTTCGCCCCCACACCCAGCGGCCATTTGCACTTCGGTTCCCTGGTTGCCGCCCTCGCCTCCTACCTCGATGCACGCGCCCACCACGGCCGTTGGTTGATGCGCATGGAAGACCTTGACCCTCCCCGTGAAGAGCCCGGCGCTCAGGCGGCGATCCTGCATGCGCTGGAAAGCTACGGCTTTGAATGGGATGGCGAACTGGTTCGCCAGAGCGAGCGGCATGATGCCTACGCTAAAGTGCTCAACGACCTGTTCAACCATGGCCTGGCCTACGCCTGCACCTGCTCGCGCAAGCAATTGGAGCCCTACAACGGGATTTACCCAGGCTTGTGCCGCAATGCCGGCCACGAACAGCAGGATGCCGCGATCCGCCTGCGCGTGCCCGAGTTGGAGTATCACTTTGTCGACCGCGTCCAGGGCGAGTTCCGGCAGCATCTGGGTCGCGATGCCGGCGACTTCATCATTCGTCGGCGCGATGGCCTCTACGCCTACCAACTGGCGGTGGTGCTCGACGACGCCTGGCAAGGTGTAACCGATATCGTACGCGGCGCCGACCTGCTCGACTCCACGCCGCGCCAGCTTTACTTGCAAGAACTGCTCGGCCTGCGCCAACCCCGCTACTTGCACGTGCCGCTGATCGTGCAGCCAGACGGCAACAAGCTGGGCAAGTCCTACCGCTCTCCACCGTTGACAGCCGACCAAGCCACGCCTTTGCTGCTCAGAGCGCTGCGTGCCCTTGGCCAACAGCCCGACGCGCAGTTGCAGTACGCCAGCCCACGAGAACTGCTGGATTGGGGCATTGCACACTGGGACGCCACCCGCATCCCACGCACACTGACCCTGGCCGAAGCGCAATTGAGTTGAAGGCGCTTGCAGGTTGCCCATCATCCGTTAACATCGCGGCAGATTTTTAATCAGAGGCCAACATGTACATCTATCGTTTGGTCCTGCTGCTGGTCGTCGGGATCTACCTGTTCTCCCCCGCCATCATGGATTGGTGGATCGACGCCACGGGCGCCTGGTATCGCCCTTATCTGCTATGGCTGATCCTGATCGTCGTGACCTTCATCCTGCAGAGCCAAAAAGATGCCGATGAGCTTTAGTCTCACCCAGATGCTGCTGATCAGCGCCGCCTACCTGGCTGCGTTATTCGGCGTGGCCTGGATCAGTGAGCGCGGAATGATTCCGCGGGCGATCATTCGCCATCCGTTGACCTATACCTTGTCCCTGGGCGTCTACGCCAGTGCCTGGGCGTTCTACGGCACGGTGGGGCTGGCCTATCAGTACGGCTACGGCTTTCTCTCCAGTTACCTGGGGGTGTCCGGCGCGTTCCTGCTGGCGCCGGTGCTGCTGTATCCGATCCTGAAAATCACCCGGACTTACCAACTGTCCTCCCTGGCAGACCTGTTTGCCTTTCGCTTTCGCAGCACCTGGGCCGGCGCGCTGACCACGATCTTCATGTTGATCGGCGTGCTGCCGTTGCTGGCCCTGCAGATCCAGGCGGTGGCCGATTCCATCAGCATCCTGACCCGCGAGCCCGTGCAACACCGGGTTGCCCTGGCGTTCTGCGCGCTGATCACCTTGTTCACCATCTTCTTTGGTTCTCGCCATATCGCCACCCGTGAGAAACACCAGGGCCTGGTGTTTGCGATTGCCTTTGAGTCGGTCATCAAGCTGATCGCCATCGGCGGCGTCGGCCTTTACGCGCTTTACGGCGTGTTCGACGGGCCGCAACAGCTGGAGCTGTGGCTGCTGCAAAACCAGACCGCCCTTGCCGCCTTGCATACGCCCTTGCAGGAGGGACCATGGCGTACGCTGCTGCTGGTGTTCTTCGCCTCGGCGATCGTGATGCCGCACATGTACCACATGACCTTCACCGAGAACCTCAACCCGCGCTCGCTGGTTAGCGCCAGCTGGGGCTTGCCGCTGTTCTTGCTGCTAATGAGCCTGGCGGTGCCGCTGATCCTGTGGGCCGGCCTGAAACTGGGGGCCACCACCAACCCTGAGTATTTCACCCTGGGCATCGGTATTGCCGCCAACAGCCCGGCTCTGGCGCTGCTGGCCTATGTCGGGGGGTTGTCGGCCGCCAGCGGGCTGATCATCGTTACCACCCTGGCACTCTCGGGCATGGCGCTCAACCACTTGGTACTGCCGCTGTACCAGCCGCCAGCCGAGGGTAATATCTACCGTTGGTTGAAATGGACCCGACGCGCGCTGATCGTCGCGATCATCATGGCCGGCTACGCGTTTTATCTGCTGCTGGGCGCCGGGCAAGACCTGGCCAACCTCGGCATCGTCGCGTTTGTCGCCACCTTGCAGTTCCTGCCGGGCGTGTTGTCGGTGCTGTACTGGCCGACCGCCAATCGCCGTGGCTTTATTGCCGGGCTGCTGGCCGGGATCCTGGTGTGGACCGTGACCATGCTGCTACCGCTGGTCGGCAACTTGCAGGGCTTCTATATCCCGTTGCTGAACATGATTTACGTGCTGGACGACACCAGTTGGCACATGGCTGCCATCGCCTCGCTGGCCGCCAACGTACTGATGTTTACCCTGATCTCGCTGTTCACCAACGCCAGCGCCGAAGAAACCAGCGCCGCCGAAGCCTGCGCGGTGGATAACGTGCGCCGCCCGCAACGCCGCGAACTGCATGCGGCCTCGCCCCAGGAGTTCGCCACACAACTGGCCAAGCCCCTGGGTGCCAAGGCCGCACAAAAGGAAGTTGAACAGGCGCTGCGCGACCTCTACCTGCCATTTGACGAGCGCCGCCCCTATGCCCTGCGCCGCCTGCGTGACCGTATCGAAGCCAACCTGTCCGGCTTGATGGGGCCGAGCGTGTCCCAGGACATGGTGGAAACCTTCTTGCCCTACAAGGCCGGTGGCGAAAACTACGTTACCGAAGACATCCACTTCATCGAAAGCCGGCTGGAGGATTACCACTCACGTCTCACGGGCCTGGCCGCCGAACTCGACGCCCTGCGCCGTTACCACCGCCAGACCCTGCAGGAACTGCCGATGGGCGTGTGTTCCCTGGCCAAGGACCAGGAAATCCTGATGTGGAACAAGGCCATGGAAGAACTCACCGGCATCGCCGCCCAGCGGGTGGTGGGTTCGCGCCTCAATACCCTGGGCGATCCCTGGAAAGAGCTGCTGCAGGGTTTCATCAACCTGCCAGACGAGCACTTGCACAAACAGCACTTGGCCCTCGACGGCCAGACCCGCTGGCTCAACTTGCACAAAGCGGCCATCGACGAGCCCCTGGCGCCGGGTAACAGCGGCCTGGTGCTGCTGGTCGAAGATTTGACCGATACACAGATGCTCGAAGACAAGCTGGTGCACTCCGAACGCCTGGCCAGCATTGGGCGCCTGGCGGCCGGCGTGGCTCATGAAATCGGTAACCCGATCACCGGTATCGCCTGCCTGGCGCAAAACCTGCGGGAAGAGCGTGAAGAAGACGGGGAAATCACCGAAATCAGCGGGCAAATCCTTGAACAGACCAAGCGGGTTTCACGCATCGTCCAGTCGCTGATGAGCTTTGCCCACTCCGGCGCCCATCAGAATCAGGACGAAGCGGTGTGCCTGGCCGAAGTGGCCCAGGATGCCATTGGGCTGTTGGCCTTGAACCGGCGCAATTTCGAAGTACAGTTCTTTAACCTGTGCGATCCGGACCATTGGGTCGATGGCGACTCACAACGCCTGGCCCAGGTGCTGATCAACCTGCTGTCCAACGCCCGCGACGCGTCGCCGGCCGGCAGTGCTGTACGCGTCAAGAGCGAGGCTTTCGAGCACACGGTCGACCTGATCGTGGAAGACGAAGGCAGCGGCATCCCACAGAACATCATGGACCGATTGTTCGAACCCTTCTTCACCACCAAGGACCCCGGTGAAGGTACCGGTCTGGGCCTTGCACTGGTCTATTCCATCGTTGAAGAGCATTATGGACAAATCACCATCGACAGCCCGGCTGACACACAAAGCCAACGCGGCACCCGTATCCGGGTGACCTTGCCGCGTCATGTCGAAGCGACGTCCGCTGTGAACTGAGACCGTCGAGAGAATTGAATCAATGCCGCACATTTTGATCGTCGAAGACGAAACCATTATCCGCTCTGCCTTGCGTCGCCTGCTTGAACGTAATCAGTACCAGGTCAGCGAAGCCGGCTCGGTGCAGGAAGCCCAAGAGCGATTCAGCATTCCCACGTTCGACCTGATTGTCAGTGACCTGCGCCTGCCAGGCGCCCCGGGCACCGAGCTGATCAAGCTGGGCCAGGGCACCCCGGTGCTGATCATGACCAGCTACGCCAGCCTGCGCTCGGCGGTGGACTCGATGAAGATGGGCGCGGTGGATTACATCGCCAAGCCTTTCGATCACGACGAGATGCTCCAGGCCGTGGCCCGCATCCTGCGTGACCGTGTGTCGGCCAGCAGTGCGCCTGCCGAGCCACGCCCCACCGGCAAGACCAGCGGCGCCGAAAAACCAGGTGCCAACAACAGCAATGGCGAGATCGGCATTATCGGCTCCTGCCCTCCGATGCAGGACTTGTACAGCAAGATCCGCAAGGTGGCGCCGACTGACTCCAATGTATTGATCCAGGGCGAGTCGGGCACCGGCAAAGAGCTGGTGGCCCGCGCCCTGCACAACCTGTCCAAGCGCGCCAAGGCGCCGATGATCTCGGTGAACTGCGCGGCGATCCCCGAATCCCTGATCGAGTCCGAGCTGTTCGGCCACGAGAAAGGTGCGTTCACCGGTGCGAGCGCCGGGCGTGCGGGCCTGGTGGAGGCCGCGGACGGCGGCACGTTGTTCCTTGATGAAATTGGCGAGTTGCCCCTGGAAGCACAGGCGCGTTTGCTGCGCGTGCTGCAGGAAGGCGAAATTCGCCGGGTCGGCTCGGTGCAATCGCAGAAGGTCGATGTTCGATTGATCGCGGCGACACACCGTGACCTCAAGAGCCTGGCCAAGATCGGCCAGTTCCGTGAGGACTTGTATTACCGCCTGCATGTCATCGCGCTCAAACTGCCGGCCCTGCGCGAGCGTGGCGCCGACGTCAACGAAATCGCCAACGCGTTCCTGTTGCGCCAAGGCGCACGCATTGACCGCACCGACCTGAAATTTGCCGCGGACGCCGAACAGGCGATCCGTCACTACTCGTGGCCAGGGAACGTGCGTGAGCTGGAGAACGCCGTCGAGCGCGCCGTGATTCTGTCGGAGAGCGCGGAGATCTCCGCCGAGTTGCTGGGCATCGACATTGAGCTCAGCGACCTGGATGACGACGACTTCATCGGCCTGGCCCCGCAGCAGGGCGGCGGTAGCAATACCAGCCATGAACCGACGGAAGATTTGTCACTGGAAGACTACTTCCAGCACTTCGTGCTCGAGCATCAGGACCATATGACCGAGACCGAGCTGGCACGCAAGCTGGGCGTGAGTCGCAAATGCCTGTGGGAACGGCGTCAGCGCCTGGGCATTCCGCGGCGCAAGACCGGGGTGGCCAGCGAAAGCTGAGGGTGCGGCCCCACAGGTAACACCTGTTGATGTGAAAAAACTGTTACCGCTGACTTTTCACGTAACAAAAGCCGGGGCTTACGGTAACGAAGCCCCGGCTTTTTTTTGGCCCTCAATCTGGCGAAACCAACCCAAACCCCCGGTTTTGCTGGTCGGCGCAAAAGTTGGCACGCACCCTGCTATATGCTTAGTACAAAAACAATAACAAGCTTTGTACAAGACAATAAAAATAAGACGAATCGACTCACGCATAACAAAAACAACACGGCGGAGGCGCAGCTAACTGATTCTTTTGGAGAGGCGTTGCATTTGGGGCTTGCCCCGCAACCAGGCCGAGAACAACAAAAACTGCCCTAAGGCAGAGCCTGAACTGGTTGGATCGTAGATCAGCAACACAGCGACCAAAGCAATCCGTTTGCTCTTGGCTCCCGATTGGGAGTGTCATGAAGGTGAAGCTTCGTGGCGAGGGCGATCAACAAAAACAAGAAGCCCGACATCAATAATAAAAATAGAGCACGCAACTACTTCTGGGGGAGCTTCGGCTCCCCTTGTAGTTTCCGGGATTTGACCTTCAAACGCTTATGGCGCAATGCCTTTAGCTTGTTCCTACACCATCCCCTGACTAAATGCTAGAATCCCCGCCCATCATGCGGTCATTCTTCGTTATGGCCGAACATTCCTTCAAACAGTGCATCCCATGCTGAAGAAGTTGTTCCAGTCATTCCGTTCTCCCTTGCGTCGAACGCAACACAAACGCAGCACGCCTGAAGTGCTCAACAGCAGCCAGCATTCGCTGCAGCGCGCTCAATTCAGCCGTTATGCAGTGAACATCGTCGAACGTTTGCAGAACGCCGGCTACCAGGCCTACCTGGTGGGTGGTTGCGTACGCGACATGCTGCTCAATATCACGCCCAAGGATTTCGACGTCGCCACCAGCGCCACGCCTGAACAAGTGCGCGCCGAGTTTCGTAATGCACGAATCATCGGCCGGCGCTTCAAGCTGGTGCATATCCACTTTGGTCGCGAAATCATCGAGGTCGCGACCTTCCGCGCCGGTCACCCGCAAAACGATGAAGAGGAGGACACTAACCAGTCTTCCCGTAACGAAAGCGGGCGCATCCTGCGCGATAACGTGTATGGCACTCTGGAAGAGGACGCGCAACGTCGCGACTTCACCATCAACGCCTTGTATTACGACCCGGTCAGCGAGCGCATCCTCGATTACGCCAACGGCGTACACGACATTCGCAACAACCTGATCCGGCTGATCGGCGACCCGACGCAGCGCTACCAGGAAGACCCGGTGCGCATGCTGCGTGCCGTGCGATTCGCCGCCAAGCTCAACTTCGGCATCGAAAAACACACCGCCGCGCCGATTCGCGAACTGGCGCCGATGCTGCGGGAAATCCCCTCGGCACGCCTGTTTGAGGAAGTGCTCAAGCTGTTCCTTTCGGGCTACGCCGCCGACACCTTTGAAATGCTGGTGGACCTGCAGTTGTTCGACCCCCTGTTCCCGGCCAGCGCCGAGGCCTTGGAGTACAACCCGACGTACACCCACACCTTGATCAGCGAAGCCTTGATCAACACCGACCTGCGCATCAAGCAGAACAAACCGGTGACCCCGGCATTCCTGTTTGCCGCCTTGTTGTGGCCGGCCCTGCCCAAACGCGTACTGCGCCTGCAGGACCGTGGCATGCCGCCGATCCCGGCCATGCAGGAAGCGGCTCACGAGCTGATCGCCGAACAGTGCCAACGCATCGCCATCCCCAAACGTTTCACCATGCCGATCCGCGAAATCTGGGACATGCAGGAGCGCCTGCCACGCCGCAGCGGCAAACGCGCCGATCTGTTGCTGGACAACCCGCGTTTCCGTGCCGGCTACGACTTCCTGCTGCTACGTGAAAGCGCGGGCGAGCAGACCGATGGCCTGGGCGAATGGTGGACCGATTATCAGGACGCCAATGACAGCCAGCGCCGCGAAATGATTCGCGAGTTGGGCAGCAAAGGCGATAGCGCCGGCGAAGGGCCGAAAAAGCGTCGCCGCAGCGGCACCAAGCGTAAACGCAGCAGTGCCGATGCGTCGGGCGCTGCGGGCGAATAAACGTGGAACGTATCTACATCGGCATGGGCAGCAACCTGGCTGCCCCGCAACAACAATTGCGCAGCGCGGTCGAGGCGCTGGCGCAACTGCCTGGCACCCACCTCGCCGGTGTGTCCGCCTTCTATCAAAGCGACTCGTTGCTGCCAGGCCAACCGCGCTACACCAACGCCGTTGCGGCTCTGGACAGTCACCTGGCGCCATTGGACCTGCTTGATGCGCTGCAAGCCATCGAGAGCGATCAGGGCCGCGAACGCCTGGAACGCTGGGGCCCGCGCACCTTGGACCTGGATATCCTGCTGTTCGGTGATCGCCTGATCGACGAGCCGCGCCTCAAGGTGCCGCACTACCAGATGCATCTGCGCGCGTTTGTGCTGTATCCGTTGGCTGAGTTGGCGCCTGCCGACCTGCAGCTACCTGACGGCCAGCGTTTGAGCGACCTGCTCACCGCCTGCCCGTTCGTCGGCCTGGAACGCCTCCCTCAAGAATGACTCGGTCAATGTGGGAGTTGGCTTGCCTGCGATGCTAGCGACACGGTGTATCAGCCACACCGAGGTGATGCCATCGCAGGCAAGCCAGCTCCCACATCAGATATTCAGTGCGCCCCCAACCTGTGCCCATCTTGCTGAATCGCGTCAGTAACAGCGGTAACACCGCCATCGTAACAATGCGGTAACACATCCAATTGACTTCCCGTGTCCTCCTCACGACTATAGGCGTCCCGCTGCCGCCAACCCGGCGCGACAGGGCGCAATCCAGGCCATATAAGCACTGCTTTCAAGACAGTGCGCCTGTATAAACGAAGACTCACGCGCGTTACTCGCTGTTTCCAAGCGCCTGAACGAGGACCCTTTCATGCCAGACATTACCCTGACCACCTTGCAGAGCCTCAAGCTCAAAGGTGAAAAAATCACCATGCTGACCTGCTATGACGCCACTTTCGCCCACGCCAGTTGCCAGGCTGGAGTCGAAGTGCTGCTGGTGGGCGACTCCCTGGGCATGGTTCTTCAAGGGAATGACAGCACGCTGCCTGTGACCACCGATGAACTCGCCTACCACACCGCCAGCGTCAAGCGTGGCAACGATGGCGCCTTTATCATCGCGGACCTGCCGTTCATGGGTTACGCCACCCTTGAGCAAACCTTCCTGAACGCCGGCAAGCTGATGCAGGCCGGCGCGCACATGATCAAAGTCGAAGGTGCCGTGTGGCTGGCCGAGTCGATCCGGCTGCTGGCCGAGCGCGGCGTGCCAGTGTGTGCGCACATGGGCCTGACACCGCAGTCGGTGAATATCCTCGGTGGCTACAAAGTGCAGGGCCGCAATGAAGCCCAGGCCCGCCAGATGCGCGCCGATGCCATCGCCCTGGAACAGGCCGGTGCAGCGATGATTCTGCTGGAGTGCGTGCCTAGCGAACTGGCTGCCGAAATCACCCAGGCCGTCAAAGTGCCCGTGATTGGGATTGGCGCCGGTTCCGCCACCGACGGACAGGTGCTGGTCCTGCACGACATGCTCGGCCTGTCGATCACCGGCCACGTGCCGAAGTTCGTGAAGAACTTCATGGCTGGCCAGGACAGCATCCACGCCGCCTTGAGCGCCTACGTCAGCGAAGTCAAAAACGTGACGTTCCCAGGCGTTGAACACGGATTCTCGGCATGAACACCGTTAAAACCGTCCGCGAACTGCGGGCTGCCGTAACCCACGCCCGTAGCGCCGGCAAGCGCATCGGCTTTGTACCCACCATGGGCAACCTGCACAGCGGCCACGCCACCCTGGTGACCAAGGCCGCGCAGCAAGCGGATTTCGTGGTGGCGAGCATTTTCGTCAATCCACTGCAATTCGGTGCTGGCGAAGACCTGGACAAATACCCGCGCACCTTGGCCGCCGACCAGGAAAAACTCCTGCAGGCCGGCTGCAACCTGCTGTTCGCGCCCACGGTCGAGGAAATGTACCCCGACGGCATGAACGGCCAAACCCGCGTCAGCGTGCCTCAGCTGTCCGAAGGCTTGTGCGGCGCCAGCCGCCCAGGGCACTTTGAAGGGGTGGCCACGGTGGTCAGCAAGCTGTTCAACATGGTCCAGCCGGACATGGCCGTATTTGGCCAGAAGGACTACCAGCAGTTGGCGGTGATCCGCGCTATGGTCCGCGACCTGAACATGCCGATCCAGATCATCGGCGAGCCCACCGTGCGCGCCGAGGACGGCCTCGCGCTGTCATCACGCAACGGTTACCTCACCGATGAGCAAAGGGCGGTCGCGCCAGTGCTGTACCGCGCGCTCAGCCAGATCGCCACGGCCATCCAAGGTGGCAATCACGATTTTGCCAGGCTTCGCGCCGAGCACATCCAGCAGATTGAAGCCGCAGGGCTGCGCATGGACTACCTGGAAGTGCGCCAAGGCGTACATCTGCGCCCAGCCACGGCTGAAGATCGTGATGTGGTGATCCTGGTCGCCGCTTATCTGGGGGCAACACGCCTCATCGATAACCTGCACCTGAACCTCGCCTGACGCCCGCTTTACCTCAACCTGTTGCCCCGACGGCTGTGCCGGTATAAAAAAGTACCGGCCACAGCGCAGACAAAGCCAAGACATATCCACACGCTAGGTTTAATGTAACTGCCCTGCGCTATGGTTAGCGCTGTCTGGAACCCAATCCTTGCGATAGGACTGGATGTTCCGGGCTTTGAAGTGTCCTAAAGGCAGTCCCCGTAATAAAAGGAAACCCGCAGCGATGGCGTACTACCGCACCCCTCATGACGTTACCGCGCTGCCCGCCTGGCAAGCGCTTGTTCAACATCGCCAAGCCATGCAGGATTTCAGCATGCGCGAGGCGTTCAATGCCGATCCTCAGCGTTTTTCCCAGTTCACCTTGAGCAGCTGCGGACTTTTCCTCGATTACTCGAAAAACCTGATCACCAGCGAAACCCGCGACCTGTTAGTGGGCCTGGCCAAGGAAGTCAATCTCAAGGCGGCGATCGACGCGCAGTACGCTGGCGAACCGGTCAACTCCTCCGAGGGCCGCCCTGCCCTGCACACCGCCCTGCGCCGCCCGGTGGGCGACAAGCTGTCGGTCAACGGCGTGAACATCATGCCGGACGTGCACAAGGTGCTGAACCAGATCACTGACCTGGTCGGCCGTATCCACGACGGCCTGTGGCGCGGCTACACCGAGAAGCCGATCACCGACGTGGTGAACATCGGTATCGGTGGCTCATTCCTCGGCCCGGAACTGGTCTCGGAGGCCTTGCTGTCCTACGCCCATAAAGGCGTGCGTTGCCACTACCTGGCGAACATCGACGGCAGCGAGTTCCACGAACTGACCATGAAGCTGCGCGCCGAGACCACGCTGTTTATCGTCTCGTCCAAATCCTTCAACACCCTGGAAACGCTGAAAAACGCCCAGGCCGCCCGCGCCTGGTACCTGGCCCAGGGGGGCTCGGAAGCCGAGCTGTATCGCCACTTCATCGCCGTCTCGAGCAACAATGCCGCGGCCGTGGCTTTCGGTATTCGCGAAGAAAACATCTTCCCAATGTGGGACTGGGTCGGTGGGCGCTACTCGCTGTGGTCTGCCATCGGTTTGCCAATTGCCCTGGCTATCGGCATGTCCAACTTCAAGGAACTGCTGTCGGGTGCCTACACCATGGACCAGCACTTCCTGAACGCGCCGTTCGAAGCCAACATGCCCGTGCTGCTGGGCTTGCTGGGGGTGTGGTACGGCAACTTCTGGGGTGCGCAGAGCCATGCGATCCTGCCGTACGACCATTACCTGCGTAACATCACCAAGCATTTGCAGCAGCTGGACATGGAATCCAATGGCAAGAGCGTGCGCCAGGACGGTACGCCAGTGTCCACCGATACCGGCCCGGTGATCTGGGGCGGCGTAGGCTGCAACGGCCAGCACGCTTACCACCAGTTGCTGCACCAAGGGACTCAACTGATCCCGGCCGACTTCATCGTGCCGATCGTCAGCTTCAACCCCGTGTCCGACCACCATCAGTGGCTGTACGCCAACTGCCTGTCCCAGAGCCAGGCGCTGATGCTCGGCAAGACCCGCAGCGAGGCCGAAACCGAGCTGCGTGAGAAGGGCCTGCCGGAAGCCGAAGTACAGAAGCTGGCACCGCACAAGGTGATCCCGGGTAACCGTCCGAGCAACACCCTGGTGGTCGAGCGCATCAGCCCGCGTCGCCTTGGCGCACTGGTGGCTATGTATGAACACAAGGTGTTCGTGCAGAGCGTGGTGTGGGGCATCAACGCCTTCGACCAATGGGGTGTTGAACTGGGCAAGGAGTTGGGCAAAGGCGTGTACAACCGCCTGACCGGCGCCGAAGAAACCTTGGCCGAAGATGCTTCGACCCAGGGCTTGATCAACTACTTCCGTGGTCGTCACCGCGGCTGAAGCCGTTCATTCAAGGCCAACGTGCGTTTGGACGTTGGCCTTGAACCCTCCCGCCCCAGGGTGCATCTTTATGACTTGTCGCAAAAACAAGAATAAGGAGCGCTCATGTTCGATATCAGCACCTTTCCCACCGCCGATGCCGTCCGCCGGGCTGCGCAACTCAGTCAAGAGGACTACCAGCGCCTCTATCGCCAATCCATCGACCAGCCAGACACCTTCTGGGCCGAACAGGCCAAGGGTTTTCTCGACTGGATAAAACCCTGGCACAACGTCCAGCAGTCAGACATCCACACCGGTGCCGCCCAATGGTTTGCCGGCGGTCAGTTGAACGTCAGCTACAACTGCATCGACCGCCACCTGGCGCAACGCGCCGATCAGCCGGCCTTCATCTGGGAAGGCGATGATCCGTCAAAATCCTGCACGATTACTTACCGTCAACTGCACCAAAACGTCAGCCGCCTGGCCAATGTGTTGAAAAGCCGTGGCGTGAACAAAGGTGATCGCGTTTGCATCTACATGCCGATGATCCCCGAGGCGGCCTACGCCATGCTGGCCTGCACGCGAATTGGCGCGGTGCACTCGGTGGTGTTTGGTGGTTTCTCTCCGGACGCCCTGCGCGACCGCATCCTCGACGCTGATTGCCGCACCGTGATCACCGCCGACGAGGGCGTACGCGGTGGCAAGCCCGTGGCGTTGAAACAGAACGTCGACAAAGCCCTGGCCAGTTGCCCGAACGTCAGCACGGTACTGGTGGTAGAGCGCACCGGGGCGGGCGTGAATTGGCACGAGGGCCGCGACCTAAAGTACCAAGCTGCCCTGGACGCCGCCAGCGACAACTGCCCACCCGAGCCGATGGACGCTGAAGACCCGCTGTTCATCCTCTATACCTCCGGCAGCACCGGCAAACCCAAAGGCGTGTTGCACACCACCGCTGGCTACCTGCTGCAAGCGGCGATGACCTTCAAGTACGTGCTCGATTACCAGGAAGGCGAAGTGTTCTGGTGCACCGCCGACGTGGGCTGGGTCACCGGCCACAGCTATATCGTCTACGGCCCGCTGGCCAATGGCGCCACCTCGCTGATGTTCGAAGGCGTGCCGAGTTATCCGGACAGTTCGCGCTTCTGGCAGGTCATCGATAAACACCAGGTGAATATCTTCTACACAGCACCCACCGCCTTGCGCGCCCTGATGCGTGAAGGCCACGGCCCGCTGCAGAGCACATCGCGCGCCAGCCTGCGCCTGCTGGGCAGCGTAGGTGAGCCGATCAACCCGGAAGCCTGGGACTGGTATTTCAACGCCGTCGGCGAACAGCGCTGCCCGATTGTCGATACCTGGTGGCAGACCGAAACCGGCGGCATCATGCTCAGCCCGCTGGTCAGCGCCCAGCGCATCAAACCGGGCTGCGCGACACAGCCCATGTTCGGCGTACAACCGGTGTTGCTCGATGAACAGGGCAAGGAAATCAGTGGCGCCGGCAGTGGTGTACTCGCCATCAGATCAAGCTGGCCGGGGCAGATTCGCAGCGTCTACGGCGACCCGCAGCGCATGATCGACACCTACTTCAAGCCCTACCCCGGCTACTACTTCACCGGGGATGGCGCACGGCGCGATGAAGACGGCGACTACTGGATCACCGGGCGGATCGACGATGTGATCAACGTGTCCGGCCATCGCATCGGCACCGCCGAGGTGGAAAGTGCGCTGGTGCTGCATGATCAGGTCGCCGAAGCCGCCGTGGTGGGCTACCCCCACGACGTCAAGGGCCAGGGCATCTACGCCTTTGTCACCCCCATGAATGGCGTCGAACCCAGCGACGCGTTGAAAAAGCACCTGCTGGAGTTGGTCAGCAAGGAGATTGGCAGCTTCGCCAAACCGGAATTGATCCAATGGGCCCCTGCCCTGCCGAAAACCCGCTCCGGCAAGATCATGCGGCGCATCTTGCGCAAGATCGCCTGTAACGAACTGGACAGCCTGGGCGACACCTCCACCCTGGCCGACCCCAGCGTGGTGGACGGTTTGATCGACAAACGCCTCAACCGATAGCGCCAGAATTATCCCCGGCCTGTGCAGGCCGGGGTTAGCTGTTAAACTTCGCGCCCCATTTTTCTTATTCATCAACCAGCAAGGCGCGCTCCATGACTCCCTTGAATCAGGCGCTGCGCGCCGCCCTCGATCACCGCCAAGACCTGATCAACACGCTGCACGCCCAGGGTACGGACTGCTATCGGCTGTTTCACGGCAGCCAGGAAGGCGCCGGTGGCTTGACCATCGACCGCTACGGTCCGCAATTGCTGGTACAAAGCTTCCACCAGTCCCTGGAAACGGCAGACCTGCTGGACCTGCACCAACTGATCAACCAATACATGGGCCTGGAATTGTTGCTGGTGTACAACGACCGTGCCCGCGGCAACTCGCGCATCGACCGCGAAGACACGGTGTACCGCGCGGAGCCTGGCGCATTGGAAGACCTGGTCGGCCACGAGTGGGGCCTCAACTACCGTGTGCGTGGGCGCCACGCCGGGCAAGACCCACTGCTGTTCCTCGACCTGCGCAACACCCGGGGCTGGGTCAAGGACCACAGCGCCGGCAAAAGCGTGCTGAACCTGTTCGCCTATACCTGCGGTGTAGGTTTGAGCGCGGCAGCGGGCGGCGCACGCGAGGTGTGCAACCTGGATTTTGCCGAGGGCAACCTGGCGGTAGGGCGTGAAAACGGCCAGCTCAACCCGCAGTTGCCGAGCATGGAGTTTGTACAGTCCGATTACTTCCCGGCGATTCGCCAACTGGCGGGCCTGCCGATCACCCAGCGTCGCGGGCAGAAACTGCCGAGCTATCCACGCCTGGAGCAGCGCCAGTACGACCTGGTACTGCTCGATCCTCCCGCTTGGGCCAAGAGCGCTTTCGGCACTGTCGACCTGTTGCGCGACTATCAAAGCCTGCTCAAACCCGCACTGCTGGCCACCGCCGACAATGGCGTGCTGATTTGCTGCAACAACCTGGCAAAGGTCAGCATGGAGGACTGGCGTGAACAGGTGCTGCGCTGCGCAGAAAAAGCCGGGCGCCCGGTGCGCGAATGGCAGGTTATGACACCCGGAGCCGACTTTCCCTCCAGGGACCAACAGCCTCCGCTGAAGACGCTGATCCTGCATTTGTAGGAAGTTTCCCAGCGCCCACGGTTCTTCGGAACCGAATTCCCGTGCCATACTCCAAGGCACTCTCGTTCGACATAGATGGCGTTCACCCATGCCCAAAGGATTGATCCGCGCCGTAGGCGCCTTGTTGACCGCCCTTGCTTTGTACAGCTTGCTGGGCTTTCTGATATTACCCGGCATCGCCCTTCGCATTGCCAACCAACAGTTGGCCAATTACGCCACGGTGCCGTCGCGAATCGAGCGCATCGAGCTCAACCCCTTCAGCCTGGAACTGACGCTGTGGGGCCTGAAGATCGGTGAGCCAGGCAAAGAGCAAGTAGGTTTCGAACGCCTCTACGCCAACCTGCAGATCGACAGCCTCTGGACCCGCGCCCTGCACTTGGCCGATGTGCAACTGGACAAGCCCAAGACCGAACTGCTGTTCGACAAGTCCGGCCAACTGAACCTGGCGCAGTTGTTCAAACTGCCACCGAGCGAGCCAACCCCGGACGATCCCGATGCCAAGCCGTTCCCACTGCGTATCGACAGCATCAAGCTGGCGGGCGGTAACCTGCACTTCCAGGACCTGCGCCCCAGCGAGCCCATCGAATTCCTCTACGACGAACTCGACTTCGAGCTGAAAAACCTCAGCACCTTGCCTGACGACAATGCCGACATGACGCTGGTCGCCGCCGGCCCCGAAGGTGGGCAAATCGACTGGAAAGGCAACTTCAGCCTGGTACCGATCACCTCCGAAGGTACCTTGAAGGTTACCGACGGCAAGATGAAAGCCTGGTGGCCGTATGTACGTGACGCCCTGCCACTGGTGCTGGAAGACGGGGTGCTCAACTTCAGCACTGACTACAAATTCAGCCTGGCCAAAGAAACCGAGCTGAACCTGACCAACACCGCCGCCAGCATCGCCCCCTTTGCGATCAAGGCCCCCGATGGCCGGCCACTGGCACGCCTGGAGCGCCTGGACGTCAGCGAAACCACAGTAGACCTGGCCAAGCAGCAGGTCATTGTCGGCAAGATCCGCAGCAACAAGCTGGAAACCTGGGCCGCCCGTGAGGCCGATGGTCAACTGGACTGGCAGAAACTGTTCGCCAGCCAACCGAGCAAACCGGCCAAGGCACCGGAGCCAGCCGCTGCCGACGCGCCTTCGGCGCAACCGACTGCACCTAGCAAGCCGTGGCAAGTGCTGCTCAAGGATGTGCAACTGCGTAACTATCAGGTTCACCTGGCAGACCGACAGGCTAAACCTGCGGTCGCGCTGGAACTGGGCCCGTTGAATGTCGACGTACAAAACTTTGACAGCCTCAACCAGAGCCCCTTCGCCTTGAAGGTCGACACCGGCCTGGGTAAGCAAGGCAAGATCCAGGCAACAGGCGAAGTTAACCTCAACCCGGTCAGCGCCAAGCTGAAAGTCAACACCCAGGACATCGACCTGCGGGTCGCCCAGGCCTATATCAGCCCGTTTATTCGCCTGGAATTGCGCAGCGGCATGCTGGGCAGCAACCTGGACGTAAACCTCAAAAGCACCGAGCCACTGGCCCTCCAGGTCACCGGCCGCGCCCAGGTTGACCAGTTGCATACCCTGGACACCCTGAAGACCCGCGACTTCCTCAAGTGGCAGCGCCTGGTGCTAGAGGGCGTGAACTACCAGCACGGCCAAAGCCTGTCGATCGACAAGGTCAACCTGTTGCAGCCGTATGCGCGCTTCATGATCAACGAAGATCGCACCACTAACATCGACGACCTGCTGATTCCGCAGCCGGCCGACAGCGGCAGCAAGTCGGCAGCCAAACCTGCCGCCAGTAACGACAAGCCCCTGGGCATTCATATCGGGCAGATCGCGATCAACGACGGTTCGGCCAACTTTGCCGACTTCAGCCTCACCCCCAACTTTGCCACCGCGATTCAACAGCTCAACGGCCAGATTGGCACCATCGACAGTCGCCAGGCCAAACCGGCCAGCGTCGATATCAAAGGCAAGGTGGACCGTTACGCGCCAGTGACGATCAAAGGCAGCGTGAATCCGTTTGATCCGATGGCCGCGCTGGACATCGCCACCAGCTTCAAGCGTGTCGAGCTGACCAACCTGACGCCTTACTCAGGTAAATTCGCAGGCTTCCGCATCCGCAAGGGCCGCCTGAATCTCGATCTGCACTACGTGATCACCAAAGGCCAATTGAAGGCTGAAAACAAAGTGGTGGTCGAGCAACTGCAGTTGGGTGAAAAAGTCGACAGCTCTGATGCCGTCGACTTACCGATTCGCCTGGCTGTCGCCCTGCTCAAGGACTCCGACGGCAAGATCTCCATCGAACTGCCGGTAAGCGGCGACCTGAACAACCCGCAATTCAGCGTGATGCCGATTGTATGGCAGACCCTGCGCAACCTCGTGGTGCGCGCGGCAACCGCGCCCTTCAAGTTCATTGGTGGGCTGGTCACTGGTGGCGGCTCTGAAGACTTGGGCAATGTGTCGTTCGCCGCAGGCTCCAGTGAACTGAACAAAGACGCCGAAGGCGCCCTGAACACCCTGGCCAAGGCGCTGAAAGAACGCCCTGCCCTGCGCCTGGAAATTGAAGGCACAGCTGCCGCCAGCAGCGACGGGCCGTTCCTGGCCGCACAGCGACTGGAACGTGAATACCAATACAACTATTACAAGATCCTCCAGCGCCGTGGCGACAAAGTCCCGGCCCAGGCCTCGTTGCTTGAGGTGCCGGAGAAGGAAAAAGCACCATTGCTGGAAGGCATCTACCGCACCCGCCTCAAACAGCAACCCCCGGCCGAATGGAAAGACCTGGGCAGCGATGAGCGCTCGGCGAAGCTCAAGGACGGTGTGATCAAGTTCTGGAGTGGCAGTGACGTGCTACTGCGCCAGTTGGGGCAGGACCGAGCCAGCACGATCAAGGATTACCTGGTAGACAAGGGCCAGTTGGAAGATGACCGCGTGTACTTCATTGATGCGCAGTTGGGGCAGGCCGAGAAAGATGGCCGAGTGATCACTCCAATGCACTTGGACGCTGAGTAACTTCTAAGCACCGCCCATCCTAATGTGGGAGCTGGCTTGCCTGCGATAGCATCACCTCGGTGCAACTGAATGACCGAGGTGCCAGCATCGCAGGCAAGCCAGCTCCCACATTTTTTTGGCCTGATCATTCTGTTTCAGCCTGAAATAGAACAGGCCCCGACACAAGTGCCGGGGCCTGTAATGACCACATCCGTGTGGTCGGTCGCATGAACTCCAGAGGTGCGTCAGGTGGATATCTAACTCACCCTAAGCCGCCGCTATTCAGTTCAAACGAAACGTCAGCATTACTCTGCTTTCAGGCCATCGGCCGATACAGCTTTAACGCCTTTGATCTTCTTGGTGATCGCTACAGCCGTTTCTTTCTGCGAAGCGGTCACAGCGGTAGGCGACGACAGGGATACAACACCTTTGTTGGTTTCAACCTTGATGTCGGTGCCAGGAATGCCTTTTTCAGTTACCAGGTCAGCCTTCACTTTGGTAGTGATCCAGGTATCGCTGGTGGTCTCTTTAGCGTCGTGGGCAGCGCCTTTGGTTTTGTCGATGCCGTCAGCTTTGGTAGCGCCGCCAGCCAGCAGGCCGTCAGCAGAAACAGCAGTCACACCTTTGATTTTCTTGGTGATCCCTACAGCCATTTCTTTCTGCGAATCCGAGATAGCTACGTCGGAGGACAGGGAAACCACACCTTTGTTGGTCTCAACCTTGATGTCCGAACCTGGAATGCCTTTTTCGGTCAGCAGGTCAGCTTTGACTTTAGTGGTGATCCAAGTATCCGAAACGCTTTCCTTAGCCTTGGTCGCTTCACCGGCCGCCAAAGTCATAGGGGCTTGGGAAGTCTGAGCAAAGGCTACGTTAGCACCCATGGCCAGGGTCAGAGCGGTAGCAGTAGCGAGAGCGAACTTCTTCATACGAGTAACTCCTGTTTTATTAAAAGTCTGCAGGCGTAAACCTTCATGCTGCAGCGCTACCAGGGATATTGCAGGCAGTGTGCCAACTCGCCGAACAGGTTAAATTCCTTAATAAACAACGAGTTATGAAATGTGTGAATTTTCGAAATCGTGCAACTTGCATGAAGCCCATCGTGCCTGCATGCAAGTTGCGGCTTTTGGGCGGCGCTAAACAGCTGATTCTGCTTCATTTTCTCGCGCTCATAAAAAAGGACTCCGAGGAGTCCTTTTTTCAGCGTGAAGCCTGCGGGTGATTAAACGCCCGAAGCCTTGGCTGCTGCTACGTCCTTGATGGACAGCTTGATACGGCCGCGGTTGTCCACGTCCAGTACCAGCACTTCCACTTCCTGGCCTTCTTTCAGAATGTCGGTCACTTTCTCAACACGAGCATCGCTCAGCATGGAGATGTGAACCAGACCGTCTTTGCCCGGAAGGATGTTGACGAACGCGCCGAAGTCGACGATGCGCTCAACCTTACCAACGTAGATCTTGCCGATCTCGGCCTCAGCGGTGATACCCAGGACGCGCTGGCGTGCTGCTTCAGCCGCTTCCTTGGTTTCACCGAAGATCTTGATCGAACCGTCGTCTTCGATGTCGATCGAAGCCTTGGTTTCTTCACAGATCGCACGGATGGTCGCGCCGCCTTTACCGATGACATCACGGATTTTGTCGGTGTCGATTTTCATCGCGATCATGGTCGGAGCATTTTCCGACAGTTCGGTGCGGGACTGACCAATGATCTGGTTCATCTGGCCGAGGATGTTCAGGCGCGCTTCCAGGGCTTGGCCCAGAGCGATTTCCATGATCTCTTCGGTGATGCCTTTGATCTTGATGTCCATCTGCAGCGCGGTCACACCTTTGGCGGTACCAGCTACTTTGAAGTCCATGTCGCCCAGGTGGTCTTCGTCACCCAGGATGTCGGTCAGGATGGCGAACTTCTCGCCTTCTTTAACCAGGCCCATGGCGATACCGGCAACCGGCGCCTTCATTGGCACACCAGCGTCCATCAGAGCCAGGGAAGCACCGCAGACCGAAGCCATGGAGCTGGAACCGTTGGACTCGGTGATTTCCGATACGACACGGATGGTGTACGGGAACACGTCAGCGGCAGGCAGCATGGCCTGAACCGAACGACGGGCCAGACGGCCGTGACCGATTTCGCGACGACCTGCACCGCCCATACGACCACACTCGCCCACCGAGAACGGAGGGAAGTTGTAGTGCAGCATGAAGGGGTCTTTTTTCTCGCCTTCCAGGGTGTCCAGCAGTTGTGCATCACGGGCAGTACCCAGGGTCGCAACGACCAGGGCCTGGGTTTCGCCACGGGTGAACAGCGCCGAACCGTGAGTCTTCGGCAGAACGCCGACTTCGATGTTCAGCGGACGCACGGTGCGGGTGTCGCGACCGTCGATACGTGGCTTGCCGTTAACGATGTTTTCGCGAACGGTGCGGTATTCGATCTCACCGAAAGCAGCTTTGACTTCGCTGGAAGAAGGCTGGCCTTCTTCACCGGACAGCTTGGCCACGACCTGGTCCTTCAGCTCACCCAGGCGAGCATAACGGTCGGCCTTGACGGTGATGGTGTAGGCGTCGGAGATGGCAGCGCCGAACTCGGAGCGGATAGCGCCCAGCAGTTCGGTCGCTTCCGGGGCGGCAGCCCAGGTCCAGGTCGGCTTGGCAGCTTCGGCAGCCAATTCTTTAACCGCTTTGATCACAACCTGGAACTCGTCGTGAGCAAACAGTACGGCACCCAGCATCTGGTCTTCGGTCAGCTCTTTGGCTTCCGATTCAACCATCAATACGGCTTCGGACGTACCGGCAACGACCATGTCCAGGCTCGATGCTTTCTGTTGCTCGTAAGTCGGGTTCAGCAGGTAGCCAGTGCTTTCGTGGAACGCAACGCGGGCAGCGCCGATCGGGCCATCGAAAGGAATGCCGGAGATGGCCAGGGCAGCCGAGGTACCGATCATCGCAGCGATGTCCGGATCGGTCTTCTTGCTGGTGGAAACGACGGTGCAGACAACCTGCACTTCGTTCATGAAGCCTTCTGGGAACAGCGGACGGATCGGACGATCGATCAGTCGGGAAGTCAGGGTTTCTTTTTCGGAAGGACGGCCTTCGCGCTTGAAGAAACCGCCAGGGATCTTACCGGCAGCGTAAGTCTTTTCCTGGTAGTGAACGGACAGAGGGAAGAAGCCCTTGCTCGGGTCAGCGGTCTTGGCGCCAACAACGGTCACCAATACGGTCACGTCGTCGTCAACGGTAACCAGCACTGCGCCGGAGGCTTGACGGGCGATACGGCCTGTCTCGAGGGTAACGGTCGACTGACCGAACTGGAATTTTTTGATAACCGGGTTCACGGTGTCCTACCTTCTTTGTGGCTCTTGGGGGAACTTGTCTTCTTGCGAAATTCTTGGGCAATGCCGGGAATCGGCCCGACGCTCGTCCAGGGTAAAACGTGTATCCAGATAAAACTTGAGGCTGGGAGCCTACCACGGGCCAACGGGAATCCCGATGACACGCGGCAGACAACCAACCTCTAGCGCAATCGCTTATTAGCGACGCAGACCCAGGCGACCGATCAGAGTCTGATAACGACCCAGATCCTTGCCTTTCAGGTAGTCCAGCAGCTTACGGCGCTGGTTTACCATGCGGATCAGACCACGACGGGAGTGGTGGTCTTTACCGTTGGCCTTGAAGTGACCTTGCAGTTTGTTGATGTTGTGGGTCAGCAGTGCAACTTGCACTTCTGGCGAACCAGTGTCACCAACAGCTTGCTGATAGTCAGCTACGATTTGTGCTTTTTCTTGAACGTCGAGAGCCATGAGGCAATCCTTTTTTCAGGAAACCACCCAAAGGGCAGTTTCAACAGGCCAGGGACAAATCCCTGTATCTAAAAATGAGTGTTGACCATGCCTGTTAACAGCCACACTCGTTCGGTCATTCTGACCGAATCAGCCGACGCGGCGCGATGCGCCCGTCTTCGCTCACTTCACCGATACCGATAAAGCGACCGTTATGATCCTGTACTCGCACCATGCCGAATTTCGGGGCATCCGGGGCGCGTACCGGCTGGCCGTTGAGCCAGTAGAACGCGCTGTGCTCCGAGAAGTGCAGCAATGGCCAATCCAGCAAACCGCTGTCCGATGGCATCAGGAAGCGATCAACCGCTTCGTTGCCGCCTTCGGCGTGCACTGCCTCGAGCTCTTCCAGCGTGACCGTCTGGGCCAAGGTGAAAGGTCCGGCTTGTGTACGTCGCAGTTCGGCAACGTATGCGCCACAGCCAAGTTGCTCACCAATATCTTCCACCAGGGTACGGATATAGGTGCCTTTGCTGCAGTCCACGGCCAAACGGGCAGTGTCGCCTTCACAAGCGAGCAATTCCAAGCGCGCAATAGTAACAGAACGCGGTTCGCGCTCCACTACTTCGCCCGCACGTGCCAGCTTGTAAAGTGGCTGGCCATCGCGCTTGAGTGCCGAGTACATCGGCGGTATCTGACTGATTTGCCCACGAAAAGCGGGTAAGGCAGCTTCGATATCCGCACGACCAACGGTCACGTCGCGAACCTGCAAAACATCACCTTCGGCATCTGCCGTGGTGGTGGTCTTGCCCAGTTGCATCAGGGTTTCATAACCCTTGTCGGAATCAAGCAGGTATTGCGAAAACTTGGTGGCCTCGCCAAAGCACAACGGCAATACACCGGTGGCCAATGGATCAAGGCTGCCGGTATGCCCGGCCTTCTCGGCATTGAGCAGCCAGCGAACCTTCTGCAACGCGGCATTGGAGGTAAAACCAATGGGTTTGTCGAGCAGAATGATGCCACTGACGTTGCGACGGATACGTTTGACCTGAGCCACCGCTTACTCCTTGGCGTCTTCAGGTGTGGACGGATGCTGGCTGTCTTCAGCCACGGCGCGTTCGATCAGTGCCGACAGGTGCGCGCCACGCACGACGCTTTCGTCGTAGTGGAAGTGCAGCTGTGGAACGCTGCGCAGCTTCATTTCACGGGCCAACTGCATCCGCAGGAAACCTGCGGCGGAGTTGAGCACCTTGATGCTTTGCGCGATTTCTTCGCTGTTGTCCTGCCCCATTACGGTGATGAAGATCTTGGCGTGACCCACGTCACGGCTCACTTCAACAGCGGTAATGGTGACCAGGCCAACGCGTGGGTCTTTGACTTCGCGGCGGATCAGTTGGGCCAGCTCACGCTGCATCTGATCGCCGATACGCTGGGTACGGCTGTATTCTTTTGCCATGTCTTGTTACCTGTTACTGCCACACGGTGAAACCCGTGGGGTCTGAAAGCGGCAAACGCCCGGCCTGACAAAAGCCAGACCGGGCGTTGCGTTTAGAGTCCTGACGCTGTGCGGGGCATCTGCATGCCCACACGCTGCGCGGCTCCTGAAGTGCGCGAGTTAGAGGCTGCGAGCAACCTGAACCTTCTCGAAGACTTCGATCTTGTCGCCAACCTTGACGTCGTTGTAGCTCTTGACGCCGATACCGCATTCCATGCCGGCACGTACTTCGGCAGCGTCATCCTTGAAGCGGCGCAGGGATTCCAGCTCGCCTTCGAAGATAACGATGTCTTCACGCAGTACACGGATTGGACGGTTACGGTACACAGTGCCTTCAACCACCATACAGCCGGCGATCGCACCGAATTTCGGCGAGCGGAACACATCACGCACCTCGGCGATACCCAGGATGTTCTCCCGGACGTCACTGCCAAGCATGCCGGTAAGGGCTTTCTTGACGTCTTCGATGATGTCGTAGATGACGTTGTAGTAACGCATGTCCAGGCCTTCCTGCTCGACGATCTTGCGAGCGCCAGCATCGGCACGCACGTTGAAGCCGAACAGTACAGCGTTGGAGGCCAGTGCCAGGTTGGCGTCGGATTCGGTGATACCACCGACACCGCCACCGACAACACGCACTTGCACTTCGTCGTTACCCAGGCCGTTCAAGGCACCGTTCAACGCTTCGAGGGAACCACGAACGTCAGACTTGAGGACGATGTTAAGCGTCTTCTTCTCTTCCTGGCCCATGTTCTCGAAGATGTTTTCCAGCTTGCCGGCGTGAGCACGGGCCAGCTTGACTTCGCGGAACTTGCCTTGACGGAACAGAGCCACTTCACGGGCTTTCTTCTCGTCAGCCACTACGCTCATCTCGTCGCCAGCGTCCGGCGTGCCGTCCAGGCCGAGAATCTCGACTGGGATGGCAGGACCTGCTTCCTTGATTGGCTTGCCGTTCTCGTCGAGCATGGCACGTACACGGCCGTAGTTCGAACCGACCAGTACCATGTCGCCTTGGCGCAGGGTACCGTCTTGAACCAGCACGGTGGCAACCGGGCCACGGCCCTTGTCGAGACGGGACTCAACCACGACGCCACGGCCAGGAGCCGATGGAGTAGCGGTCAGTTCCAGGACTTCGGCTTGCAACAGCACCGCTTCGAGCAGTTCGTCAACGCCGGTACCCATTTTCGCCGAGACCGATACGAATGGCGTCTCGCCACCCCATTCCTCGGACGTCACGCCGTGAACCGACAGTTCGCTACGGATGCGATCGAGATCGGCGCCCGGCTTGTCGATTTTGTTCACGGCAACGACTAGAGGAACACCGGCAGCCTTGGCGTGCTGGACAGCTTCAATGGTCTGCGGCATTACGCCGTCGTCCGCTGCAACCACCAGGATAACGATGTCGGTCGCCTTGGCACCACGGGCACGCATTGCGGTAAACGCGGCGTGACCTGGGGTGTCGAGGAAGGTGACCATGCCGCGCTCGGTTTCAACGTGGTATGCACCGATGTGTTGGGTAATACCACCGGCTTCGCCCGCGGCAACCTTGGCACGACGGATGTAGTCGAGCAGGGAAGTTTTACCGTGGTCAACGTGGCCCATTACGGTCACAACCGGCGCACGGGAAACTGCCTCGCCTTCAAACTTCAGGGACTCGGCCAGGGAATCTTCCAGGGCGGTGTCGCTGACCAGGGTCACTTTGTGGCCCAGCTCTTCAGCAACCAACTGGGCAGTTTCCTGATCCAGTACCTGGTTGATCGTGGCTGGGGTGCCCAGCTTGAACATGAACTTGATGATTTCAGCAGCCTTGACCGACATCTGCTGGGCCAGATCGCCCACAGTGATGGTCTCGCCGATCTTCACTTCACGCACGACAGGGCCGGTTGGGCTCTGGAAACCGTGGGCGTTGCGTTTCTTCAGCTTGGCTTTGCCGCGACCACCACGACGGAAGCCATCGCTTTCTTCGTCGGTAGTACGTGGGGCAACACGTGGCGCAGGCGCTTTCTCTTTGACCGAGGCGCGGTGCGGAGCGTTTTTACGCTCGCCATCGCCACCACCACCGCGACGATTGTTATCGTCAGCACGTGGTTTGTCCGGACGACGAGGTTCGTCGCGCTTGCGGGCGTCTGCTGCAGGAGCAGGTGCGGCGGCAGCCGGGGCAGCCTCACGCACAGCTTCAACAGGGGCGGCGACCGCGTCAGTGGCAGCAGGTTGCGCAGCAGCAGGCTGGCGACGCGCTTCTTCTTCGGCGCGACGCTTGGCTTCTTCTTCAGCCTTCTGACGTGCAGCATTTTCTACTGCGCGACGTTCTTCCAGCTCGCGTTTGCGCTCGGCTTCGATTTCTTCCGGGCTGCGCTGTACGAAGACTTTCTTCTTGCGTACTTCAACGCTGATGCTCTTGCTACCCGCAACCCGCAGGGTGCTGGTGGTTTTGCGCTGCAATGTAATCTTGCGCGGTTCTTCCACTTTCGCCTTGTGGCTGCTCTTCAAGTGAGTCAGCAAAGACTGCTTCTCACTATCGCTCACACCTTCATCGGCGGCGGTGTGCGGCAGACCTGCCTCACGCATCTGCTGCAACAGGCGCTCTACCGGTGTTTTGACCTCATCGGCCAGTTGTTTCACCGTGACTTGCGTCATGCACTTCTCTCCTCAGGCCGCGCCTAATTACTCGAACCAATGGGCTCGGGCGGCCATGATCAACTTGCCGGCACGATCTTCGTCAATGCCGTCGATGTCGAGCAGATCGTCAATAGACTGCTCGGCCAGGTCTTCGCGGGTAATTACGCCGCGCACCGCCAGTTCCATCGCCAAATCCTTGTCCATACCCTCAAGCGAGAGCAGGTCTTCGGCCGGATGGGCGTCTGCCAGCTTTTCCTCAGTAGCGATGGCTTTAGTCAACAAACGATCCTTGGCCCGAGCGCGGAGCTCGTTGACGATATCTTCGTCAAAGCCGTCGATGTTGAGCATTTCTTCCAACGGTACGTAGGCAATCTCTTCCAGGCTGGTGAAGCCTTCATCTACCAGCACCTGTGCCAGCTCTTCATCGACTTCCAACTCTTCGATGAAGTTGCGCAGGATGTCACCGGTTTCAGCTTGCTGCTTAGCCTGGATGTCCGATTCGGTCATCACGTTCAGGGTCCAACCGGTCAGTTGGCTGGCCAGACGCACGTTCTGACCACCACGACCAATGGCCTGAGCCAGATTGTCTGCGCCAACGGCGATGTCCATTGCATGGGCATCTTCGTCAACGATAATTGCCGCCACTTCAGCTGGCGACATGGCGTTGATCACGAACTGCGCCGGGTTATCGTCCCACAGGACGATGTCCACACGCTCACCGCCCAATTCGCCCGACACTGCCTGGACGCGCGAACCGCGCATACCGATGCAAGCGCCTTGCGGGTCGATGCGTTTGTCCTTGGAGCGGACCGCGATCTTGGCACGCGAACCCGGGTCACGGGACGCCGCCATCACTTCGATCAGGCCTTCGGCGATTTCCGGCACTTCGATACGGAACAGCTCGATCAGCATTTCCGGCGCGGTACGCGACAGGATCAACTGCGGGCCGCGGTTCTCGGTGCGGATTTCCTTGAGCAGCGCACGCAGACGCACGCCGACACGGAAGGTTTCGCGAGAGATGATGTCTTCGCGGGCCAGCAACGCTTCGGCGTTGTTGCCCAGGTCAACGATCACGTTATCGCGGGTAACTTTCTTTACGGTGCCAGAGATGATTTCACCCAGGCGTTCGCGATAGGCGTCAACGACTTGAGCGCGCTCGGCTTCGCGAACCTTCTGCACGATGACCTGCTTGGCGGTCTGTGCAGCAATACGGCCGAATTCGATCGACTCGATCTTTTCTTCGACAACATCGCCAACCTGGGCGCCCGGATGCGTTTGCGCAACCTTGCTTGGCCAGGTTTCGATGGCCGGATCATCAAGATCGTCCTCTTCGACCACCGTCCAACGACGGAAAGTCTCATAGGCACCGGTGTGGCGGTTGATTTCCACACGCAGATCTACTTCGTCTTCAAAACGTTTCTTGGTAGCAGTGGCCAGGGCCAGCTCCAACGCTTCAAAAATCACGCTTGCCGGTACACCCTTTTCATTGGATACCGACTCAACAACCAGCAGTACTTCTTTGCTCATCGTACGCCTCGCCTTTCGCAAGCCATTGGATCCGCGGGATCCGCGTCTCAGTCAAAACTGGGAATAATGTTGGCCTTGTCGATCATATCGATCGGCAACAGGAACTCGTGGTCTTCTACCTGCACCACGACATCCTGCTCTTCTACACCGCGCAGAAGGCCCTGAAAGTTGCGTCGCCCCTCAAAGGGGGAACGCAGCTTGATCTTCACTTGTTCACCGGCATATTTAGCAAACTGCTCGATAGTGAACAGTGGGCGTTCCATGCCTGGCGAGGAAACTTCAAGGGTGTATTCAACGGAGATTGGATCTTCAACATCCAGCACACCGCTGATCTGACGGCTGACAATGGCACAATCGTCCACCAGCACGCCGCCCTCTTTATCGATATAAACGCGCAACATTGAGTGGCGACCTTGAGCCGAAAACTCAATACCCCAGCATTCATAGCCTAGGGCCACGACCACCGGGGCCAACAAGGCCTGCAACTCTTCTAGCTTGCTCGACACCTGAACCCCCTCGTGCATGTATGTGCATGCTGTGCAAAATAAAAAAATGGGCGAAACGCCCATCCTTGAAACGCCGTCGAACAGCGGCGTTGAAAGTGTCCAGCTAACAAAAAGCCCCTTAAAAGGGGCTCCGCTAAAACTGGTTGCGGGGGCCGGATTTGAACCGACGACCTTCGGGTTATGAGCCCGACGAGCTACCAGACTGCTCCACCCCGCGACAAAGCTGGGGCGGAAGTATACGACCGATCCCTTACAGGGTCAATGTAACCTTCCACCTACAAGAAAGCCCGCAACAGCGGGCTCTCCTGATAATTGGTACCGAGAAGGGGACTCGAACCCCTACACCCTATGGGCACAACCACCTCAAGGTTGCGTGTCTACCAATTCCACCACCTCGGCAATACAGCGCTTACAACCCTTCTTACTTCTGCTCTTGAGCTGGAGGTACGTCAGTCGCTGGAGTAGCCGACTTTTGCTCTTGAAGCACCGGGACATCATCAGAAGCCGGTTTTGCTTTTGGAACTTCCAACACCGCTGGGTTTGGCAAACCTACTTGAGTCAGCACTTGAGCTTTCTCTTTAGCAAAGTAACCTAACCCTAAGCTGGTTATGAAGAAACCTGCGGCAAGTATAGCAGTAAACTTACTAAGAAAGGTAGAGGAACCTTGGCTTCCGAACACAGTATTTGAAGCACCTGCACCGAAAGACGCACCAGCATCCGCACCTTTACCCTGTTGCAACAAAACCAGAGCAACTACGCTCAGGGCAGCCAACAGATGAAAAACGACTACGACTGTTTCCAGCATTTTTTCAGTTTCCCGCGGCGCGACAGATCGCACCGAACTCATCTGCATTCAGGGAAGCTCCACCAATGAGCCCCCCATCGATATCCGGCATGCCGAATAGTTCGACCGCATTGGCCGCCTTCACGCTGCCGCCGTATAGAAGCCGCACACCTTGTGCGACTTCAGAATTCTCTGCCGCCAACTGCGCGCGGATGGCTGCGTGCACATCCTGCGCCTGTTGCGGTGTAGCAGTCAGCCCGGTGCCAATGGCCCAGACCGGCTCGTAAGCAATGACCGCCTTGGCAAATGCACCAACACCCAGCTCCTCGATGATGCTGCCCAGCTGACGCGAGACAACTTCAAGAGTCTTGCCCGATTCGCGCTGCTCAAGGGTCTCCCCTATGCACAACACCGGAATCAAGCCACAAGCCTGTGCTGCGGCGAACTTGCGGTTGAGCGTCCCATCCCGCTCGCCCATCATCTGGCGACGCTCGGAGTGCCCGACAAGCACATAGGAACAACCCGCATCAACCAGCTGACTCGGCGAAATCTCGCCGGTCAACGCACCTTGCATCGGTTCCACCGCAGAGTTCTGCGCGCCGACCTGAATCGACTTACCCTTCAAGCCATCAACCACTTGGTTGATATGCAAGCAAGGCGGGAACACCGCGACGTCAACACCGCTAGGCAAGGCCAAGTGACGAAGGCCGTTGATCAGCTCAGCGACACTGGCGCGGGTACCGTGCATCTTCCAGTTACCAGCTACCATAGTGCGACGCATGCTGTACCCCGTCGGTCAAAGTGGGCGCAGATGTTACCCAACCACATCACCACTGGCAAGCCGAATTCAGGCGCAAACTTCAGTTACCAGCTTTGCCAGGTCTTCGGCATGGCCGCGAACCTGTGTTTCGTCCTCACCTTCGACCATCACGCGCACCAGCGGCTCTGTGCCGGACTTGCGCAGCAACACGCGCCCGCGCCCCGCCATTGCCTGGGTCACGCGCTCGCAAGCCTCTTTGACAGCAGGGTGCTCGATGGGGTTTTCGCCACCGGCAAAACGCACATTGAGCAGCACTTGCGGACACTTGCGCAGGGCTTGGCGTGCCTGGGCCAGGCTCTCCTCGCGGCGACGCAGGGCCAGCAGCACCTGTAGCGCGGCGATGATAGCGTCACCCGTGGTGGTGTGCTGGAAGCAGACCACATGCCCGGAGTTCTCGCCACCAACCAACCAGTTACGCTCCAGCAGCTCGGCGATCACATAGCGATCACCGACATTGGCGCGAATAAAGGGAATCCCCAGTTCTGCCAACGCCAACTCCAGCCCGAGATTACTCATCAAGGTGCCGACCACGCCACCTTGCAGCTTGTTACGCTCATGCAGGTCACGGGCAATGATGAACAACAGGTCATCACCATCCACGATCGTGCCGGTGTGATCCACCATCAGCACGCGGTCGCCATCACCATCAAAAGCGATGCCCAGGTCCGCATGCTCAGCCAGCACTGCAGCCTGCAGCTGCTCCATGTGGGTGGAACCGCAGTTGTCGTTGATGTTCAAGCCGTTGGGCTGAGCCGACAGCACGGTGACCTGTGCGCCCAACTCCTTGAAGACGCTCGGCGCCACCTTGTAGGTCGCACCATGGGCGCAATCGACAACAATCTTCAAGCCTGCGAAATTGGTGCTGCTCGGAACGCTGCTTTTACAGAATTCGATATAGCGACCTGACGCGTCGTTAATGCGCGACACCTTGCCCAACTTGCTGGACTCAACCACCGTCATCGGCGCATCCAGCAGCTCCTCGATCATCAACTCGATCTCGTCAGGCAGCTTGGTGCCCTGCCCCGAGAAAAATTTGATGCCGTTGTCATCATGAGGATTGTGGGAAGCGCTGATCACAATACCGGCTTCGGCGTGAAAGGTACGCGTCAGGTAAGCGATTGCCGGCGTGGGCATAGGGCCCAACAGCATCACGTCGGCCCCGGCGGCGGACAAGCCGGCCTCCAGCGCAGACTCAAACATGTAGCCCGAAATACGGGTGTCCTTGCCCACCAGGATGCGACACGCGCCCATGCTGCGGAACGCCATGCCTGCCGCCCAACCCAGCTTGAGCATGAAATCAGGAGTGATCGGGAATTCGCCGACCCGACCACGAATGCCGTCGGTGCCAAAATATTTTTTAGTCATAAGTGCTCCATCATTCTTATTCGGCTGATTCTACAGCAGCGAGCATGCGCACCACATCGACCGTTTCGGCGACATCATGCACACGCAAAATACGTGCGCCCTTGGTCACGGCAAGCGCCGCAAGCGCCAGGCCGCCATACAGGCGTTCGCCGACCGGGCGATTCAGGGCGAGCCCTATCATGCTCTTGCGCGAAACACCGACCAACAGCGGGCGACCAAGGGCGTGCAGCGCTTCCATGTGTTTGAACAGGCTTAGATTGTGCTGCAGGGTCTTGGCAAAGCCAAACCCCGGATCGAGGATGATCTGCTCAGGCGCAATACCCACAGCCACACATTGGGCAATCCTCTCAGCAAGAAACCCACTCACCTCGCCGACCAGATCGTCGTAGTGCGGATTGTCCTGCATGTTGCCGGGCTCACCCAGCATATGCATCAGACAGACGGGCAGGCCAGTTGCGGCGGCCGCATCAAGGGCTCCATCACGCTGCAGCGAACGCACATCGTTGATCAACCCAGCCCCCAGCCGCGCGGTTTCGCGCATCACTGCCGGGGTGGAGGTGTCTACCGAGATGATGACATCCAGCTCACGGGCAATACGTTCGACCACGGGCGCCACCCGCTCCAGCTCCTCCAAAGGAGAAACAACGCGGGCACCGGGGCGGGTCGATTCCCCACCCACATCAATCAGCGTCGCACCGGCAGCCACCATCGCCTCGGCATGACGCAACGCGGCATCCAACTGGCTGAAGCGGCCACCATCGGAAAAGGAGTCAGGGGTTACATTGAGGATGCCCATGACATGCGTCCGGGCCAAATCAAGAACCCGGTTGCCGCAAGGCAACCGGGTAGAGGACAAAGCAGAAGTCATTTCAAACCTTAGTGATCAGCTGCCGGGCCGCCGATAGGCGTTTCAGGGCGCTCATTCTGCACCACAGGCGGAGTGCCCGAAGTACCCGAACCACCTTCCCAGTCGCGCGGCTCACGCGGCGTACGGCCCGACATGATGTCGTCGATCTGGTCGGCATCGATGGTTTCGTACTTCATCAACGCATCAGCCATGGCGTCCAGCTTGTCACGGTTGTCAGTCAGGATCTGCTTGGCCGTGCCGTAGCACTGATCAATGATGCTGCGAACCTCGGAGTCGATCAGCTTGGCTGTCTCACCCGAGAAGCTGGCGCTTTGCCCACCGCCGCCACGACCCAGGAACACTTCGCCTTCTTCTTCGGCGTACATCAATGGGCCGAGCTTTTCCGACAAGCCCCACTTGGTCACCATGTTTCGTGCGATCTGGCTGGCACGCATGATGTCGTTTGAGGCGCCAGTGGTCACACCGTCGAAACCAAGGGTCATTTCTTCGGCAATACGGCCACCATACAGCGAGCAGATCTGGCTGATCAGCGCACGCTTGGAGAGGCTGTAACGATCCTCTTCCGGCAGGAACATGGTCACACCCAGCGCCCGACCACGCGGGATGATCGACACTTTGTAGACTGGGTCATGTTCTGGCACAACGCGACCTACGATGGCATGACCTGCCTCGTGATAAGCGGTGTTCTGCTTCTCTTTCTCGGACATGACCATGGATTTGCGCTCGGCGCCCATCATGATCTTGTCTTTCGCCAATTCGAACTCTTTCATTTCAACGATGCGCTTGCCAGTACGGGCAGCGAACAGCGAAGCCTCGTTCACCAGGTTCGCCAGATCAGCACCGGAGAAACCGGGAGTACCACGGGCGATCACAGCCGGTGCCACGTCGTCACCCATTGGCACCTTGCGCATGTGCACTTTCAGGATCTGCTCACGACCGCGGATATCCGGCAGGCCGACCACAACCTGACGGTCGAAACGGCCCGGACGCAGCAACGCAGGGTCCAAAACGTCGGGACGGTTGGTTGCGGCGATGACGATAATGCCGTCATTCATCTCGAAACCATCCATCTCTACCAGCAATTGGTTGAGGGTCTGCTCACGCTCATCGTGACCACCACCCATGCCAGCGCCACGATGGCGACCAACGGCATCGATTTCGTCGATGAAGATGATGCATGGCGCGTGCTTCTTGGCCTGCTCGAACATATCGCGAACACGGCTGGCGCCGACGCCGACAAACATCTCGACAAAGTCAGAACCGGAAATCGTGAAGAAAGGCACCTTGGCTTCGCCGGCAATCGCCTTGGCCAGCAAGGTTTTACCGGTACCCGGTGGGCCCACCATCAGCACACCGCGAGGAATACGGCCACCCAGGCGCTGGAACTTGCCCGGATCACGCAGGAACTCGACCAACTCACCGACTTCTTCCTTGGCTTCGTCGCAACCCGCAACGTCAGCCAGGGTAGTCTTCACCTGGTCCTCGGAGAGCAGGCGCGCCTTGCTCTTGCCGAAGCTCATCGGCCCGCCCTTGCCCCCCGCACCGCCTTGCATCTGGCGCATGAAGAACATGAACACGGCGATAATCACCAGGATCGGGAAGCTGGCCACCAGGAGCTGGGTCCAGATGCTTTGCTGTTCAGGCTGCTTGCCTTCCACAATGACCTTGTTATCCACCAGGTCACCGATGAGACCGTTGTCCTGAATGGCAGGACGAATGGTCTTGAAGCTGTCGCCATCGTTGCGCTTACCGGTAATCACGTAGCCATCAACCGCTACGCGCTCGACCTTGCCATCCTTAACTTGCTGGATGAAGTCGGAATAGTTGAGGGTCTGCGGCTCGTTAGGGCTGGAGAAGTTGTTCATCACCGTCACCAGGACAGCCGCGATGATCAACCACAGGATCAGATTCTTTGCCATATCGTTCAATTAACTACCCTCTGAAGCAAGCTCCGCTACTGGCGCGCGCTTCGCATGATATTCACCGGCCTAACTTACTACATTACCTACAACTCTGGCAGGCGCCGTCTGTAACCCTTTGTGAAACTTTGACTACACAATATTCGTAAAGCTTCGTGACGAAAGCGATATAAAAAAACCTATCGCCCCTCTCGAATTTCTCAAAAACGCTCTTCACTTGCCGCGCCTTCAACGCCGCGGTAGCCACGGCACAGCAGATACTGCTCCCTGGACCGGTCACGGGAAGAGTCCGGCTTGCGGGTCTGTACCTTGTCGAACAACTTGCGAATGTTCTTGTGGTACTCGTCGAAACCTTCGCCCTGGAAGACCTTCACCAGGAAATCACCCCCCGGACGTAACACCCGACCTGCCAAATCCAGCGCCAGTTCACACAGGAACATGGCACGCGGCATATCAACAGCCGGTAATCCACTCATATTGGGGGCCATGTCGGAAATCACAAGGTCTACCTGCGAATTTCCCACAGCCTCCAGGATCTCGGCCAATACTTTGTCCTCGGTGAAATCGCCGTGAACAAAGGTCACGTCCGGGATGCTGTCCATCTCGAGGATGTCCGAAGCGATCAATCGACCTTGCCCACCAATCAGACGACTGGTCACCTGGGACCAGCCACCGGGGGCCGCGCCGAGATCAATAACGCTCATGCCTGGACGAATCAATTTGTCCTTGTCCTGGATCTCCAGCAGCTTGTAGCTGGCCCGGGAACGATAGCCGTCCTTTTGCGCCTTTTTGACGTAAGGATCATTGAAATGTTCTTGTAGCCACTTAAGGCTGGTTTTGGAACGGGCCACGGGCCACCTCGAAAAAATAAAACGGGTCGTGATTAACTGGGCGGTCCCGGACTCGCTCGGGTAAACTGGCCGCCGCTTTTTACAAGATCAGACGCAGGGGTCAGATTATGCCGCTCACTCAAGAGCAGAAGAAACAGTACAAATCCATTGGCCACCATCTGAAACCAGTTCTGATTGTGGCAGACAACGGTTTGACTGAGGGTGTGCTAGCCGAATTCGAGCGCGCACTGAACGATCACGAACTGATCAAGATCAAGGTCAACATCCTTGATCGCGAAGCGCGCCTGGCTGCCGTTGCAGAACTGTGCAAGGTCGGCAAAGCGGACCTGGTTCAGGTCATCGGCAAGATGGCGCTGCTGTATCGCAAGAACTTCAGCGTCAACAAGCAACTGTCGAACGTTCATCGCTTCAAATGATGAAAAGGGTCAAGGGCGTGCTTCGCGCGCCCCGCCACTCCATCCCGGCGCAGGCTGCGTAACCAGCACCAAGCCAGAGAACCCTAGCACAAGATAGCTGAACAACTGCCAGCGCAACGCTTGCGGCAGCCACACATGCACCATACAAAACATTGCGCATGCATACAGCGCCATCAACAGCAGTTGCCCGCGAATATCCCGCCACAAACTCTTCAAGCCTTCGGCCGCGATCAGCACCAACGCTTGAAGCATCACGCACGCCGCCGCAAAACCCACCAGCAGCGCACTCAGCAATCCGTCGATCTCATCGATCAGCAGCGGCGCCAGGCCAATCAGGCCCAACGCCGGCAACACGCCAATATGTAACAGCCATAGGCCACCCACCCAAAGCATCTGAGAGAGCTGCCAAAGCATGGCGCCCGCACGCAGCGGGCGCCGTCTTTCAGATGTGACGAACTTCGACAATCTCGTACTCAATGACGCCGCTCGGCGTTTTCACGGCAACCACGTCGCCTTCTTCCTTGGCAATCAAGGCGCGAGCAATCGGCGAGCCGACAGAGATCTTGCCTTGCTTGAAGTCAGCCTCATCCTCACCCACGATCTGGTAGGTTACGCTTTCGTCGGTCTCGACGTTGGCGATTTCCACGGTCGTGCCGAAAATCACCTTGCCGGTATGCGGGATGGTGGTGACATCGATGATCACCGCATTCTGCATACGGCCTTCGATGTCACGAATCCGCGCCTCGACCATACCCTGCTGCTCGCGAGCAGCGTGGTATTCGGCGTTTTCCTTCAAGTCACCCAGTTCGCGGGCCGTACCGATGTCCTGGCTCAGCTTTGGACGTACGACCTTGGTCAGATGGGCGTGCTCCTCTTCCAGGGCGCGCGCGCCCTGAACGGTCATCGGGTATTTGGTTATGCTCATGCCTTCAATCCTGCGTGTAGATCCTGCAAGCGACGCACGGTCTTTTCCGGACCGAACTTCAGCGCTTCACAGATAGCTTCGCCAGCAGCAATGGTAGTGGTGCAGTAAATCTTGTGCTGCAAGGCATTACGACGAATGGAATAGGAGTCCGCGATCGACTGGCGACCCTCGGTGGTGTTGATGATCAGGGTGACTTCGTCATTCTTGATCATGTCGACCACATGCGGACGGCCTTCCGTCACCTTGTTCACGCGACGTACTTTCAGGCCGGCAGCTTCGATCAGCTTGGCGGTCCCGGCGGTAGCCACGACTTCAAAACCCAAGTTGATCAGATCGCGGGCGACCCCTGCAACCAGTGGCTTGTCGTCATCACGTACGCTGATAAACGCAGTACCGCCGGTCGGCAGCACTTCGCTGGCACCCATCTGGGCCTTGGCGAACGCTTCACCGAAAGTATCGCCCACGCCCATCACTTCACCGGTGGACTTCATCTCCGGGCCCAGGATCGGGTCCACACCAGGGAATTTGGCGAACGGGAACACCGCCTCTTTCACACTGTAGAAGTTCGGAATGATTTCCTTGGTAAAGCCGATTTCCTTCAGGGTCTTACCGGCCATCACACGCGCAGCGATCATGGCCAGGGACACACCGATGCACTTGGACACGAACGGTACGGTACGCGAAGCGCGCGGGTTGACTTCGATGACGTAGATGTCTTCGCCTTGCAGCGCCAACTGTACGTTCATCAGGCCGACCACACCCAGTTCCAGGGCCATTTTCTTGACCTGTTCGCGCATCTCGTCCTGGATGTGCGCCGGCAGCGAGTACGGCGGCAGGGAGCAGGCGGAGTCACCGGAGTGAACGCCGGCCTGCTCGATGTGCTGCATGATCGCGCCGATCACGACGTCAGTACCGTCGCACACCGCGTCCACGTCCATTTCGATGGCGCAGTTGAGGAAGTGGTCCAGCAGCACCGGGCTGTCGTTGGAGACTTTCACCGCATCACGCAGGTAGCGCTTGAGTTCTTCTTCTTCGTAGACGATTTCCATCGCCCGGCCGCCCAGTACGTAGGACGGACGCACCACCAGCGGGTAGCCGATCTTGCTGGCCGCGCGGATGGCTTCGTCTTCGCTGCGCACGGTGGCGTTCGGCGGCTGACGCAGGTTCAGGCGCTCAACCATCTGCTGGAAGCGCTCACGGTCTTCGGCACGGTCGATAGCGTCCGGGCTGGTACCGATGATCGGCACGCCGGCAGCTTCCAGGGCACGCGCCAGTTTCAACGGGGTCTGGCCGCCGTACTGGACGATCACGCCTTTAGGCTTCTCGACGCGGCAAATTTCCAATACGTCTTCCAGCGTTACCGGCTCGAAGTACAAGCGGTCGGAAGTGTCGTAGTCAGTGGAAACCGTTTCCGGGTTGCAGTTGACCATAATGGTCTCGTACCCGTCTTCGCGCAGGGCGAGGGCGGCGTGTACGCAGCAGTAGTCGAACTCGATGCCCTGGCCGATACGGTTCGGACCGCCACCCAGGATGATGATCTTGTCGCGGCCTGTCGGCGCGGCTTCGCACTCTTCCTCGTAGGTGGAGTACATGTAGGCCGTGTCGGTGGCGAATTCTGCGGCGCAGGTATCAACGCGCTTGTAGACCGGAAAGATATCCAGCTTATGGCGATGAGTGCGCAGGTTCTTCTCGGTCACACCCAGCAGCTTGGCCAGACGCTGGTCGGAGAAGCCTTTGCGCTTGAGGCGGAACATCAGGTCGCGGTCGATAGACGACAGACCGAGGGTCTTGACCTTCTCTTCTTCCTTGATCAGATCTTCGATCTGCACCAGGAACCACGGGTCGATCATATTCATGCCGAAGATATCTTCGACGCTCAGGCCGGCACGGAAGGCGTCAGCCACATACCAGATACGCTCGGCGCCCGGCACGGTCAGCTCGCGCTTGAGGATGCTCATGCTTTCCGGGTTGCTCAGGTCGAGCTTCTCGTCCAGGCCGCAAACACCAACTTCCAGGCCGCGCAGAGCTTTCTGCAGGGACTCTTGGAACGTGCGACCGATGGCCATGACTTCACCGACAGACTTCATCTGGGTAGTCAGGCGCGCATCCGCCTTGGCGAATTTCTCGAAGGCAAAGCGCGGCAGCTTGGTCACAACGTAGTCGATAGACGGCTCGAAAGACGCCGGCATAGCGCCGCCGGTGATTTCGTTTTGCAGCTCGTCCAAGGTGTAGCCGATAGCCAGCTTGGCGGCGATACGCGCAATCGGGAAACCGGTCGCTTTCGAGGCCAGCGCCGAAGAACGCGATACACGTGGGTTCATCTCGATCACGACCATGCGGCCGGTGTCCGGGCAGATACCGAACTGAACGTTGGAACCGCCGGTTTCAACGCCGATCTCGCGCAATACCGCCAGGGAGGCGTTACGCAGGATCTGGTATTCCTTGTCGGTCAGGGTCTGTGCTGGCGCCACAGTGATCGAGTCACCGGTGTGCACGCCCATCGGGTCGAAGTTTTCGATGGAGCAGACGATGATGCAGTTGTCCTTCTTATCGCGGACAACCTCCATCTCATATTCTTTCCAGCCGATCAGCGATTCGTCGATCAGCAGCTCTTTGGTCGGCGACAGGTCGAGGCCACGGGCGCAGATTTCTTCGAACTCTTCACGGTTGTAGGCAATACCACCGCCGGTGCCGCCCATGGTGAAGGACGGACGGATAATGCACGGGAAGCCCAGGGTCTCGAGGACCGCATTGGCTTCCTCCATGCTGTGGGCGATACCGGAACGTGGGCACGCCAGGCCGATGGACTTCATGGCCTTGTCGAAACGCGAACGGTCTTCAGCCTTGTCGATGGTGTCGGCATTGGCACCGATCATCTCTACGCCGAACTTTTCCAGGACGCCTTCACGCTCCAGGTCCAGGGCGCAGTTCAGAGCGGTCTGGCCACCCATGGTTGGCAGCAGCGCGTCCGGACGCTCTTTTTCGATGATCTTGGCAACGGTCTGCCACTTGATCGGCTCGATGTAGGTGGCGTCGGCCATGGCCGGGTCGGTCATGATGGTGGCCGGGTTGGAGTTCACCAGGATGACGCGGTAGCCCTCCTCGCGCAGGGCTTTACAGGCCTGGGCGCCGGAGTAATCGAATTCGCAGGCCTGGCCGATCACGATCGGGCCAGCGCCGAGAATCAGGATGCTTTTTATGTCTGTACGTTTTGGCATGGGTTTGTCACTCAAATCCGCAGGTCAGTCGGCAAGCCGTCTTGAACAATCTTTGAAGAGCCTGCGGGGGCCACCGCAATCCGGGGCCGCCCGCAGGCCACTCAGTCAGCGTCGCTTGGCCATCTCATTGATGAAACGGTCGAACAGCGGCGCTACGTCGTTCGGGCCCGGGCTGGCTTCAGGGTGGCCCTGGAAGCTGAACGCGCTCTTATCGGTGCGCTCGATGCCTTGCAGGGAACCGTCGAACAGCGACTTGTGAATGGCGCGCACATTGCTCGGCAGGGAGGCTTCATCCACCGCAAAACCGTGGTTCTGGCTGGTGATCATCACAACGCCAGTGTCCAGGTCTTGTACCGGGTGGTTGGCACCGTGGTGGCCGTGGCCCATTTTCAGGGTCTTGGCGCCGGAGGCCAAAGCCAGCAACTGGTGGCCAAGGCAGATGCCGAACACCGGAATCTCGGTCTCCAGCACATCCTTGATGGCCTGGATAGCGTAGTCGCATGGCTCAGGGTCACCCGGGCCGTTGGACAGGAACACACCGTCCGGCTGCATCGCGAGCACATCGCTGGCAGAGGTTTGCGCGGGCACCACGGTCACACGGCAACCGCGCTCGACCAGCATGCGCAGGATGTTGTACTTGACGCCGTAGTCATAGGCGACCACGTGGTAAGGCAGATCGGCAGCCTCGATAGTCGCGTGGCTGTCGGTCTTCAGATCCCACACAGTGGAACGCCACTCGTACTTCTCTTTGACGCTGACGACTTTCGCCAGGTCCATGCCCTTCAGGCCAGGGAAACCTTGCGCCGCGGCAATCGCCGCCTCTTCGGAGATATTGTCACCGACCATGATGCAGCCGTTCTGCGAGCCTTTTTCACGCAGGATGCGCGTGAGGCGGCGCGTATCGATACCGGCGATCGCCACAACGTTGTTGGCTTTCAGGTAATCGGACAGCGACATCGTGTTACGCCAGTTGCTCGCAACCAGTGGCAGGTCACGAATCACCAGGCCCGCCGACCAGACACGATCAGACTCGACATCTTCCGGCGTAGTGCCGGTGTTGCCGATGTGCGGATAGGTCAGGGTAACGATCTGTTGGGCGTAGGAAGGATCGGTAAGGATTTCCTGATAGCCGGTCATGGCAGTGTTAAACACCACCTCTCCAACGGTCTGACCGTCGGCTCCAATGGCTTCGCCGCGAAAAATGCTGCCATCAGCAAGGGCGAGTATGGCTGGCTTAGTCAAGAAGACCTCCCGTAAATAAAGCCTGAAAGGGCGATCGCAGGTTGTAAAAAAGCGGAGTGACGTATGGACACGTCACCCCGCTTCTTCACTGAATTATTCTGCGCGCTTTTAGTGGACACACTAAAGCTGTAGCTTACAGAAAAAGGCTTTTTTGGTCCACCGCTAATGAGCCTTAAAGGCAGGGGAATGCGACAGGACGTCGCCTAGCGGGTAAAAACGGGGGCACAGGATAATCCTGAGCCCCCGTTTTAGCTACTGCTTAGTGCAGGTCCAGCACGTCACGCATGTCGTACAGGCCCGGCTCGCGGCCGTCCAACCAGAGTGCAGCACGCACCGCGCCCTTGGCGAAAGTCATGCGACTGGAGGCTTTGTGGGTGATTTCCAGACGCTCGCCTTCGGTAGCAAACAGTACCGTGTGATCACCGACCACATCACCACCACGCACGGTCGCGAAACCAATGGTGTCGCGCGCACGCGCACCGGTATGGCCTTCACGCCCGTATACCGCCACTTTCGACAGATCGCGACCCAGCGCATCGGCAATAGCTTCACCCATGCGCAACGCAGTGCCCGACGGAGCGTCGATCTTGTGACGGTGATGAGTCTCGATAATCTCGATATCAGCCTCATCACCCAGCACGCGCGCCGCCAGGTCCAACAACTTCAGCGACAGGTTCACGCCCACGCTGAAATTGGCGGCGAAGACGATCGGAATATCCTTGCCCGCTTCCACCAGCAACTGCTTCTGCTCAGCACTCAAGCCAGTCGTGCCGATCACCATGGCCTTGCCCGCCTTACGGCAGAAGGCCAGATTTTTCAGCATCACTTCCGGCAGGGTGAAGTCGATCAGCACGTCGAACTCGTCAGCCACCTGCTCGAGGTTGCCAGACAGCGAAACACCGATGCGACCCAACGAGGCCAACTCACCTGCGTCCGCGCCGATCAACGTACTGCCTGGGCGAACAATCGCCGCCGTCAGCCCGGAGGCCGGCGAGCGTTGCTGCACCGCCTCGACCAGCGTCTTGCCCATGCGCCCGGCAGCGCCCATTACGGCTATACGTCGCATATTCAGATCCTTACAGGTCGCCGAAGAAGCGTTTTACACCGTCGAAGAAGCCCGTAGTCTTCGGCGAGTGCGAGTCATCGCCTTCCAGCGAGCTGCGGAACTCTTCCAGCAGTTCACGCTGACGACGATTCAGGTTCACCGGGGTTTCAACCGCCACACGGCACATCAGGTCGCCAGCACCGCCACCGCGCACGGGCGCAACGCCCTTGCCACGAATGCGGAACTGCTTGCCGGTTTGAGTCCCCTCGGGAATCTTGAGCTTGACCCGACCATCCAGCGTCGGAATCTCCAGCTCGCCACCCAGGGCCGCATCAACAAAGCTGATCGGCACTTCGCAGAACAAGTGCTTGCCGTCACGCTGGAAGATCGAGTGCTCGCGCACATTGATCACCACGTACAGGTCGCCCGTAGGGCCGCCCTGGGCACCCGCCTCGCCTTCGCCCGACAGTCGAATACGGTCACCGGTATCCACACCCGCCGGTACTTTCACCGACAGCGTCTTGTACTCTTCGACGCGGCCTTCGCCGTGGCAGGAATCGCACGGATCGGAAATGATCTTGCCCTGGCCATGGCAACGCGGGCAGGTTTGCTGCACCGAGAAGAAGCCCTGCTGCATGCGCACCTGCCCGATACCGCCGCAGGTCGGGCAAGTGATCGGCGAGGAGCCTTTCTTCGCACCGGAGCCGTCGCACGGCTTGCAGTTGACCAGCGTCGGCACACGGATATTGACACTGGTGCCGCGCACGGCCTCTTCCAGGTTCAACTCCAGGGTGTAACGCAAGTCACTGCCGCGCTGAGGCCCGCCACGCTGACCGCCACGGCCGCCGCCGAAGAAGTCGCTGAATACGTCGCCGAAAATATCGGAGAAGTTCTGGCCACCAAAACCGGCACCGCCGCCGCCCATGCTCGGGTCGACGCCAGCATGGCCATATTGGTCGTAAGCCGCACGCTTATTGGGATCACACAGGCATTCGTAGGCCTCGTTGGCCTCTTTGAACATCTCTTCGGATTCTTTGTTATCCGGATTACGGTCCGGGTGGTGTTTCATCGCCAGACGACGGTAAGCCTTCTTCAGGTCCGCCTCGCTGGCGCCACGCTCCACACCCAATACTTCGTAATAGTCACGCTTTGCCATAAGTCTTTGCACTCTTAAGGACGTTCGACCTGGCCCTCCTGAACCCTGCCAAACTCGTTGAGCCCCAATACAGGCCCGGACCCAACTCACGTCAATTCAACGATCCTGGTCATTACTGCTTTTAGCCAGGGAGCCGGCCAAAAACGCGGTGACTGTCATTCGGAAAGCAGGAGCATTCCCGTTCACACCGCCAGCATCCGAGCGTTGTCGCATGCTGTAAAAATTCGCATACCCCAGACACGCCAACGCGGGAGCAAGCTCCCGCGCGGCGACATCCTACCAGTCACCGCTTGTGCGCGGTCAACCGGGCGACAACTTACTTGTTGTCTTTAACTTCTTCGAACTCGGCATCGACAACATCGTCGTGCTTGGCTTCAGGCTCTGCTTGTTGCGCAGCGCCGTCAGCCGGCTGGCCTTGCTCGGCGTACATTTTTTGAGCAACTGGCGCGGAGACTTTCGACAATTCCTCAACCTTGGCTTCGATGGCAGCCTTGTCGTCGCCTTTAATGGCGGCTTCCAGCGCAACCACTGCCGCTTCGATTGCAGTTTTCTCTTCGTCGGTCACTTTGTCGCCAGCATCAGCGATCATTTTGCGCGTCGAGTGAACCAGCGCGTCACCCTGGTTACGGGCGCCTGCCAACTCTTCGAACTTCTTGTCGGCTTCAGCATTGGTTTCAGCATCACGGATCATCTGTTGAATTTCTTCATCAGACAGGCCGGAGTTGGCCTTGATGGTGATCTTCTGCTCTTTACCGGTGGCCTTGTCTTTCGCGCCGACGTGCAGGATGCCGTTGGCGTCGATGTCGAAGGTCACTTCGATTTGTGGCACGCCACGTGGTGCTGGTGGAATCTCAGCCAGGTCGAACTTGCCCAGGGACTTGTTCTGAGCGGCTTGCTTACGCTCGCCCTGCAGCACGTGGATAGTTACGGCGCCCTGGTTGTCATCGGCAGTCGAGAACACCTGGGATTTCTTGGTAGGAATCGTGGTGTTTTTCTCGATCAGCGCAGTCATCACGCCACCCATGGTTTCGATACCCAGAGTCAGCGGGCTCACGTCCAGCAGCAGCACGTCTTTTACGTCACCGGCCAATACCGCACCCTGGATAGCAGCACCCATGGCAACAGCTTCGTCCGGGTTCACGTCTTTACGGGCTTCTTTGCCGAAGAACTCGGTAACCAGTTTCTGAACCAGTGGCATACGGGTCTGACCGCCGACCAGGATCACGTCGTTGATCGAGCCAACGTCGATACCGGAGTCTTTCAGCGCGATGCGGCAAGGCTCGATGGTGCGCTGAACCAGGTCTTCAACCAGTGCTTCGAGCTTGGAACGCGAGATCTTCACGTTCAAGTGCTTAGGACCGGTAGCATCTGCAGTGATGTACGGCAGGTTCACGTCAGTCGACTGAGCGGAAGACAGTTCGATCTTGGCTTTTTCAGCGGCTTCTTTCAGGCGCTGCATGGCCAGCGGGTCGCCCTTGAGGTTCATGCCGCTTTCTTTCTTGAATTCGTCAACGAGGTAGTCGATCAGACGAATGTCAAAGTCTTCACCACCCAGGAAGGTGTCACCGTTGGTGGCCAACACTTCGAACTGGTGCTCGCCGTCAACTTCTGCGATCTCGATCACGGAGACGTCGAACGTACCGCCACCCAGGTCGTAAACGATCACGGTGTGGTCGCCCTTGGCCTTGTCCATACCGTAAGCCAGTGCGGCTGCGGTTGGTTCGTTGATGATACGTTTTACATCCAGGCCCGCGATGCGGCCGGCGTCTTTGGTGGCCTGACGCTGGCTGTCGTTGAAGTAGGCAGGAACGGTGATCACCGCTTCAGTCACTGCTTCACCGAGGTAGTCTTCGGCGGTCTTCTTCATCTTTTTCAAGATTTCAGCCGAGATTTGCGGTGGCGACATTTTCTGGCCGTTCACTTCAACCCAGGCGTCACCGTTGTCGGCCTTGGCGATTTTGTAAGGCACCATCTTGATGTCTTTCTGTACGACTTCTTCGTCGAACTTACGACCGATCAGACGCTTTACCGCGTACAGGGTGTTATGCGGGTTGGTCACCGCCTGACGCTTGGCCGATTGACCGACGAGGATTTCACCGTCGTTGGCGTAAGCGATGATCGACGGAGTGGTACGTGCGCCTTCGGCGTTTTCAATAACTTTTGCAACGCCGTTTTCCAGCACGGAGACGCAGGAGTTGGTGGTCCCCAGGTCGATACCGATAATTTTGCCCATGATTTACTCTCCCGAAACTTGAATTTGGTTGCCGCAGCAGTTTTGGCTAACTGCGGTAGCACTTAAACGCTTGACTTATAGATGGGGGCCTTACGGCGAATTTCAAGCCTGCTCATCAATAGAAGGTGCAACGGGTGAAGGAGCCTTGCTCACCACCACCATTGCCGGACGCATCAGGCGACCGTTGAGCTGGTAGCCCTTCTGGAACACCTTGATGACGCTATTGGGCTCCAGGTCATGGCTTTCCTGCATGGCCATGGCTTGGTGATGTTCAGCATTGAACGGCTCGCCGGCTTGCGGATCGATAGCCTCCAACTGATAACGCTTCAGGGTGTCCTGGAACATTTTCAGGGTCAGCTCGATGCCTTCGCGCATTGGGCGGATGTTTTCATCGTCCGGGTTGGACAACTCAAGACCACGCTCCAGGCTGTCGATAATCGGCAGCAGGTCACCGGCGAATTTTTCCAGCGCGAACTTGTGGGCCTTCTCTACATCCTGCTCGGCACGGCGGCGGACGTTCTGCAGATCGGCGGCAACACGCAACGATTGATCCTGCGCAGCGGCCAATTGCTCTTCGAGCACTTGCACACGAGTCGCCAGCTCATCACCGGCAGCCGAATTGGCGTCTGGAGTTTGCGTATCCTGCGTCTGTTCGTCAGCCATAGATTTCTCCTTTCAAAATCATGCGCGAACTCAACTCGCGCTTCTGCTCCGGTATATGGGGCCACAATTTCCAGGTTCAAGGGCGCAGGCGTTACCAAAAGTCTTTCGACTGACCTGGATCATTTCCTTCTCGCTCATTCCACATCGCGCTAAAAAAATTCGAGACTCAAGCAAATCGAGCTAAGTGTCAGGATTGTCAGGCTTGAACAAAACACTGTATAAATAACCAGACCTAAAGCCTGGGAGCGGCCGTCATGCTCGTGCACCTGTCTGTACATAACTACGCCATCGTTGAACATCTGGATCTTGAACTGGATCGCGGGATGAGCGTAATCACAGGCGAAACCGGCGCCGGCAAGTCGATCATGCTCGACGCCCTCGGCCTGACGCTTGGCGACCGCGCCGACAGTGGCGTGGTACGCCCTGGCTCCGACAAGGCCGACATCCTGGCCACCTTCGACCTGGCGGACATACCCGAAGCCGAAGCATGGCTGGCCGAGCGCGACCTTAATAATGAAGGCCCCTGCATTCTGCGCCGGGTGATCACCGCCGAGGGGCGCTCCCGCGGCTATATCAACGGCACGCCTTGCCCACTGGGCGACCTGAAAGCCCTGGGCGAATTGCTGATCGATATCCACAGCCAGCACGAACACCAATCCCTGCTGAAAACCGATACCCACCGTCGCCTGCTCGATGAGTACGCCGGCGCCACCGATCTTTCCCGGCAAGTTCAACTGGCCGCCCAACGCTGGCGCCAGACACGCCAGGAACTGGAGCGCCTCTCCAACTCCGGCGACGAACAACGCGCCCGCCACCAGTTGCTCAGCTACCAATTGGAAGAGCTCGAAAGCCTTGGCCTGGGTGAGACAGAGCTGGAGCAACTTGAGCAGGAACACAAGAACCTGACCAACGCCGAAACCTTGCTGGGCATCTGCCGCCAAGTGGTCGAGCAATGCAGCGAGAGCGATTCCGGCAATGTGCTCAACGCACTGACCGCCAGCCTCAACCGCCTGTCCAGTGTGAACAATGCTTCCGGCTCACTGAGCGAAGCGACCACCCTGCTGACCAGCGCACAGATCCAGGTCGAGGAAGCCGTGGGCGAACTCAATCGTTTCCTGGACCATTTCGACGCTGACCCAGCTCGCCTGCAGGAAATAGAAGAACGCCTGGACACTATTTATACCCTGGCTCGCAAGCATCGAATCCAGCCGACTGAAGTCGCAACCATGCAGCAGAAACTGCTGGATGAAATCGAAACACTCAACGCGAACGACGAATCCATCGAACGACTGGGCGAGGAGCTCGCTTCGTTTGCCCGTCATTATCAGGAAAAAGCCCGGGAGCTGAGCGTTCTGCGCCAGCAGGCAGCTACTAGCCTGGCAAGCGCCGTTGAACTGGAAATACAACGCCTGGGCATGCCAGGCGGGCGCTTCACCATCGAGCTGCATCCCAACGCCAGTCAAGAATTGCAGCCCCATGGGCTGGAGCACGTCGAACTGCTGGTCAGTGCCAACCCCGGGCAACCGCTCAAGGCCCTGGCCAAAGTGGCCTCCGGCGGCGAACTCTCGCGGATCAGCCTGGCGATCCAAGTGATTACCGCCCAGACCTCACGCGTACCCACCCTGGTATTCGATGAAGTGGATGTGGGCATTGGCGGACCAACCGCAGAAATTGTTGGCCAATTGCTGCGTCGCCTGGGGGATCGCGGCCAGGTGCTTACGGTGACCCACTTGCCGCAAGTGGCAGCCCAAGGGCATCAGCACCTGTTTGTGCATAAGGTGCGCGGTAGCGACGCGACACACACCGCCGTCTCCAAGCTGAACAAGTCGGAACGGGTGGAAGAAGTGGCGCGGATGCTCGGCGGTATCGACTTGACCAAGGAGTCCTTGGCTCACGCGAAAAAAATGGTGGTGGCCGCGAAGGCCTGAAGCGACATTTTCCACTCTATAGAAAGCACGAAGGCGACCCGAGGGTCGCCTTCAATCGTTTCGCAAAGCAAAACTGCGTCGATTTTTACTTTTTCTTACGGATGTACAACACGAGATTGTGGTCGACCAAATCGAACCCATGCTCCTCAGCAATCTTGTGCTGCAGCGCTTCGATTTCAGGGCTAGTGAACTCGATAACCTCGTTGGTATCCAGGTCAACCATGTGGTCATGGTGACCACCGTCAGCCAATTCAAACACCGCATGACCGCCGTCGAAATTATGACGAACCACCAGCCCTGCGGCTTCAAACTGGGTCAGTACACGGTAGACCGTGGCCAGGCCGACGTCCTCGTTAGACTCCATCAGCGCCTTGTAAACATCTTCGGCACTCATGTGGCGCTGCTCAGCAGAATCGAGCATTTGTAGAATCTTGACTCGTGGCAGAGTCACTTTGAGACCGGCTTTGCGTAGTTCGCTATTTTCAACCATGGTTAGCTTTCTCGCGGATGCTGCTTCGCAGCTTCTCTTAATACGGGTATGATCGGCGTTTACGTTGTCCCAGCCAAGATAGTGGAAGTCGCCCACCGATGCAAAACACCAAGCTCTTGCTAACCAGTTTCACCTTTGTGGGACTGCTCGCACTCGCCGGTTGTTCATTCCCCGGGGTTTACAAAATCGACATCCAGCAGGGCAATGTCGTCACGCAGGACATGATAGACCAGTTACGCCCGGGAATGACCCGACGGCAAGTACGGTTTATCATGGGTAATCCCCTGCTGACCGACACTTTCCATGCCGATCGCTGGGATTATCTCTACAGCCTGCAGCCTGGTGGCGGTGAACGCCAGCAGGAGCGCGTCAGTGTCATCTTCAATGGCAATGACCAGCTCGTGAGCCTGTCCGGTGACTTCATGCCCGGCGTAAGCCGCGATGAAGCCTTGCTGGGCAAGGACAGCGGCACCAACGTGACCGCACCTGCGCAAGAAGCCGAAAAACCGAAATCCGAGGTACCGGCCAAGCCAGGTTCGTTGCTGGACACCATCCAGAAAGACATCGACAACGTGGAAACCGTGCCCGTCCCGACGCCTGAGCCTCTGGACACCAGCCCGCAATAATTTTGCGCTCGATAAAAAGCCCGGCATGCCGGGCTTTTTGTTGCCTGCCATCTACATAGGCATCTACATAACCTTGGTGCGACGCTGAACCTGTGGGAGCTGGCTTGCCTGCGAAAGCGATCTGACAGTCGACCAGGATCCTGGATCAGATCGAGTACATATCCGCTATCGGAACCGCCCCCTTCCACATTTGGATCGCGGGCATCAGGCAGATATGCGCTGGCTATCAGGGCGTCATCGCAGGCAAGCCAGCTCCCACAGTTGGATCGCGGCGCTCCAGATAGCTAGGCTGCCATTTGGCAAGCTCAAGAATTCGTTTGCCTGGCCAATGCCGCCTTGACCGCGCGCAACCTGCGCACCTCTTTAGGGTCGGCCAGCAAAGGCCGGTAGATCTCAATACGGTCGCCCGCTTGTACGAAACGCGTCCCGGCATCCGCGACAACCTTGCCAAATATACCCAGCGGGCAATCAGCCAGATCAACATCAGGAAAATGCGCCGCCATTCCCGACGCCCGCACCGCTTCGCGCAAATTAGTGCCTTCAGCCACCTTTACCCCCAGCAACACCTGGCGATCCTCGGCGGCGAACACCACCTCGATCTCAACCATGCAGTTGCTTGGCGCGCTGACAGAATGCGTCCACCAGGGTATTGGCTGCCTGATTGAACAAAGGCCCTAAAGTCGCACGAACAATCGGCCCGGCATAATCAAACGAAAGATCCAGGCTAATCTTGCAGGCCTTGTCCGTCAGCGCCTTGAACACCCACACACCGTGCAGTTGGGTGAACGGCCCTTCCTGCAGGTTCATTTCGATGGATTGGCCCGGCACCAGCACATTGCGCGTCACAAAATGCTGGCTGAGGCCGCCCTTGGCCACCCCCACACTGGCAACCATGTGCTCGTCACTGCTCTCCAGAACCTCGGCTGTCGAGCACCAAGGCAGAAACTCCGGGTAACGCGCCACGTCGTTGACCAGGTCATAGAGCGCCTGCGCCGGATAGGGCAACAGGGCCGAACGTTGAATATGCGTCGTCATGTGAGCGTTACTTCCACTGCTTAAGGCAAACATCGCGAAAGAACAGCCCAATCCGCGAGAGAAAAAAACCAAAGAACTGCCCGCATTGTCCGGGATTCGTCCAACTCGCTCAAGCACACAGGTTGACCGTAGCCGACACGCTCGCAACTCCCTATAATGCCGCCCCTATGGCTAAACAAAAGAAACACCCCACAGGGACCATCGCGCAAAATAAAAAAGCGCGACACGATTACTTCATCGAACATCGGTTCGAGGCTGGTCTGGTCCTGGCCGGCTGGGAAGTAAAAAGTCTGCGTGCCAGCAAACTGCAGCTGGTCGACAGTTATGTGCTGCTCAAGGATGGCGAGGCATGGCTGCTTGGCAGTCATATCACCCCGTTGACCACCGCGAGCACCCACGTGATTGCCGATCCGGTGCGTACGCGCAAGCTGTTGCTCAATGCCCGCGAACTCGAAAAGCTCGCCGCAGCCGTGCAGCAAAAAGGCTACGCGTGCGTCTGCTTGTCCTGGTACTGGAGCAAGCACCTGGTCAAATGCGAGATCGCATTGGGCAAGGGCAAGAAGGAATACGACAAGCGCGACACCGAACGCGAGCGCGATTCCAATCGCGAGCTGCATCGCGCCGTGCGCAACAAAGGCAAGGAAGAGTAATCCTTGTGACGGTGTAGCCCAGGCGGGCTACATCCCTTTGCGTCGCTCCGCCCGAGCCACACGCTGCACTTCCTGACGCACCTCCTCCAACACCTCCTGCACATACAGCAGATGCCGTGTCGAGACTTCGCGCGCCTGCTCCGCCCGCCCCTCGATGATGGCCAGGTACAAGTCCCGATGCTGATTGATCAGCATGTCGCGGGTCTCGGTACGCTGCTGGTACATGCCACCAATATTCGTCACTACGTTACGCTTGAGCAGGTCGAACAGCCCGCGAATGGTGTGCAGCAACACGGCGTTATGACTGGCTTCGGCAATCGCCAAGTGAAACCTTGCATCCGCAGCACCCTCCTCCACTCGGCTCACCTCGTCGGCGCGCGCATAGCAATCCTGCAACGCTTCAAACGCTGCGGTCAGCCGTTCACGGTCAACCTCCGTGGCGCGTAACGCCGCGTAATAAGCACACGAAGCCTCAAGGGTCTGGCGAAACTCCAGCAGATCGCGCTGCGCTTCGGGATTGCTTTCCAACAAGTGCAGCAGCGGATCGCTGAAGGTCGAACCCAGGGAGTCCACCACATAGTTACCACCGCCCTGGCGACTGACCAGCAACCCCTTGGCCGCCAGTTTCTGAATCGCCTCACGCAACGACGGGCGCGATACACCAAAGCGCTCAGCCAACGCGCGCTCGGCCGGCAAGCGCTCGCCCGACTTCAGCGTGCCCTCGAGAATCATCCCCTCAAGCTGCTCGACAATATCGTCAGACAAACGGCGCTGACGCACCTGATCAAACCCCATAACTCACTCTCCACCATCCCGACCACTCGCCGGGGCCCCTATTCTGGCCTATCGACGTGCCGGCAGCACCTATCAGAACGCCTTCAATTTCGCCGATCAGAACACCCCGCCTACCGACCTACGACCAAAGTTTCGCAGGCGGCAAATTGACACACCCCTGCCCAGCCTCTTAATCTAGCCCACAGCGATTGTAAATTGGTATTACCAATTATCCAAGCTCATCAAACAACAACAATCAGGGGCCACCCCATATGCAAACCTGGCAACAGCTTTACAGCCCACTCGGCAGCCTCGGCCTGTCCGCACTGGCCGCCGTCATTCCCATCGTATTCTTCTTCCTGGCGCTGGCCGTGTTCCGCCTCAAAGGCCATGTGGCCGGCAGCATCACCCTGGCCCTGTCGATCCTAGTCGCCATTTTCGCCTTCCAGATGCCGGTAGACATGGCGCTGGCTGCAGCCGGTTATGGCTTTGCCTACGGCCTGTGGCCCATCGCCTGGATCATCGTCGCAGCGGTATTCCTGTACAAATTGACGGTCAAGAGCGGCCAGTTCGAAATCATCCGCAGCTCCGTTTTGTCGATCACCGACGACCAGCGCTTGCAGGTGTTGCTGATCGGTTTTTGCTTTGGCGCCTTCCTCGAAGGCGCGGCCGGTTTCGGCGCGCCCGTGGCGATCACCGCCGCGCTGCTGGTAGGCCTGGGTTTCAACCCGCTGTACGCCGCAGGCCTGTGCCTGATCGCCAATACCGCGCCTGTGGCCTTCGGCGCATTGGGCATTCCGATCATCGTCGCCGGCCAGGTCACCGGTATTGACGCGTTCAAGATTGGCGCCATGACCGGCCGCCAACTGCCGCTGCTGTCGCTGTTCGTGCCGTTCTGGCTGGTGTTCATGATGGACGGCCTGCGCGGCGTTCGCGAAACCTGGCCGGCAGCCCTGGTGGCGGGCTTGAGCTTTGCCGTCACCCAATATTTCACCTCGAATTTCATTGGCCCTGAGCTGCCGGACATCACCTCGGCACTCGCCAGCCTGATTGCCCTGACGCTGTTCCTGAAAGTCTGGCAACCCAAGCGCACCGCAGGCGCACAAATTGCCGGCGCTACATCCAGCGTGGCGGTCACTTCCAGCGCCGGTGGCTTCGGCTTGCCGCGCAACACCGTGGTTTCGCCCTACAGCCTGGGGCAAATTTTCAAGGCGTGGTCGCCGTTCCTGATCCTCACCGTACTGGTGACCATCTGGACTCTCAAACCCTTCAAGGCCCTGTTCGCCGCGGGCGGCTCGATGTACGGCTGGGTGTTCAATTTTGCGATCCCGCACCTGGATCAACTGGTGGTTAAAGTCGCGCCCATCGTGACCAACCCCACCGCCATCCCGGCCGTCTTCAAGCTGGACCCGATTTCGGCCACCGGTACTGCAATCTTCTTCTCGGCACTGGTCTCCATGCTGGTGTTGAAAATCGACGTAAAAACTGGTCTTACCACTTTAAAAGAGACCTTCTTTGAGCTGCGCTGGCCGATCCTGTCCATCGGCATGGTGCTGGCATTCGCCTTCGTCACCAACTACTCCGGCATGTCCTCGACCATGGCCCTGGTTCTGGCCGGCACCGGCGCCGCCTTCCCGTTCTTCTCGCCATTCCTTGGCTGGCTGGGGGTTTTCCTGACAGGCTCCGATACCTCATCCAACGCCCTGTTCAGCTCATTGCAAGCCACTACTGCGCACCAGATCGGCGTCAACGACACCCTGCTGGTAGCCGCGAACACCAGCGGAGGCGTGACCGGCAAAATGATCTCGCCGCAATCAATCGCCGTGGCCTGCGCCGCCACCGGCCTGGTGGGCAAGGAGTCCGACCTGTTCCGCTTTACCCTCAAGCACAGCCTGTTTTTTGCCACCATCGTCGGGCTGATCACCTTGGCGCAGGCGTACTGGTTCACCGGTATGCTGGTGCACTGAGACCTGCACGTAATAGGGTAAGAATCGACGCCGGGGCATCCTTCCGGCGTCTGCTATTTCTGGAGGACCGATGAGCCTGCCTGCTGCTTTCCTGAGCGACGTCGCACAACTGATCCCGCAAGATCGCCGCTTCGACGATCCACTTTCCACCCTCGCCTTCGGCACCGACGCCAGCTTCTACCGACTGATCCCACAGCTGGTGATTCGCGTGGAGTCAGAAGACGAAGTGGTAACCCTGCTGCAACTGGCCCAGCGCGACCGCGTGCCGGTGACCTTCCGTGCCGCAGGCACCAGCCTCTCGGGCCAGGCCATCAGCGACTCGGTGCTGATCGTGCTGGGTGATAACTGGAACCACCGCGAAATTCGCGGGCAAGGCACCCAAATACGCCTGCAACCCGGCGTCATCGGCTCCCAGGCCAACGCCTGGCTCGCACCGTTCGGGCGCAAGATCGGCCCGGACCCAGCGTCCATCAATGCTTGCAAGATCGGCGGTATCGTCGCCAACAATGCCAGTGGCATGTGCTGCGGCACGGCACAAAACACCTACCACACCCTGGCGGGCATCCGCCTGGTGCTGGCCGATGGCAGCCGCCTGGACACCGAAGATGCCGCCAGCGTGCAAGCCTTCCGCCAGTCACATAGCGCACTGCTTGAACGCCTGGCCCTGTTGGGACGCGAAACAAGGGCAAATACTGAGCTGGCGGCAAAGATTCGCCATAAATACCGACTGAAAAACACCACCGGCCTGTCACTCAATGCGTTGGTGGATTTTGATGACCCGCTGGACATCCTCAGCCACCTGCTGGTCGGCTCCGAGGGCACCCTGGGGTTTATCAGTGCGGTCACCTACGACACCGTGATCGATCACCCCAACAAAGCCTCGGCGCTGATCGTCTTCCCGGATGTCGAAACCTGCTGCAACGCCGTCACCGTGCTGAAAACCCAGCCAGTCTCCGCCGTTGAACTGCTGGACCGACGCAGCATGCGCTCGGTACAGGACAAACCGGGCATGCCTGCTTTCGTACAGCACCTATCGGAAAACGCCTGCGCACTGCTGATCGAATCCCGCGCCGCTTCGTCATCACTGCTGCACGAACAACTGACGCGCATCATGGCGTCCCTGGCGGCGTTTCCCGTGGAGAAACAAGTCGACTTCACCGAAGACCCACTGGAAAACGCGCGCCTGTGGGCCATCCGCAAAGACACCTTCCCGGCCGTAGGTGCCGTGCGCAAAACCGGCACCACCGTGATCATCGAAGACGTGACCTTCCCGGTCGAACAACTGGCGATTGGCGTGAACCGCCTGATCGCACTGTTCGACAAACATCACTACGACGAAGCCATCCTTTTCGGACACGCCCTGGAAGGCAATCTGCACTTTGTGTTCACCCAGGGCTTCAACAGCAGCGAAGAAGTCGCACGCTATCAAGCGTTCATGGACGACGTTGCGCAACTGGTGGCGGTAGAGTTCGGTGGCTCGCTGAAGGCTGAACACGGCACCGGCCGCAATATGGCGCCGTTCGTTGAACTGGAATGGGGCAGCGACGCTTATCAACTGATGTGGCAGCTCAAGCGCCTGCTCGACCCCAACGGCATCCTCAACCCGGACGTGGTGCTCAGCGAAGACCCGCAGATCCACCTCAAACACCTCAAGCCCCTGCCCGCCGCCGATGAGCTTGTGGATAAGTGCATCGAGTGTGGGTTCTGCGAGCCGGTGTGCCCATCAAAAGGCCTGACCCTGAGCCCGCGCCAGCGCATCGTGATCTGGCGCGATATCCAGGCCAAAAAACGCGGAGGCGTGGACACCACCGAACTGGAAGCGGCCTACCACTACCAGGGCATCGACACCTGCGCCGCCACCGGCTTATGCGCGCAACGCTGCCCTGTAGGCATCAATACCGGCGACTTGGTGAAAAAGCTGCGCAGCCGCGAGGCCGACCGTACGAAAACCGCCGACTGGCTCGCCAGCCATTTCGCCACCGCACTGCAAGGTGCGCGCTTTACCCTGCACGTCGCCAACGGTGCGCGCATGCTGCTGGGTGCTCCACGGCTGGCCAAGCTCTCGAGCACGCTGACCAAGCTGTCCAAAGGGCAAATTCCGCAGTGGACCAACGCCATGCCACAGCCCGAAAAGGCCATCCGCTTCAGCCCGGCAGTGACGGACGCGCGCCCACGCGTGGTTTACCTGGCCGCCTGCGTCTCCCGCGCCATGGGCCCGGCAGCCGGCGATAAAGAGCAAATGTCGCTGTACGACAAAACCCGCCATCTGCTGGAAAAAGCCGGTTACCAGGTGGTCTTCCCCGACAACCAGGACAGCCTCTGCTGCGGCCAACCCTTCGCGTCCAAAGGCTACGCCGAGCAGGCCGAACACAAGCGCCAGGAACTGATCGGCGCCCTGCTCCACGCCAGCCGCGGCGGCCTCGACCCGATCTACTGCGACACCAGCCCCTGCACCCTGCGCCTGGTGCAAGAGTTGGGAGAAACGCGCCTGGACCTCTACGACCCAGTGCGCTTTATCCGCACCCACCTGATGGACCGCCTCGACTTCACCCCCCAGGAAGCACCCATCGCCGTACACGTCACCTGCAGCACCCAACATCTGGGCGAAAGCCAGGCCCTGATCGAACTGGCCCGCCGCTGCGCAAAAACCGTGGCGATCCCCGAAGGCATTCATTGCTGCGGCTTTGCCGGCGACAAAGGCTTCACCACCCCAGAGCTCAACGCCCACGCCCTGCGCTCCCTCAAGGACGCCGTGCAATATTGCAGCGAAGGCATCTCCACCAGCCGCACCTGCGAGATCGGCCTGAGCCAGCATGGCGGCATCGACTACCACGGCCTGGTCTACCTGGTAGACCGCGTCACCCGCGCCCGCGCCCACTGACCCGGCAAAAAAACCGAACCCTCGCGCACCGGCGCAGTCATCTGCATAGGCCTCGACAAACGAGGCCCATCAGTGATGTCGCTGGCAGCGGTTGCACGCCAGCAGCGTCGAGCCCTTTTGCGCAAGGAGACACCCTATGAAGCGTTCCGCTCTTGCTGGCTTGTTCATGACCGCTGCGATGCTCGCCTCCCCCGCTTTCGCCGCCGGTGACAAAGACCTGTGCCAGATCAACCTGGACAAAATCAACAACGGCAAAGCCCTGCTCGCCACCGACACCAGCGGTAAAAGTGGCGAAATAGACACTGCCGTCTCCCAGGCCAAGGCCGCCCACGCCGCCGGTGATGAGAAGAAATGCATCGAAATCACCTCCAAGGCCCTGCAAGACCTGCAAAACAGCGAGAAAGGCGGCCAGTAAGCGAGAGGGCCAACCTTCGGGTTGGCCTTCGCTGACGTTTTGGCGTACACTGCACAGGCTTGTCACTCACTAAGAAACAACGAGTTACAAGCACGGGGCCGTTTAGGATTCGACGCCGGTCGCGAAACTTTAGGTGCATGCCGAGTTGGTAACAGAACTCGTAAATCCACTGTTGCAACTTCTTATAGTTGCCAATGACGAAAACTACGGCCAGGAATTCGCTCTCGCTGCGTAAGCAGCCTTAGCCCTGAGCTTCTGGTACCTTCGGGTCCAGCAATCACCAGGGGATGTCTGTAAACCCAAAGTGATTGTCATATAGAACAGAATCGCCGTGCAGTACGTTGTGGACGAAGCGGCTAAAACTTACACAACTCGCCCAAAGCACCCTGCCCTTCGGGTCGCTGAGGGTTAACTTAATAGAAACGGCTACGCATGTAGTACCGACAGCGGAGTACTGGCGGACGGGGGTTCAAATCCCCCCGGCTCCACCACCTCATCATCTAAAGACGTCCACGGACGTCTTTTTTTGTGCCTGAAATCCAGTGAATACAGGGGTTTCAGCGCTTATGGGAGCTTTGGAGAGTTTCTGAGTTCCAGCCGCTTTGGTATCCCAGGTGGTATCCCGGACTGCCAAATGCTATTTTCAGGATACCAAAACGGTGCTGGAGGTAGCCCCATGCCTACTAACGCAACCCGCCTCTCCGATCGCCAGCTCAAGGCAGTCAAGGCAACTGGTAAAGATTTCGTCCTCAGCGACGGCGATGGCTTACAGCTTCGAGTCCGCGCGAGCGGTTCAATGATGTGGAATTTCAATTACCGCGAGCCCCTGACCAGAAGCCGTATCAATATGGCGCTTGGTCCATACCCCGACCTTTCGCTAGCCAACGCCCGGAAGAAAGCCGCAGAGGCGCGTGAGCTGCTCGCTTTGGGCACTGATCCCAAAACCCAGCGTGATGAAGTAAGGCAAGCCAAACTTGCTGAGACTGAACACACTTTCGAGAAGGTGGCCACCGCCTGGTTCGAGCTGAAGAAAGACTCCGTAACCAAAGCCTACGCCGAAGACATTTGGAGATCGCTGACACTCCATGTTTTCCCAAGCATGAAAACAACGCCGCTCTCTCAAATCACCGCTCCGATGGTTATCAAGATCCTTCGCCCCATCGAGGCCAAAGGGAGCCTCGAAACCGTGAAACGATTGTGTCAACGACTCAACGAGATCATGACCTACGGGGTCAACTCCGGGCTGATATTTGCGAACCCCCTCAATGGAATTCGGGCGGTGTTCAAGAAACCCAAGAAAGAGAACATGGCTGCGCTACCACCTGAGGAGCTTCCCGAGCTCATGATGGAAATCGCGAATGCCAGCATCAAGCGCACGACCCGCTGCCTGATCGAATGGCAGTTGCACACGATGACCCGCCCCGCCGAAGCAGCCACCACACGATGGGCAGATATCGACTTCGACAAACGCATTTGGACCATTCCGCCAGAGCGCATGAAAAAGCGGCGCCCGCACACAATCCCCCTCACCGATCAGGCACTTTCGTTACTGGAAACGCTCAAGCAACTCAGTGGTAACAGAGAGTACGTGTTCCCCTCAGATAGAAACCCCCGCACCCATGCCAATAGCCAGACCGCCAACATGGCGTTGAAGCGCATGGGCTTTCAGGACCGTCTAGTCAGCCACGGCTTGCGCTCGATGGCGAGCACCATCCTGAATGAGCATGGCTGGGATCCGGAACTGATCGAGGTCGCGCTGGCGCATGTCGACAAGGACGAAGTTCGTAGCGCCTACAACAGGACTGACTACATCGAACGCCGGCGTCCGATGATGGCTTGGTGGAGTGAACATATCCAGAACGCGGCCACCGGCAGCCTGTCGGCATCGGCTATCAATCAAACCAGGGACCGCAATGTCGTACCAATTCGCTGAGCATCCAAAAGGTACGCGACACCGGCTACGATCCGTGTCGTGTAGCAGGGCGAAAGGAGTGACGACGGTCGCTAGATCTTCTCTGGTATGCCTGCGCCTCTTCAGCCAAGCCCCTGAGTAAGGGAAGGCTCCGCATTCCCATACTCAGGGGCTCACGCTTAAAGGTCTATCAGGCAACCACGACTTTTGCCTTTCTGCGGCGGATCAACCCTGCTGTTAAGTCGTAGTAGTAGACGGTAGCTGGAGCTGAGCATCGCAGGTAGTGCTCCAGAAACCATCTCACGTGCTTATCTCTCCAAGACCAGGGAGTCGCGCAACCCCAGCGCTCACGAATAGCCTCGTGCATCCTTTCTGCTTGCCTGATGTGCCGCTGCCGCGTGGCATGTGCACCTTTGAGCACGGGGCGCAGGAACAACGCTATGTCGAACTCGGCCGTCATCGCCGGCCTCCGATGTAGGCACTCACCACATCGATGCGGTTATGTCCCAACTCGTGGCTGATCTGCTTACGGGCTCGCTGATCGAGTGCTCGATCCTCTTGATGAACACGACCACCATTAACGGGTGCTGGAAAGCCGATTAGTTGCTCATAGCGCTCACAGGCGTAAGCCGCCCGCAGCTCATGAAAACCTTTCAATCCATACTCATGCAGGATGTCCCGTGCCGGTCGCACAACTGCCTGCATAAAGTCTTTGTAGCTTTCGTCGGGCGCCAACAAATTCCGGCTGCCATTGGGTGAGGTCGCGCTGGCCCAATCCAGGGCATCGCGAACTTGATCCGTTGCCGTAATCCAGCGCGGTGCCGAGGCCCCTGATCGACCACCTTTGGTGCCATCCTGGATGTTGATCTTGCCCAGTTGCCGAACCTCACGTTGCAGTCGGGCCAGATCGGCCAGGATCGCTTCGCGCAGGCGCATACCAGTCTCACGGGCGAGGAGCACAATGGCACTCACCCTCGATTGCTGACGATCTGACAGCGCCCGCGCGATCAACTCGACCTGCGCACGGTCTTGGCCTTGCGGAGCCTCACTACGCACGCTTGAGCGCTGCAAGCCAAGCGCCTTACTCGGACTCGGGATTTTGACGTACTGATCACCGCGCAGCGCGGCCATCGTTCGGTTCACGCTGGACAGTCGGTTCTGCGCGGTGGCAATGCCGACGTTGCCCTGATCAACCTGCTCCCGCACGTGGACGGCGTACCGCATGAGGATCTCGCGGTCTATATGGCGCGCGTCGTTGACCCTCGGTCCTTCATCGGATCGACACCAATGCACGAACGCCTGCCAGCGATCACTATGGGCTTTGACGGTAGCAAAATGGCCGTCGCCAAACAGGTCTTTCAGTGCTTGCGGTCCAGCATAGCTAAGCTGGCGACCGAAGCCGAAATTGCGCCCCGCTCGCTTACCGACCCGAGCCATTTTTCTGTTCCTGATCGACTGCCGCGAGATCATGCAAAAGGGCTCGCCAGTGCGCACTTACAATCGCGAACTGAGCCCAATCAGTCGGGCGAAAACACAGCGTGTTGTCGGTGACGTAAAGATGCGCCCCCTCCTCTTTCAACCATTGAATAATGGCTGTCGTAGAGGCGATAGCTTTATGGGTGGTGGCGACACTGGCGACATCGGCGACAACCCTTGTCCTGCCTGGTTTTGAGCGTGGCGACAAAGTGGCGACAGTAGCGGCGACAAATCGCGCTTTGGGCTCCTTTTGACGCTGAGCCAGATGGTTGCGCAGCGCTTCATCGAGATTAAACATGGCGCACCTCGAAGGTGTGGCCATCGGTGATCAACCACTGATGATCAATCAACTCGACCAGCAGCTTGGCGGCATGACGACTGCTCTTGCGGGCAAAGCGGGGACCGTTGCGATTCAATTCACGAATACTGAAACGCTTCCAATCTTTGACCTGTAGCCATCGCAGCAGCCGGTCTGCCTCCTCTTTTACTCGACACACCGGCTCCTGCTCAGTCAGGCGCTGGATCTCGTTGAGGTAGTAGCCGACTAAAGCGGAGGCCCGTTGGATATGGTCGACCTCCACGACGCTGCTCTCCTCCACAACTGCAAGAATGCCGGCGACGCGCAGCAGGTTATCGGCGGCCTTTGATCCGCTGGGCCGTACGCTGGCCAGCTCGCCAAACTCCCCCAGCTGAGCTTCGATAGCATCATGCAAATCAATCCACCGACGACGCGCCAGCGGACTGAGACTCAGCTTTGACAGCTGCAAGGCTCCGTCAGCGGAAAGTGACCAAGGCTGATAAAACAGAGCCGAAAGGCGGTGATGATAGCGCTTGAGGGCGGCGTCTTTGGACAAGTCGACAGCCTGGTAGCTACGTTGCCCGGCTAGACTGGTTGGCCAGGTCATCAAGCAGCGCCCTAGAATGCCTTGCCCCTGCAGCAATGGGTCACTGAGTAACTGCATGGCTAGATACGGTTGCAGCATCAGGTGCAGGCTCAGGCGTCGGTCATATGCTCGTAGGCTTTCGCCTGCCATAGAGCGAGCACGATCAATGGGGCTACCGTCCCAAAGTGACGACAAGGTCGTGACCGCTTTCAAACGGTTGTCCCGACTCATGGTGCTGCTGCCAAGGAATTGTCCGCCCTCGTCACAGAACAGCCCCATGCTCGGCAAATCATGGCAGAGCCCCTTGATCAGGGCCTCGATCGTCGGGTCTGTGGTGATCAGCCGAGGGGCTGAAGGCTCCGCTTCGAGCGGTACGCTGTTTGTGGGGGCGGGATCGGCAGGATTGATACGCTGCGCATGTCGCTGTGCGGCACGGTACCGAAAGAGCTGCTCACGATAATGTTGCCACTGTTCCCGCTCCCATTGGCGCGCTGGCAGCAGTGCGGATCGGTCTGCAGCGGTCTTGCGATCACCGGACGCAGCCACCGTGATCAGGTACAGCGACAGGGGATAATTTCTCCCGTCGAGCTGTAAGCCCGCATGACCTTGAGTGGCCAGCGCCGAGGCAGCCAGCGCTGATTGCGCAGCCAGTGCCTGGGGCACACCGATGACCTCAGCCATGCGCTCAACCGCAGGCCCAAGAATCCCACCCAGTGCCTGCACCGGATAAGGCTGGGCCACGGGATTCGACTCAATCAGCGGTCGAGGCGGTCGTGGTAGTTCAAGCTTCGGATCTAACTGCTGCATGGGCCCTCTCCTCGGTAATTGCTGGTTGTCCTCACGTAGTCCCGCCACGGCTGTTGAGTGTTATCAGGGATAAAGGCCCCTGCGGCCTGTGAGGTGTTCACTAACGCGGAACGCACGGCTCCTTACGACCGGGAGCGAGGGCATGAACCCATGAATCTGGCCTCCTTAGACGCATCCGAAGATGCGGGCGGGTGGAGGCTGTGCCGACTGACGGGTTCGGCACCTAGAGATCATGGGTGGGAGAAGGCAAAGATCTAGACACTCTGGGGCATGCCTGACTGTCAGTCAGGTGCAGCCTTTCCATTGGCTGCGGCACCGGTGCCTGTGTCGTTGCGGATGGCGACGAATCGGCTTTGTCAGGCCGATTGTCACGAGGAGAGTCGCGGCAATGCCATGTAAGACATGGCTTGCAGCAGTGGTACGAACGCCCGTCTCTTTCCAGGAGAAAGAGACGGGCGCGGATTGGCGCAGCGAATTGAGCCGAGAGGTGAGGTTGCTGCAGCGCAGCGAGGTAGGTCCATCGTTTGCCGCAGTGGGCAGATCAGTCGAGTAGGCATCCATCACTCCTGGGAAGTGATCGTGCGAGCCGCCGGACGCTAATCGCACTGTGGGAGAACCACCACGCAAGTGGCGTAGCCTTAAAGGTTCTGGCTACCTGGGCAGGTGCTGTCAACGACAGCGATCCGTGCGCCAATTTTTATACCCACTCGAAAAGGCGGTCAAGCGTCACGGCCAATGCGCTCAGAAAGTGGCGACTGTCGCCACTTCTGTCGCCACGTTCCAGGTCACGTTCTACGTGGGTTGTCGCCGGCGTCGCCGCTTTCGCCACACCTACATTCATGCCTCCACGAAAAGATCCGCTTTGACACTGAAACCGCGCTGCGCCCGATAGAGATCGTGGTAATTACTGAAGGGTAAAAGAAGGCGTGGCGCCAATCAGATATCCAAATGAGACGGTGGAACGAGGTGGCTTCGAGAAAAAGCGAGTGAACCCTCCGATCGGCGCGATCAAAGATCGCTGAATCGGAGGGTTTAGCGGGGAAAGCAAAGTTTCAAACGTCAATTGCAGCCTCAAGCATCGAAACTTGTTGGTCCGGATGCGGCGGCTTCACGAATCCCAGCAAGGCTAACTCGCCCAGCATGAGATCAACCTGACGAAACAAGCATACGCTAGACGAAAATATGGCAATTTGCTATCGTTCCGATCTACAGTGCTGATATTGCGATGCCTAATCTTTAAGCTAAGGAACCTATGGACAGGTTACGATTTGATCTTAACTTTATATTCAGGATATTGCTGACCTTTAATGCTACGTCGCTTCTGGTCATCATTTATCTCGTTCAAAAAGGTCTTACGCTGGCACATTTCTTTTCTGGCCTTCCCTGGTTAGACAAAACACCTAATGCCGTATCTTATGCCTTATATCTTTTGGTTCCGATACTTCTCACTGGAGTTAGTCTTCGCCTCAGTTCTTTTTTAGGAAAGGACGAGTTCAAACAAGGGCAGGTGGAAAGTATCGAGCACGCAAACAATAGCTTTCTACCCAGCTACCTGGGGTATTTCTTCGTGGCGCTCAGCGTGAGCAACTGGGAAACACTATTTTTTGTATATGGGGTCCTCTTCATTTTTACGTTCAGGTCACAGGCATTGTATTTCAACCCCTTATTTTTGCTGTATGGATATGAGTTCTACAATATAACCACGACATCCAAGGCCTCCATATTCCTCATCAGTCGCGAGAGATACAAGGTTCCCAGTGATATCGCCATTGCCAAAGCCTTCAGAATAAATAATTACACATTTATTGAGCGAGAATGAACATATGGACCATGTACTAGTAAAAGTAAAAAAACTGCGTAAAAAGCCAATCTTCAAGTTAATTTCTGATTACACATTATTCCCAAAACTGGAGATTGATCCCGCCGCGTGCATTCCTTACAACCCTGATCATAATTTGGACGAGGAGTGCTGGTTTAAGGTCGAAGAGTTTTCAGAGCAAACCTACTGCTCTGAAATTCTCACATCGGACTTCGATGCAAAGGACTACGACGACCTACCTAAGGATAAATTTCCGGATATCTCTCACATCTGTGCGCTTCAGGGCGATGATTTCTACTTTCAGAAAGTCACGCCTTCTCTGTTTCTGCGCCGAAAGACCTTTGTATTCGGTGAGGTGGCAGAGGTTGAAGATGATCGACTGAGGTTGGTGATCAATGCTCAACCGGATGCGGTATATTTCTCCGCACTTGACGTGCTGATTTTCAAAAATCTGGCGACAATTTCCAGTATTTTCCCCGGCATCGATGAGCTTTATAAAGAGGCAACCCAAGAAGAAGTTAAGCAATTCCTCGACGAGCCATTTATTACGCTCCGCAATGAATTTGATGCCGACAAAGTATCAAAGCCAAACCGAAAACGAATTGCACTGGCTATGGCTACGTTGGCAGCGTTACCCGAGCAAGACAAAGAAGGTATGCTTTCCTACATTGATGGCTATTGCGGCGAGAGCTTGAAATTTAACAAAGATTCGGGAATGTTTGACATTTCTACGGACAACGACCTAAAAATGCTCATCTATGGAATAGAGCAGCGGTTCTACACCACCCAATTTGGACAAGAAAAACGTTTGGCAAACTCTGTCCAAGCATTGGGATAGTACCTTATGGGCCGGATAGCGACGACCTGACCTCAGCCGTCGCTTATCCAAGCCAGATATTGGTCTGCTCTTCCGTCTAAAGGGCATCGTCTACGTCAATTCCCAGATACCTGACAGGCACCGCTTCTACGCGCGGCAATTACGCGGATGGAACAAACCGACGCACGTAAGGATTAGAAGCGTACGCTTTCCGAGGCTACCACGCTGCGTGTCAGCCTAGCGCACCAATACTGGCAGCATGCCTCCAGCCCGATCTGGTAAAGTCCACGGCACGCCATAGGGACATAGCCAGCCATGGACAAGAAATCACTTTCCGAGCGGGACATCTGCAGCAAGTACATCGCCCCATCCGTTCAGCAAGCTGGATGGGACATGCACAAGCAGGTGCGCGAGGAAGTCAGCTTTACCAAAGGCCGCATCATCGTCCGGGGTAAACTGCACAGCCGCGGCGAAGCACGCCGCGCAGACTTCATCCTCTACCATCAGGCCAACCTGCCTATCGCTGTAATCGAGGCAAAGGACAACAAACACTCTATTGGCTCCGGCATGCAGCAAGCCCTGGGCTATGCAGAGGCGCTGGACGTACCGTTTGTGTTCTCCAGCAATGGCGATGGCTTCCTGTTTCATGACCGCAGTGGTACAGGCAGCCAAGTAGAAACCGAACTTACCCTCGATCAATTCCCCAGCCCCACAGAACTCTGGCAGCGCTACTGCCAGTGGAAGGGGCTGGATAATACCGCTCAGCACAAGATCGAAGCGCCCTACTACGACGACGGTTCCGGGCGCATGCCGCGCTATTACCAGATGAATGCCATCAACCGCACCGTCGAAGCTGTAGCACGTGGCCAAGACCGTATCTTACTAGTGATGGCCACGGGCACCGGTAAGACCTACACCGCCTTCCAAATCATCTGGCGGCTGTGGAAATCGAAACAGAAGAAACGAATCCTGTTCCTGGCTGACCGCAACATCCTGGTCGACCAGACCAAGAACAACGACTTCAAGCCTTTCGGCCAGGCGATGACCAAGATCGCCAAACGTCAGATCGATACCTCCTACGAGATCTACCTGTCGCTCTATCAGGCCGTCACCGGCACCGATGAAGAGATGAACATCTACAAGCAGTTCTCCCGCGACTTCTTCGACCTGATCGTGATCGACGAATGCCACCGTGGCAGCGCCTCCGAGGATTCCGCCTGGCGTGAAATCCTCGAATACTTCTCCAGCGCCACCCATGTCGGCCTTACCGCCACACCAAAGGAAACCAAAGAAGTATCCAGCATCACTTACTTCGGTGAGCCGATTTACAGCTACACCTTGAAGCAAGGCATCGAAGACGGCTTTCTCGCCCCCTACAAAGTGGTGCGTATCGACTTCGATAAAGACCTGCAAGGCTGGCGGCCACCCAAAGGCATGCTCGATAAGAATGGCGAGTTAATCGAAGACCGCATCTACAACCTCAAGGACATGGACCGCACCCTGGTTATCGAGGCGCGGACCCAACTGGTGGCGCAAAAGGTTACCGAACTCCTCAAGGCCACCGATCCGTTTCAGAAAACCATCGTCTTCTGCGACGACATCAACCACGCTGAGCGCATGCGCCAAGCCCTGGTCAACCTCAACCCCGAGCGTGTGGCCGAGAATCGCAAATACGTCATGCGTATCACCGGCGATGACCAGGAAGGCAAGGCCGAGTTGGATAACTTCATCAACCCTGAAGAGCGCTACCCGGTGATTGCCACCACCAGCAAGCTGATGACCACCGGCGTCGATGCTCAGACCTGCAAGCTGATCGTGCTCGACCAGCACATCAAATCTATGACCGAGTTCAAGCAAATCATCGGTCGCGGCACTCGCATCAATGAGGACTACGGCAAATACTGGTTCACCATCATGGACTTCAAAAAGGCCACCGAGCTGTTTGCCGACACGGCCTTCGATGGAGACCCAGTGGTGATCTACGCGCCAGAAGGCGATGACTCCCCCGTACCGCCGGATGAACCGCTTGCCGATGAAGATGGCATAAGCGCAGGCAACGATAACGAGGGCGATGACCTGGATTTTACCGGCGAAGATGAGGGCAAAAAACGCATCAAGTACGTCATCGACAACGTCCCGATTTATGTCATCGCCGAGCGTGTGCAGTATTACGGCCCGGATGGCCGACTGATCACCGAGTCGCTTCACGACTACACCCGCACATGCGTACATAAGCAGTTCGCCTCACTGGATGACTTCCTCCGGCGCTGGAGTGATTCCGAGCAAAAGAAAGTCATCATCGAGGAAATGGCCGTCCAGGGCGTGATGTGGGAAGCATTGGCCGAGGAAGTGGAAAAGAAGCAGGGTAAGCCGCTCGATCCGTTCGACCTGATCTGCCACGTCGCCTTCGATCAGCCTGCCCTATCACGCCGCGAGCGGGCGGAGCAGGTGAAAAAGCGCAACTATTTCGCGAAGTATTCCGGAGCGGCCCGCCAGGTTCTGGAGGCGTTGCTGGATAAATATGCCGACACCGGCATCGAGCATATCGAGGACATCAAAATCCTACAGCTTGACCCTTTTAGCCAGTTCGGTGCGCCCATCGAGCTGGTCAAGGCCTTTGGCGGCAAGGCTGCTTACAACAAGGCTATCCACGAGCTGGAAGACGAGCTTTACGCAAGCTAAAGGCTAAACACCGACGACATGCCAAAGCAGCCGTCCACACTATCCGGTAGAATTTCGCCCCCCTTGCGGTACGCGTTGAGAGAATTTCATGTCCATTAGCTCCACCATCAAGTCCATCCAGGACATCATGCGCAAAGACGTTGGCGTAGACGGCGACGCCCAGCGCATCGGTCAGTTGGTTTGGCTGTTGTTCCTGAAAATCTTCGATGACCGCGAGCTTGAGTGGGAACTGATGGACGACAACTACCGTTCGCCCATTCCCGATAGTTGCCGCTGGCGTACCTGGGCTGCCGATCCGGAAGGCATGACCGGTGACGCGCTCAAGGACTTTATCGACAATAACTTGTTCCCCCAGTTGCAGAACCTTCATGAGTACAGCAACACGCCGTCGGCCTTTGTGGTGCGCAGCGTGTTTGAAGACGCGTACAACTACATGAAGTCCGGGCAATTACTGCGCCAGGTGATCAACAAAATCCAGGTAGGAGTGGACTTCAACAAAGCCCAGGAGCGGCACGAGTTCGGCAACCTCTATGAGCAACTGCTGCGAGACCTACAGAACGCGGGCAACGCTGGCGAGTTTTACACTCCACGCCCGGTTACCGAATTTATGGTACGCATGGTCGATCCAAAGCTGGACGAAAAGGTCATGGATCCGGCCTGTGGTACCGGTGGCTTCCTTACCTGCGCCATCGAACACAAGCGCAGCCGCTATGTAAAAACCGCCGAGGACGAACGCGCCCTGCAAGCCAGCATATTTGGTGTGGAGAAAAAGCCACTACCTCACCTGCTGGCAACCACCAATATGATCCTGCATGGCATTGAAGTACCTAGCCAGATCCGCCACGACAACACTCTGAGCAAACCATTGATCAGCTGGGGGCCGAGTGAACGCGTGCACTGTATCGTCGCCAACCCACCTTTCGGCGGCATGGAGGAAGATGGCATCGAAACCAACTTCCCCGCAGCCTTCCGCACCCGCGAAACTGCCGACCTGTTTCTGGTACTGATCATGCAGCTTCTCAAAGACGGCGGCCGTGCCGCCGTAGTGCTGCCAGACGGCTTCCTATTCGGTGAAGGAATAAAAAGCAGGATCAAGGAAAAGCTGCTGAACGAGTGCAACCTACACACCATCGTTCGCCTGCCCAACGGCGTGTTCAACCCGTATACCAGCATCAAGACCAACCTGCTGTTCTTCACCAAGGGCACGCCGACCAAACAGGTGTGGTTCTACGAACATCAGTACCCGGTGGGCGTTAAGAACTACTCAAAAACTCGCCCCATGCGTATCGAAGAGTTCGCAGTCGAAGAACTCTGGTGGGGCAACGAGGCCGATGGCTTTGCCGCACGGGTGGAAAATGAATTCACCTGGAAGGTCAGCGTCGAAGAGTTGCAGGCGCGCAACTGGAACCTGGACTGCAAAAACCCGCATATCGGCGAGCAGATTAGCCACGACCCAGATGAACTGCTACGCAACTACGCCAGCCTGCAAGACGAAATTAGCGACCTGCGCGACCAGCTTAAGGCCGTATTGGCGGTAGCTCTGGAGCGTCAGGCATGACAACATTGCTTACTGACAATCTGCCGCTACTGGCCGGTGCTCCCAATGGCATAAAAAAACTGCGTGGGTTAATCCTGGACCTAGCAGTTCGCGGTAAGTTGGTACAACAAGATCCGAATGATGAACCGGCTAGCGAATTACTTAAGCGCATTGCCGAGGAAAAGACGCAACTTTTGGCTGAAGGCCAAATCAAGAAGCAAAAATCACCGTCAATAGTTGCTGAAAAAAAGCAATTCTTTGAGTTACCTGCTGGATGGGAATGGGCCAGTACAGCGACACTGACATTGCTCATCACTGATGGAACCCATCATACGCCCAAGTATATAAGCTCAGGCGTCCCGTTTATTTCTGTAAAGGACATTGATGGGACAACTATTTCTTTTGATAACTGCAAATACATTTCGCACGAAGAGCACACAACGATTAATGCACGCTGCAACCCTGAGCAAGGAGACATTTTGCTATGTCGGATTGGCACTCTTGGACGGCCAACCATTGTGGATACCGAGGTTCCTTTCAGCTTATTCGTGAGCGTTGGCCTATTGAAACTTCCGAAGAAAACGGAGTTCTCTCGGTATTTTCATTGCGTGCTATCAAGTCCTATGATGTACCATCAGTATGATCAGATTAAGGCTGGAGGCAGCCATACTAATAAGCTGAATCTGGGTGACATACCCCGCCTTTTTGTTCCGGTTCCACCAATCAACGAGCAACATCGTATCGTCGCTAAAGTCGATGAACTGATGGATCTGTGCGATCGACTGGAAGCCCAACAGGCCGACGCCGAAAGCGCCCACGTCCAACTGGTGCAAGCGCTGCTTGACAGTCTGACCCAATCCAGCGGCGCAACCGATTTTGCCGACAATTGGGAGCACTTGGCCGAACACTTCCACACCCTGTTCACCACTGAATCCAGCATCGACGCCTTCAAACAAACCCTGCTGCACTTGGGCGTGATGGGCAAGCTGGTGCCGCAGGACCCCAATGATGAACCAGCCGGCGAGTTGCTGAAACGCATTGCGGAGGAAAAGGCAGGGTTGGTTAAGAGTAAAACAATCAAGGTCTCACCGTCACTTGATGCTGTTGCTGAGAGCGAAAAATTATTTGATATTCCCACAAGCTGGGAATGGATTCGCATAGGTGAAATTTGTCGCCCGGTGTCCTCAGGGTCAACTCCGTCGCCGGAATTGTTCCGATATGAAGATGGCATTCCATTCCTGAAGGTTTACAACATCCGAAATCAAGAAATTGACTTCGATTATAAAAGGCAATTTGTTAGCCCTGAATATCACTCATCAAAAATGAAACGCTCCACTTTGATTCCTGGCGATATTGTAATGAACATCGTAGGGCCTCCACTAGGAAAGGTTGCGATAATCCCAAACACATTTCCTGAGTGGAACTGCAACCAAGCAATCGTTTTTTTCGGACTAATAGGAACAATGCTTCCGCAGTATGTGCTTAATTTTCTTAAGGAAGGTTCCTTTCTGCGAAACATCGAACTAATCGGCACCGCTGGACAAGACAATATATCGATAACCAAATCTAAAAATATTGCCATACCGATTCCACCCATCGCAGAACAACACCGCATCGTCGCCAAAATCGACGAACTTATGGTTCTCTGCGACCAACTCAAAACCCGCCTAACCCAAGCTCGCCAACTGAATGAGCAGTTGGCCAGCACCCTGGTCGAACGAGCTCTCGCCGAGAATGGCCAGCAGTCTCCCAGCGCCACGGATCGGCAAGCAGCTCGTACCCTACTCGCTGCAGAAATAACTCATCGACTGCATAGTCAACGCACATTCGGCCAACGCAAGCTGCAGAAAGTGATTTACTTGGCTGAGCACGTAGCCAGGCTTGCCGCTATTCAGGGTGACTATCTGCGCGATGCTGCTGGCCCCCATGATCGCCAGTTGATGAATACGGTCGAAGGCGAGCTGCAAAACCAGCAGTGGTATGAGCGCGTAGAGCGCGAGACTGTTGGCCATGCTTACCGCCCGCTTTCCCAAGCAGGGCAGCATCGACGGGCGTACTGCAACGCCTGGCCGGTCGCTGAACGCGCCTCCATTGAGCAGGTCATCGAGCTAATGCGGGACTGGGATACTGATCGTTGCGAAATGAGTGTGACGCTCTATGCCGCCTGGAACGACTTTATTCTCGAAGGCCGCCTGGTTTCCGATGACGCCATCGTGGACGAAGTCATGCATAGCTGGAACAACACCAAACTGCGATTTGGCAAAGCTGAATGGGTGGCGGTACTCGCAGAGATGAAAAAACACAAAATCCTAATGCCCACCGGCTTTGGCAAGCGCACCAAGGGCGGCATGCTCAGCTTGCCCGGCTTGGCGTAAACAAATGATCCTTTTGGCCGTCCTTTTCAAGATACGGAAATGAAGCATATTGCTCATTCCAGCTTTTCTCGGTATTCCAATCGGTATTCCAAAGAAATTTACAGACCAACATTAATCAACTGAATCAAATACATAAAAACTTGGTTCAGATTACCCCGGCTCTAAAGACGTCCACGGACGTCTTCTTTGTGCCAGAAATCCAGCAAATCATGAATTTAAGCGCTACTTGGCTCTGGAGAGTTTTTTTGAGTTCCAGCCATACGGTGCTATTTTTGGAATACCAAAATGGTGTCAGAGGTAGCTCTCATGCCTGCTCCAGCCCTTCGCCTTTCCAACCGCCAGCTCAAGGCGGATACATTCTCATCCCTTGAGTCTTGATCATAGGGGTAAATGGCAGTGTGCCACCACCTTACAAAAATCCGCTTAAAGTCATCACAAATCAACGACGCTTGCCCGTACCGTAGCTACCTGGCAGTGCTCTGCGACTTGTTATTGTGTCCCATCCGCGAGTTGCCGATGGCGTCATGCTTCTAGAGCCGTCGTCCTCCTCGTCAATGTTTCTGAGAACGGCGTCGTAATTGCGCTTGAGGATAGAAAAGTTTTCGATCTCCTCCGCTACCTGCGATTCTAGTTCCGCGATCCGGTTTTCGCTCACTCCAAGGGCATGCTCTAGAGCCTCGACCCTCTCGACCTGCTGCTCAGCTATCAGCTTATGTTTCTTTAGGGCACGATTGCGCTTACCCAGTTTCTCCAATGCACTACTCAGTTCATATTTTGACGAGGTCTTTTGCTCTTCTAAAAGCTCGCTGCTGACCAAGCTCTTTTTTTCGTGCTGCTTGAGCAGTTTTTTAAAGTCGGCGAATGTGAACTCTACAAAGTCCGTGGCTTTGTCCCCGCCAGGTAGCATGATCGTCGTGAGATTTGTGAACCGCACTGACTCAAGAAACCGGAATTTTTTTTGAGTGAGCAGCCCACCACCTTTAGCATCAGATCGGCTCGTCCGAGCAACAGTTTTGCCAATAGCTTTGCGAGACATACCACTGCCACCTCGTTAAATTGATATCTTTGATCATAGCGCGAGAGAGGCACGAGACACAGTGCAAGGCTGCTACCTATACGGCAATGATCAGGAGACCGCGCAATACCTTAAGAGCCGACTTGCCGGTTCAGTAACGGCTAATGGGCCCACCGGTACGATGTCACTATTCAGGGTTCAGCCTCACAAAAAAACCGTAGGCTGAACACAGTAGAAAACTAAGGCTCGATTACCCATCGCCCGCGCAACATGCCTCTCAGCTCATCAACGCTCAGCGTCATATCCCGCTTGCGATGGACCACGGCGTGACAGTTGGCGCACAACGTGACGAGGTCGGTCTCAGGATTCACGGCTTTCTCACCACCAAAGTCCGAAATCGGCACTATATGGTGAACGTGAATGAAGCCCTTCGCGTGCTCGCCGTACGCCTTTTCAAAATCAAAGCCACATGCCTTGCAGTCAAGCCCGTGGATAGCAATGGCCTTCACCCTTAGATCTTTCCGGCGTTCGTAACGGGTTCCAAAGTAACTTGATTTGCTGCCTTCATTGGCCGACTCAAAGGTCAATGGATCGCCTTCGATATTTGGTGTGCCCTGGTCAGCCTGGGAAGACAGGAGCTTCGCATGACTTAGGATTGCATCGTAATCCAGTTGGGAAATGGACCGAACCCCGTCACGCCAATAGTTGTTCACGCGAGTAGCGGGGATCGTCTCCAAGTACGCTCCGTTAATTCTCGAGGGGATAGCGCTTTCAAACGGAGTGAAGTTTTCGATCAAGGCGAAAAGGTCACCCTTATCACTTTTCCGGTCTGCGTAGACCTTGCCGATGCGTGCCATACCAAAATAATGCGGATCGGCGCTGAGGCGGACAGAAGCAAAGGTTTTGTCCTGGATGCGTCCTTTGTAATAGATCACTTCGGTTCCTTCAGCAAGCCAGGCTTGGTATCGCTTGGGGAAGTGATAGACAGCACCGGTCTCGTCTTGCCATTGCGATGTGTCGTTTTCAACGATGACTGCGGGCATTCCATTTCCTCTCGACTGATGGCAAAAGCCTACCAAAAATGAGGAAACTTCTTACAAAATATTCCAGCTCAACTTTTTAAGATTCTTATTCTTTATATAAATTAATAAGGTGAAAAAGCTTTTCAGCTTCCCCCGGAATCAACAAAAAAGACGTCCAAAGACGTCTTTTTTGTACCTGGCATTCCATCAACCACAATGCTAGTGTCGCCCCATGACTACCTATTGCCTCACCTCGACAACCACCACCACGACCGCATCAAGCGGAGCGTGCGAGGTGTCGTGAGCCAATAACAAACACTTCAAAGGCCCGCCAGCGATGGACAGGGCCTTTTTTATGCCCTTGTGTCGCTGGTTCACACGCAAGGAGATGCACCCATGTACGCCCTGTTGATACTCGATATCCAAGTCGGACTCATCCACGGCCCGAAAAAACCCTGGCGCTGCGACGAGCTGTTGGAGACACTGAATGCCCTGATGGACAAGGCTCGCAGCGCAGGCGCGCCGATTTTTCTCGCGCGCCACATCGGCCCCGCTGGCTCGCCAATCGAACCGGGCAGCCCACTTACGCTGATTGCAGAGGAACTGAAGTTGCAGGGTGAAGAAGTGGTGTTCGAAAAGCGCCGGCCTAACGCTTTTGCAATGACTGACCTGGCTGACCATCTGCGCTCCAGCGGCGCCACCGGCGTCGTAGTCACTGGGATGAAAACGCAATACTGCGTCGACAGTACCTGCCGTGCTGCGCGTGATCTTGGCTTCGATGCGGTGCTTATCGCCGACGGTCATACCTGTTCTGATACGCCCTTGATGAAAGCCGAGGCCATCGTGGCTCATCACAATGCCACGCTCAACGGGCCGTTCTGCCAGTTGGTTCAGGCTGTGGACTGGAGCTTTTAACAGAGCCTGACGACGGGGAGGTCAACAGGGCCGGGCTTCGGAACTTTCCTGCAAGATGTCGCGCTGTTGGTGAACTGGCCAACTCCGCCTGTCGCAGATAACCTTCAACTGTCGCAGCAATGGTAGAGCCCAGCTCTAAGATGGCTTCCATCTTGTCCTTGACGCTCAGGCGGCGACTGAACAAAACTATCTACCAGCTCAGTACAGCGCGCAGGCAATTGTTAGAACCTGCCCAGCAGTCCTGAGCTTTTTTTTGCCCGGAGAAAAGTGAGTGAAGCGAACAGCCGTTCTCATCGATGGTGGTTTTTTCTTTCAGCGCGTGCTGTTCTTCGGGCGAAAGTACTTCCGAGACAGCCTGCTGCCGAACGCGGAACATTTGGCGCAGATTATCAGGAAGCTGGTCAGGCTTCACATTGAGGACGAGCGATCCGCCCGCCGGGAACTCTACCGAGTCTATTACTACGACTGTCCGCTGCCCTCCAATCAGGTACGTCTCCCACTCATACCACCAGGCCACAAAACGCCAGGACATTTGAATTTCAATACCCATCCGCCCTACCAGTTACGACGTGCCCTTCATGACAATCTCAGGTGCAGCAGGAAAACAGCGCTCAGGCTCGGCGAGCTAGCCAAAAGTGGAGAATGGCGGCTCAACTCCCACTCACTCAAAGCTTTGCTTAATGGCCACAAGGCTTGGAGCGAGCTCACCAATGCAGACTTCCACTACAACGTGGAGCAAAAAAGCGTAGATACCAAACTGGGCATGGATATCACGACCCTGGCCATGGACCGACTGGTTGACGTCATTGTTCTGGTGGCCGGCGACGCTGATTTCGTACCTGCGGCAAAGCTGGCAAGGATGAAAGGGATCGACTTCGTTCTAGATCCCATTTGGGCCAATACGACCAGCAGTCTTAGCGAACACGTAGATGGCCTTCGATCCTTCGACATTGTGAAGATGATCAGGGATATCACCGGCGCCGATGTCATTAAGAGTCCGGAGTGGTGGGCTATACGACCAGATATGCGACACCAACGTGATGAGGCCACTGAAATCGCAATTGCGGGTAACCTGGAAGCTGATCCAGGGGTGCACGTTAAAAAGCCATGCCTGGAAGCCAGGGACTGAGCTCAAACTTCACGGCTTCCATTGTGTCGCTCGTCTAGAAGCGGTACAGGGCCAGGCTTCGGAATTTTCCCGCAAGATACCGCGCTGTTGATGAACTAGCGCACTCCAACCAACAAGCCTAGCCTTCCCCGGTCGCTGCAAAATCAGCGACCGGGTTTAGCAGCTCGGTTAATATCAAGGCCTGCAAAGCCACCATCCGTGCGAGCGATGCTTTCAGCATCCGCTGGTTCGTGTCATGGCGGCTGTGCGTGGGGCACTTTCGGGTGCGCCGGGTTCCTTGATTCCTGGTCTGCTAACCCGCGTACGGTCGCCACCCTTTTCGTTTAGCAGCGATGTCTGGCGACTCCATCAATCAAGGAGTTTGAGCCATGAAAAAAATCACCCCCAATCCCCCAACCACCCTCTTCACCCTCGCCGAAAACATCCACCCCGAAACCCTGCTAATCCAGGCCAGCGAAACCCTCTCCTCCCTCAACGCCATGACCACCGACCTGGCTTTCGAACTTGAAGGCGCGCACCGCCACAAGTTGCTGGGCGCCCAACAATTGATCGTTCTGGGTGAGCTACTGGTAGAACGAGTCTTGAACACGCAACCATTCACCAGCCAGACGCCACAACCCTAAAACACGCAAAAGGGCGAGACGCCTCAGCGCATCTCGCCCGCTGGCATCCCCTCACACTTCCCATTACCCTGACGGCCTTTATCAGACACCCGGAAGTCAGATACTCGTGCTCAAGCCCTTCGCCGTCATCGCCCTCTCCGTCATGCCTTTACTTGCCACCGCTGCCGAGTTGGCCGGGGTTTGGCAAGGCACTTTGGGCAAGTCCGCTATCACCGTGTGTTTCAACGGCGCCGACGGGGAGCATGGCAGTTATTACTACCAGCGCATCCGTACCCCGATTCAACTGACCCAGGCCAAGGACAACGCGCCTTGGGTGGAGGAAGGCAACACCGGTTTCTGGGCCCTGCAAAAACCTCAGGCCGATACCCTTTCGGGTGCCTGGAGCAAAACCGATGGCGGTGCGCCGCTGCCACTGGCCCTGCGCCGCATTGGCACGGACGGCTGCGGCAGCGATGCCTACAACGCGCCCATGGAAGCCGCGCCGTTGCCGATCAAGACTGAGAAGAAGACTTTCCACAACCACACCTACCAGCTCAAGACCCAAGGCCCCCGCGTCACGCTCAAGCTGGAGGGCGATAGCCCGGCGGTGCAGAAGATCAATCAGCAACTCGCCGCGCTGGCCGTCAATGACCAAGATCTAACCGACTATTTTTATGAACGGCGTGAATACCTGGGTCGAAACGGCTCGGTCTATACCAGTGAGATCGAGGTTGAGCCCGCCTATTGGTCATCGCAATTTCTCACCGTGCGGTTCTATCGCTGGGCCGCAGGCCAAGGCGCCATGGGCATCAGTTGGGGCCTGCACTCCTGGAACCTGCAAACCGGCGAGAGTGTGGACCCATGGACCTGGCTCGGCGGCCATCAGCAATGGCATGACGCCTACTCCGGCCATTTGAAGCTGCCGGCCGCCTTCAGCACTTGGCTGGCCAAGCAAACCACCACCGACGAGGGCTGCCCCGCGATCACCGATTACTCCAACTTTCACCTGAGCTTCAACACCCAGGGCCTGCAACTCTCGACACCGGCCAATGGTGACGGTTGCGACAACGACTTGGCCTTCACCTGGGAGCAGTTGGAGCCGGTGCTGAGCGCACAAGGCAAAGCGGCAGTGCCCAGCTTGAAAATGCCCTGACGCGCCGGAGAAAAACCCCACGGCCGTTCACCAAAGGTTAAGAATCGCGCTCGTATACTCCCTGACTACCCATGACCGGTCGCCCGATCGGTCTCATGCCTCGGTAGCCAGACTCCATGACGCGCCCCGCTCCCCTGCTGCTCTTGCTTGCTGCTCTGTTGTTCTTCTTCGCCCTCGGCAACCATGAGCTGCAAGGCTCTACCGAAGCACGGGTGTCCGGGATCGCCATGGCGATGCACCTGGACAATGACTGGGTGGTGCCGCGCCTGTTTCGTGAACCCTTCCTGGAAAAACCACCCCTGAGCCTGTGGCTGGACGCCGGGGCGATTCGCCTGTTTGACGCCAGCACCGGGGCGGTGCGCCTGGCGTCGGCGTTTGCCGGGCTGTTCAGTGTGATGCTGTTGTACGGGATGCTGCGGCGGTTTGGGCGGCCGCAGACGCTGGCGCTCAGCGCTGCGTTGATCCTGGCGACCATGGCCAGTTATTGGGGCAATGTGCGGGGGGTGGGTGAGGATTCGTTGCTCAGCCTCGGTGTCACCGCTGCCCTGCTGGGGTTTTACCAGGCGGTACGGCCCGAGCGTGAAGGTTCGAGTACCTGGGCCTGGGCGTTGTTTACCGCCGGGATGGTCATCGCCACGTTGAGCAAGGGCGTGTTGGGGCTGGCGATGCCGGGCATTGTGATTTTTGTGTACCTGCTCAGTACCAGCCTAATGGATAAGCGCCTGCGGCTGGGCGATTGGCTCAAGCCGGCGCTGTTCACCTTGTTGGCGTTGGTGCCGTTGCTGATCTGGCTGGGGTTTCTGTTTCAGCGCGGCGGGATGCAGGCGGTGGGTGAAGTGTTATGGACCAATAGTGTCGGGCGCTTCAGTGGTTCGTTCGTAGAAGCCGGGCATTACGAGCCGTTTTACTATTACCTCGCGAAACTGCCTGAGGCCTTCCTGCCCTGGAATATCCTGGTGTACTTGGGCCTGTGGCACTTCCGCAAAAGCCTGGTGCGCAACCGCTACCGGTTGTTTTTCAGCGTGTGGCTGGTGGCGCAGTTCACCCTGCTGACCCTGGCTTCCAGCAAACGCACCGTGTATTTGATGGCGCTGACGCCAGCCGCCGCGGTATTGGCCGCCGAATATGCGCGGGTGCTGTTGGAGTGGGTCAAAGACCATAAGCCGGGGCTGTACCGCTATCACCGGCAGATCATCGGCGGGGTTTTCAGCCTGGCGATCGCCTGCTACCTGAGCGCAGCGTTCTGGTTTGCACCCAAAGCCGATGTGCGCCATTCATTCGTGCCGGTGATCAGCCAGATCCAGACCCTACAAGACGAAGGCAGGACGGTGGCGATGTACCAACCCAACGAGCGCATCGACGGCGCCAGCGTGTTCTACCTGCAGGCCTACTTGCCGATCCTGAACACCGAAGCCGAACTGCGCGCCTTCCTTGCCGACAAGCCCGGCAACGTTGCGCTGACGGACCACACTGACCGGCTGAAAGAGCCGGTCACGGTGATCAAGCAAATGGCGATCAACCGCCAGCCTTACTACTTTGTCGAGCAGTAAGGCTGGCGCGGGGCATCAGTGCTTGGTGAGTTTGTCCAGGTAGCCCATGGCGAACGCCGACACCACGAACGTCATGTGGATGATCACGTACCACATCAGGTGCTGTGGATCGACGTTCTTGGCGTCCATAAAGATACGCAGCAGGTGGATGGAGGAAATCGCCACGATGGAGGCCGCCACTTTCATCTTCAGCGACGAAGAGTCCATGGTGCCCAGCCAGTTGAGCTTTTCCTTGTTTTCATCGATATCCAGCTGCGAAACGAAGTTCTCGTAGCCGGAAATCATCACCATCACCAGCAAGCCGCCGACCAGGGCCATGTCGATCAACGACAGCAGCAGCAGGATCACTTCGGCTTCCAACATGGTGAAGATGTTGGGAATCACGTGAATGATTTCCTGGAAGAACTTCAGCGCCAGGACCAGCAAGCCCAAAGACAGCCCCAGGTAGATCGGCGCCAGCAGCCAACGCGAGGCGTACATCGTATTTTCGATAAAGCGTTCCATTGAATCTCACACAGCTTGGCTAAAAATGGCGCCGAGTATACCAGCCGCCACCCGGCCCCTGTCACCGCGAGAAAACTGACCCAAGTGGCATCTGTAAGAGAATTTTTCTGCTAGTGTCGAGGCCATTCACTCGGCTCGATGATGTCGGACAGGAAAACTTCAGATGATGGATGTGCGATCCCCTTTGGCCACTCTCGGCCTGTGCGCGGCGTTGCTGATGGCCAGCGGCTGCTCCCCCAAAGAAGAGCAGAAGCAGGCGACCCTCGAAGAGAAAACCACGAAGTTCGAACAGTCCCTGGACAGTATTCAGGACCCCAAGCTGCGCGATGCCATTGCGGACCTGGGCGGCTCGCTGCTGTTGCTGGAACGTGCGCGCGTCAAGCTCGCCAGCAAGCCCATCGAAGCCGAATACGGCGAAGACAGCCTGGCCCTGCTCAAGCATTACCCTACGCCCCAAGCGCTGGTGGACACCTACATCAATGGCCTGTTCGTGCTGCGCAAAACCTCACACTCCGACTACCTGACGGATTTGCAGCCGGTCTTCCCGTTCAATTTCAACGCCCCTGACCAGTTCCCCTTCCCCCATGGCCTGGAATGGCAGTCGGTCACCCTGAGCAACAATAAAGTCATTCCCTTCCAGCCGGAATGGTCAGAAACCGACCCCGGCATCCAGCTGAGCCCCAGCAGCTCCAACTTGACCAACCCCGACGACCTGACGGTGACCTACCCGTTTATTGAAGGGATCGAGACGGAAAACAAGAGCCAGCCACAACCCATCAGCCTCAAGGGCGCGGTGGAGGTGATCACCCCGGGCAAGGTGCTGACGTTCGACCTGACCAAACAAGACGTGGGCCATAAACGCACCGACGGCAACATCACCCTCAATCTGCTGACGCTGGAAAAGAACTACGCCGAGATCGAACTGACCAACAGCCAGCCCTTGGCCGCCGAAGTCGGCGACGCGTCACCCAACCCGCTGCTGGTGCAGGCACGGGACAGCACCGGGCAATTTCTGACCCGCTCAGGCTCGATCAACGAGAGTGCCGCGCAAGTGGCGTTCTATGAGAAACAACTGGCCGAGATGCAAAAACAGACCGCGTGGTCCGATGCCTTCGATAAACAGCTCACCGACGCGCAAAAAGCCTTCGAGCGCCAGCAGACCAGCCATTACGCCAAGGTATATTTCAACGGGCTGATCGATAACCTGCAGGTGAATGTGCTGGATTTATCCAAGGCCACGCTCACCCGTAAAGACCTGGACCTGCCGGTGATGCGCTTTGACAGGAACAGCCTGCAAAACACCGTACAGCCCCTGCCAATGCCGGTCACGGTGTATGACGACGGCGCCGCCAGTTGGCTCAAAGATGCCTCGATGACGGAGGACCAACTGAAAAACAGCGTCACCATCAGCCAATCGACCGAAGACGCCAGTGCCGCAAAAATCGTGTTCGACCACCCGTTCACCTTCAATGACGACCTGGTCGGTGCCGAGCGCAACAACAGTGACGCGCCTATCACCTTTTTCACCGCCGATGACAAGGGCGAGCGCGGCGAGCCTATCGAGTTGCCGACCGAGGCTTTCGAGCTGAACGCAGTAAGCGGCACGCTCACCTACGACCTCAACCTGTTCCCGGAAACCCCGGCGTATGTGGTGGGCTCGGTACCGTTGTTTTTGGCCACCATCGAGAAAGCCACGATTGACGCCGCCAAGCTGCCCAAGGGCCTGTCGCTCAAGGACAACGCGCTGATCGTCGACCAGAAGGACTTCCCCGCCGACAGCTGGCGCTTCTACGCCAAGGATGCCAGCGGCAATTACTTAAAGGAGATCCTCGGTGTCAGCCACCGCGCCGAGGAATACGGCACGGCGATGTTTGACGTGCATTACTTCTACGGCCAGCCGACCACGCTGGAAAGTTACCAGCGCACCGACCTCAGCACCGTGCAATACGGCTTTGAGGTCAAGCTGGACAAGCCTGAGAGCAAATAGCCGACGCTATAGGGCCAGCCGCTCCTGGCCGCCATTGAGTTGGCGCAGATGAGCCTGCAGGTGCAGGCACCATATCTGCGGCTCGTCCATTTGCTCGTAGCCGTGCAAGGTCAGGCTATCAACGATGGTGCCCAGCATGCGTTCTGCCACGAAGGGCCCATGGAACGGGCCCTGGGATTTGACGGTGGAAGGCTGCTCGCCCGACATGCCGGCGGCAAACAATAGCGTCCACATCCCGTTATCCCCGGCGAGAGGGCGAATGGAGCATTCGATACGGGTGACCAGGCCCAGGCACTGGCGAGTAAGGCAAAGGTTGCGCGACATGGCGGCGCCCCTCGGTAGATCGGTGTTCAGCCCCAGCGCAAGGCGAGGCTGTTTCTATCCTGCGACTCCTGTGGATATCCCTGACTCTGAGAATAGAATAAAAACGCGACAAACCAAGGTTGTAGGGACCAACGGACGTTGGTCCCAGGCGAGAGTCAATTTTGTGGCACGCTAAACATCCCAAATACACCATAGATCACTGTGGGAGCTGGCTTGCCTGCGATGACGGACTCACAGCCAACCTCCCAGTTGACTGATACACCGCTATCGCAGGCAAGCCAGCTCCCACCTTGACCGAGTGATGACAGCAATCAGGTCGGCTTGGCTTCCGCCAACGCCTGCTGCGCCAGCTCCTTCTCCGCCTCCTTCAAATCTTCCTCACTGATCATCTCGGCAATCGCCCGCAAGCGCTCCACCACCCGCGCATTCACGGTACCTTCCGGGAACTGCCCTTCGGCGTCCGGCTCGCCGGCATCCTCGCCCACCAGCAGGCTCAGCGCCTCATCGGCCTGGCGCACCGCATAGATGTGGAATTGCCCGGCACGCACGGCCTGCAACACCTTCTCGTCGAGCATCAGCGTGGCCACGTTGGCCTGAGGGATGATCGCACCCTGCTCACCGGTCAGCCCGCGGGCTTCGCAAAGACGGAAGAAGCCTTCGATCTTCTCGTTGACCCCGCCCACCGCCTGCACTTCACCAAACTGGTTGATCGAGCCGGTGATCGCAAAGCACTGCTTGAGTGGCGTCTTCGACAAGGCCGAGATCAAGGTGCAGGCCTCACCCAGGGAAGCGCTGTCGCCATCCACATACCCGTAGGACTGCTCCAGGGCGATACTGGCTGAGATGGCCAGCGGGAATTCCTGGGCATAACGGCTGCCCAGGTAACCGGTGAGGATCATCACACCCTTGGAGTGAATCGGCTGGCCAAGGTTAACTTCGCGCTCGATGTCGACAATGCCGCTGCCGCCCGGGTACACCGTGGCGGAAATCCGCGCCGGTACGCCGAAGGCCGAGTCGCCGACCTCCAGCACCGTCAACCCGTTGCACTTGCCCACGGCCGCACCGGCGGTGTCGATCAGGATGACGCCAGCGAGCATGTCGTCGAGAATCCGCGCCGACACGCGGCCGGTGCGCGTGGCCTTGGCCTTGAGGGCGCGCTCGATATGCCCGGCATCGGTCATTTCGTCGCCGGCCAGGTGGCGAATGAAATCCGCCTCGCTGACCAGTTGGAACAAATCGCCAATACGCGCCGACAAGCGCCCCTGATGTTCGGCCAGGCGTGCACTGTAGGTCGCCAGGCGCGCCACCGCGTCCGAGGTCAGCGGCGCCATGCCTTCTTCCGAAGTACGGGTTTTGAGCAACTGGGCGAACTGCTCCAGGCTCTCGTCGACCATGGGGATGTCTTCGTCGAAGTCCACCAGTACGCGGAACATCTCCTGGAAATCCGGATCGGCGTCTTGCAGCGCGTAATACAACTGGCGCGAGCCGATGATGATCACCTTGACCTGCAAGGGAATCATCTGCGGGTTGAGGGTCACGGTGGCCAGGCGGCCGAGTTCGCCCAGGGGCGATTCCATCTTCAGCTTGCGCGATTGCAGGGAGCGTTTGAGCGCATCCCACACAAAGGGCTCGCTGAGCATTTTTTCGGCTTCCAGTATCAGAAAACCGCCATTGGCGCGGTGCAACGCGCCGGGACGCAACTGGCGATAGGTGGTGTAGAGCGCCCCCTGGTCGGTGCTGTATTCGATACGGCCGAACAGGTTGTCGTAGGTCGGGTGCGGTTCAAACACCACCGGCGCGCCACCGTTGACCGAGTGGCCCACTACCAGGCTAGGGCAGTATTGCTCTTCGAGCAGCTTGCGCGCCTGGGCGTCGGTCTTGGCGTCGTCCACCAATTGCTCGACCACGGTTTTGAGCAGGTACACCTGCATGGCCTGCAGGTAGCCACAGACGCCCGCATTTTCTGCGTATTTTTCCGACAATGGCGCCAGCAAAGGCTGCAGGGCCAGGGTGATGGTTTCTTCGTTGAACTGGCGCAGTTGGTTGTTGGACTCGCGCTTCCACTGCGGCAGGCTGGCCAGCTCTTCGTTGAGGCGTTCTTCCAGCTCGGAGATATCGGTGTGGAAGCGCTCGCGATCGGCCTCCGGCAGTTGCGAAAACTCCGCTTCGTCCAGCGCCTTGCCGTCGAGCATCGGCGTAAAGGCGATGTTGGAGCTGTCGCGGTACAGCGCCACGTCTTTTTCCAGGGCCAGGCGCTCGATCACGTCCAGCGCCTTGTCGTAGCGCTGGTTGAACGCCCGGTCGATGGCGCTTTTACGCTGTTGATAAGTCGGGTGCTCGAACGCCGCCGGGAAGGTGGCGACCAGGTTATCGACCAGGCCGTTGATATCGGCGATAAACGCCGCGGCGGCGCCACCCGGCAATTCCAGGGCGCGAGGCTCGCGGGGCTCATCGAAATTATTCACATAAACCCAGTCCGCCGGGGTTTGCAGGCGCTTGCCTTCGGCTTTCAGGTAGCGTTTGACGAACGAAAAGCGGCCGGTGCCCGGCTCGCCCATCACAAACACGTTGTAACCGGGGCGTGGCATGGCCACGCCGAACTGCAAGGCTTCAACCGCACGTTCCTGGCCAAGCACACCGCGAAAGGGCTCCAAATCATTGGTGGTCGAGAAGCTGAACTGTTCAGCGGAGAAAGGGCGAGTCAGCGCTTCGGGCGCTAGACGCAAGCTGGCAGCAACAGGATCAGGCATCGGGCTTCCTTACATCAGGCGGGGCAGATGGGGCATTCTGGCTCCCGGTTGAGCGCTCTGGCAAGGCGCGCTTTCGGGAAAGCATAGCCACCGCACGCCTCCTACAAAAAAATCGCCCGCGACTGAATGTTTATAAAAAAACACGGAACCCTGGGAACGTGCCTAAACTCCAAACTGCGCGGGTTGGACTAATAACTGGCCCCTAGGGTGCGTTGAGCACCTGAACCCTTGTCCATTGGTTTGCACACAAAGAGAACAAAGCTATGAAACGGATCCTTCTTGGTACTCTCTTCACCGTCGTCTCCCTCAATGCAATGGCAGAAGCACCAGGTGGCCCGAACTGCGGTTGGGGCAACATGTTGTTCGAAGGCCAGCGCGGTACTCCGGCCCACTTCCTCGCCTCCACCACCAACGGTACTTCGGGTAACGCCACCTTCGGCATGACCTCGGGCACCAACGGTTGCAGCACCAACAGCGCCCTGACCTACGGCGGCAAGTCCTGGATTGCCATGAATGGCATGATGAACGAGCTGTCCGAAGACATGGCCAAAGGCAACGGCGAAGCGCTGACCACCTATGCCGTGGTACTGGGTGTTGCCCCGGAAGATCGCGACCACTTCGCGGCCGTGACCCACGAGCACTTCCAGCAGATCTTCAGCAAGGCTGACGTGACCGCTGACGACGTGCACAACAACACCATTGCTGTACTGAAAAGCGATGCCCGTCTGGCGAAATACGCAACCCAGGCTTAAGCTCGACCTGCCCGCGCCTTTCGAGGCGCGGGTTTTATTTTTTCGACCCGCCCACCTTGGGTCTTTTTTTCCGTCCGACTTAAGTAGCCCCCATGCTCAAACGCCTCGCTTGCCTGGCTCTCTTCGCCTGCGCCCCGCTGCATGCGGCACCGCACCTCGACGATCAACGTTTGCAGCAACTGGCCAATGATCCGTTCTGGCTGTCGCTGGGGCACTACGAAGCCGGCAAGATCAGTGGCTGGCGCAGCTATGTCAGCGACAAGAAGTTCTTCCTAGCCGCCGATGGCGCACACCATCCGGACGCCGAACTCAAGGCCACCGTTGATGCGCTGTATGCACCGGCCAGCTTGGGTGAAAAACACGCCCAGTGCGTTTACCCCGCCCGTACCCGCTGGCTCAAGGCGCAGTTGCAACTGAACGACCTGCCCGCCCTGGAATGCAAAGAGTTCACCCAGTGGTTCAAGGATGTCGCGCCCCATAGCGCAGTGATGATCTTCCCGGCGGCCTACCTCAACAGCCCGTCGTCGATGTTCGGTCACACCCTGCTGCGTATCGACCAGGCCGACGTGCAAAGCAACAACACCGCGCTGCTCAGCTATGCGATCAACTTCGGCGCCTATATCGAAGGCTCCGACAACAGCATCCTCTATGCCTGGAAGGGCCTGATGGGCGGCTACCCCGGCCTGTTCGCCCTGGTGCCCTATCAGGAGAAACTCTCCGAATACCGCAGTCTCGAAAACCGCGATTTATGGGAATACCGCCTGAACCTCACCGAGGTCGAGACCAAGCGTATGGTCGAGCACGTGTGGGAGCTCAAGCAGATCCAGTTTGATTACTTCTTCTTCGACGAAAACTGCTCCTACCGCCTGCTGGAACTGCTGCAAGTGGCCCGCCCCGGCCTGCGCCTGACCGAACAGTTCCCGCTCACCGCGATCCCTACCGATACCGTCAAGGCGGTAAAGGACGCAGGTCTGGTCGAAAAGATCGACTATCGCCCCTCCCGTGAACGTGAACTGCTGGAACGCGCCAAGCCACTCGATAGCGATGAGCAACAGTGGGTGCTGAAAATCAGCGACGACCAAAAGCAACTGCAGGAACCGGCATTCAAAGCACTGCCCCGCGAGCGCCAGGCACTGATCGTGGACGCTGCTTACCGCCTGGGCCGCTACCGCGCCAATGGCCTGGAGCGCGATGCGACACGCTCCCAGCGCAGCTTCGAACTGCTGCGCGCGATCAACCAGAACCCGGCGCCAGACCTGAAGATCACCCCGCCTGGCCTGCCGGAAAACGGCCATGAATCGCGCACCTGGCAAGTCGGCATCGGCACCCGCGGCGACAAAGCCTTCGGCGAATACGGCCTGCGCATGGCCTACCACGACCTCAACGACAACGCCGAAGGCTTCCCCCTGGGCGCGCAGATCGAAATCCTGCAAATGAAACTGCGCCAGTACGAGGGCAATCACTGGCAGCTCCAGCAACTGGACCTGGCCACCATCCGCTCGCTGACGCCGCGCAATGCGCTGCTGCAACCCTGGTCGTGGCAAGTCACCGGCGGCCTGGAACGCGTGCCGGGCAAACACGACGACGAAACCCTGGTGGCCCACGTCAACGGCGGCGCGGGCGGCACCTGGCAACTCTCCGACGACATGCTCGGCTTCGCCCTCGGCACCGTGCGCGTGGAACATAACAACGACTTCAGCGAAGCCATCTCCCCGGCCGCTGGCTTTAACACCGGCGTGCTGTGGAAAAACCCGTTGGGCAACCTGAGCCTGGAAGCCAAGGGTGATTTCTTCACCAACGGCGAAGTGCGGCGCAGCATCAGCCTCAACCAGCAGTGGGAACTGTCGCGTAACCTGGGCCTGCGCTTGAGCGCCCAGCGTGAATACAGCCACCTGTCCACGCCAGTGAATGAAGTGATGCTTGAAGTGAAGTGGTACCACTACTGACTCAAGCCTGGTGAAATGCCCAATGTAGGAGCGAGCTTGCTCGCGAAAAACGTCAACGATAACGCGTGTTTCCCGAATAAACGCGGCGCCTATGGGTTCTTCGCGAGCAAGCTCGCTCCTACAAAAGTCCTGCACATCCCTCTGACACCTCTTTCACATACAGCTGACAAATCCCCTTCTAGACTCTCCTTATCAGCCGTTAACCGGCCAGGGAGTACGCCATGTGGCGGTATGCGCTAATGCTGTGTGCCGGGGTTTGGCTGGCGGGTTGCCAGACAACCCATGAGGACCTGCTGGCCAAGGGTTACCCACCCGCCTTCGCCGATGGCTTTGACGACGGTTGCAGCAGCGGTCGCCAGGCCGCTGGGGTGATTACCGGGGCGTTTCGCAAGAATGTGCCGCGCTACCTCAAAGACCGGCCATACGCCGAAGGCTGGGAAGATGGCTTTCGCCAGTGCAAGGCCATGCGTGAGAGCCAGGAACTGCGCGATTACGAGGAAAACCGCAGGGACGACCGCGAACGCGATTGGCAGCAGGAAAAAGATCGTGACGCCGCCAAAGCCTATCGCTCACGCTGATCGTGGGAACGATCAGGCAGCGAACGTGGCCCAAGTTCCATAGGTAGGAGGACGCCATGAGCCGAGCTTTTGTAAATGAAGATAACGCCGCGGCCCAGGCTGATCAGCCGGTGGAGCGTCAGGTCAGCGCGCAACCTAACCGCCTGACCGCGCAAGGGTTGGCGCAGTTGCAGGCCAGGGTGGCACAGTTGCAAGGGGAGCACAGCGACGAAGCCGCCAAGGGTGAGCAGGCCGATAAACAGCGCCAGGCGGATCTTGAGCGGGACCTGCGCTACTTCAACCAACGAGTGCAGAGCGCCCAGGTAGTCGCGCCGGCCACGTCCACCGACAAGGTGCAGATCGGCAGTTGGGTCACGTTCGCCAACGAACAGGACGAACAGCAGCGCATCCAGTTGGTCGGTGAAGACCAAGCCGATGCCAACGCAGGCTTGATCAACTGGGGGTCGCCCCTGGGCCGTGCCTTGTTGGGCGCCCAGGTGGGCGACGAGGTGCTGTGGCAGCGCCCCGTCGGCGATCAGTTGATCGAAGTGCTGCGCATCGAACCCGAAGCCTAGACGATACCCTGGGCCAGCATCGCGTCAGCCACTTTCACGAAGCCCGCGATGTTCGCGCCCTTGACGTAGTTGATACGGCCGTTTTCTTCACCGTAATGCACGCAGGCATGGTGGATCGACTGCATGATGTTGTGCAGCTTGCTGTCCACTTCCCCTGCGGTCCACAGCAGGCGCATGGCGTTTTGCGACATTTCCAGGCCGCTCACCGCCACGCCCCCCGCGTTGGACGCCTTGCCCGGCGCAAACAGGATGCCCGCATCGATGAAGATATCCACAGCCTCCAACGTGGTCGGCATGTTCGCGCCTTCGGCCACGCAGAGACAGCCGTTGCGCAGCAAGGTGCGCGCAGCCTCGGCGTCGAGTTCGTTCTGGGTGGCGCAAGGCAGCGCGATATCGCAGGCCAGTTCCCAAGGCGCTTGGCCTTTGCGGAACTCCAGGCCGAAACGTGTGGCCAGTTCACTGATACGCCCGCGCTGTACGTTTTTCAGCTCCAGCAGGGCCGACCATTGTTCTTCGGTCAAGCCGCTTTCGGCGTACAGGGTGCCTTCGGAGTCCGAGAGGGAAATCACCTTGCCGCCCAGGTCCATGACCTTGCGCGCCGCGTATTGCGCCACGTTACCGGAGCCGGACACGGCCACACGCTTGCCTTCAACGCGCTGACCTTGGCGTTTGAGCATTTCCTCGGCGAAATACACACAGCCGAAACCGGTGGCTTCCGGGCGGATCAAGCTGCCGCCGTAGGTCATGCCCTTACCGGTCAGCACTGAGGTGAATTGGTTACTCAGGCGTTTGTACTGGCCGAACAGGAAGCCGATTTCCCGTGCGCCCACACCGATATCACCGGCCGGTACGTCCACGTCCGCACCGATATGGCGGTACAGCTCGCTCATGAATGCCTGGCAGAAGCGCATCACTTCGGCGTCGCTCTTGCCCTTGGGGTCGAAGTCCGAGCCGCCTTTGCCGCCGCCCATGGGCAGCGATGTCAGGGAGTTCTTGAAAGTCTGTTCGAAGGCGAGGAATTTCAGCACACCCAGGTTGACCGAAGGGTGGAAGCGCAAGCCACCTTTGTAGGGCCCAATGGCGCTGTTCATCTGGATACGGAAACCGCGATTGACCTGGACCTTGCCATGGTCATCCACCCACGACACCCGGAACGTGATCGCGCGTTCCGGCTCGCAGATGCGCTCCAGGATGCCCGAGGTCAGATAGTGCGGGTTGGCTTCAAGAAAGGGCCACAGGCTGCGCAAAACTTCTTCTACAGCCTGGTGGAATTCCGGTTGGTCCGGGTCGCGTTTCTTGAGGCGGGCAAGGAAGGAATCGACGGATTCGGTCATGAAAAGTCTCGGCAAATTGATTGTTGTTAAACAGAGAATGAGCCGGACTTTATCAATTCGTTTCGCACCGTGACAGGGCAAGATGTCGCTTTTGTGAAATTAAATGGTGCAATAAGTATAAATAACCCGCGTTTTCTGCCCTTAAATGGGGATTTCACTCAGAGTTTTGCACCAACAGGTAGGCCGTTATCGCAGGCAAGCCAGCTCCCACATGACCGGTGTACTCGATCAAATGTGGGAGCTGGCTTGCCTGCGAAAGCGGTGGTTCAGCTCAAGATTCAGTGGCTGACACACCGCCTTCGCGAGCAAGCCCGCTCCCACACTGCTCTTACATTTGCCCACAGCCTCGCGCAGGGCACTAGCGCGTGCCGGGCACCAGGTCGAGTATCTCGTCGATGCCCAGGCAACGTGGCTCCAGCTCCAGCGTCCTGCCATTGGCGAGGATTCCGACGGCGGTATCGCGCATGGCCAGGTAGGCACTGCGCAACATGTGATTGGCATAAATCACCGCATTGAAACCTGCTCGCTCCAGCACCTCGAACTTCAGGTGAACATAGCTGGTCGGCACACAAATCAGCGGTACTCTGGGCCGCTGCAGGCGAAACTGCCGGGCGAATTCCAGGATTTCCAGGCCATCCTGCTTGCGGCTGTGGATCATGATGCCATCCGCCCCCGCCTCGACATACGCCAGGCACCGTGCCATCGCCTCTTCCATGCCGCGATTCAGAATCAAGCTTTCACACCGGGCAATCATCATCAGCCCTGAGCCGGTGCGGCTCGTGCAGCCGGCCTGGAGCTTGGCGCAAAAGGCCTCGATGGACTCCTGCGCCTGATCGACCTCGATGCCCAAGAGTGAGTTCTTCTTCAGGCCGCACTTGTCTTCGATCACCACCGCCGAGACGCCCGCGCGCTCCAGCATCTTGATATGAATCGCGAAATGTTCGGCCTTGCCGCCGGTATCGGCATCGAATATCAGCGGCAGCGAGCACACATCGAATATTTCGCGAATCCCCGGCAATCGGTTACTGGGCGAAAGAATTTCGATGTCGGGTAACCCGCGCTGGGTCGAGTCGGTCAGCGAACTCGACCAGATGGCGTCGTACCCCACCGTATGCCCGGGGCTGATCTCCAGCCTGGCGCGCTGCGCGAGCAACGCCGATATCGGGCTATGGGCTTCGAGTACACGCAGGCAACGGTTGCTATCCAATAGCGCCGACAGAGGGCGTCGGCGCGCTTCGGTATCCATCATAGGGTTCAGGCTCCTTATCAGCGGCACAACAAGGGTTATCGGACAGCCTCAATCCCAGGCGGGCTGTTCGCACTTGAGCACCGACGCCATCTTTTGCAGATGTTCGCAGGCCCTGGCCACGTACTCCCTGGAGAGCCGTGCGATACGTGCGTAATCCACGGCCTGCCCGGTGGCGCTGGCATACAGCCTCAACGCCTCAGCGGCATGCTTGAAGTGGCGTGCTTCCACGCTGCCGCAATGCACACTGAGAAAACTCGCGACGCGGCTGGCCTCACCGGCGCTATAGCCCCGCACATCGCGCAACCACTGTTTCCATAGCGGGGTCATCAGGTTGTATTCGCCGGTATTGAACAACTCCGTCATGGCCATCATTTCCAGCGCTTCGATGAGCAGCGGCGCCAACGGGCGCTTTTCCCCCACCCAACCGGAGAATTCCTTGGTAATCGGGTTGAGGAATTTGTCTTGCAGGCGCCATTCATCGGAGCCGCAGATGGCCGAAGCCATGCGGTAATACAGCTTGGAGTGGTGCGGATGCCCATGCATTTCACCCAGCCCGATGTCCTCGACAATGATCTCCCCACAATGGGCCGCCGCCTCGAGCATTTTCAACCGGGCGTCATCCGTCAACGATGCCGACTCCTGGAGGATGCGCACGATGATGCTCGAGACGGCATGGGCGGCGCCGTCCGGGCTACGCCAGCCACAGAAGAACGTACACAGTGACGACTCGCTCCAATTACTGGAGGTCATGTCGACATAGGTCTCGCAGTACGTGTCCAGCGCGGCGGTTTGACTGTTGAAACCGCTGAGCAGGGCCTGGGCCAGATGTCCGTCCTCGACATCCACCAGCGCCTGGTTCACGTACCCGATAAATTGACGGCTCAGATTTTCCACGGCTCATATCCTTTTAAGGTGGGGTTAATGCGCAACGATTTCTGACATGAAACGAGCGAAGCGTGTGAGGCCCTCAATCAGCGCTTCACGCTCAACGGCGTAGGAGATACGGATGCTGTTGCCGTCACCACAGCCAGAGCCTGGCACTACCGCAATATGGGCCTCGGTCAATAACAGATCGGCCAAGTGGTCGACGTCACGAATAACGGTGCCCAGGTAGCGGCCCCCCAACTTGCGGGACACATCGATAAACAGATAGAACGCCCCTTCCGGCGGGGCGCACCGAATGCCGTCGACATGCCCCAGGCAGGTGCAGGCCGCGAGCAATTGCTGGTCGAGGAAGGCATTGACCTGGCGAGTAAAGTGCGGCGCATCCGCCATTAGGCTGCCGAGCGCGGCATATTGGGACAGGCTGCTGGGGTTGGACGTCGTATGCCCTTGCAGGTTGTGCATGGCGGCGATGACTGGGGCGGGCGCGCACGCATACCCTACCCGCCAGCCGGTGACCGCGTGGCTCTTGGAAAACGAATCGACCAGTACCGTCTGATGTTTGAGCGGCGCAAACAGCGACACGATGTTGTGATGTTCATGGGGCGCGCGCACCAGTTTGCGGTAACACTCGTCGAACACCACCCAAAGCCTGTGTGCGAAGGCGAGCCGGGCAATACCCAACAGTTCTTCGCGCTGATAAACCGTGCCCGTCGGATTGTTCGGGGTGTTGATCACAATCATCCGGGTACGCGGGGTCAGGGCCTTCTGGACCGCTGCGCAGGTGAGGCGATAGTCATCCGCAGCCGTGTCGACATAGACGGGAACGCCACCGGCCAGTTGGATCTGGGTGGGGAAGGTTTCCCAGTACGGCACCGCGACGATGACTTCATCCCCCGGATTGAGCAGCACCATCGCGGCGTTATACAGCGCCTGCTTGGCACCCGCGGTCACCGCTATTTCATCGGCGGCGTAATTCACCCCGCAGCGCTGAGTGACCTGCTGCGCCAGCGCGTGGCGAAGCTGGGGCAGGCCAATGGGCGGCGTATAGCGGTTGCGGGCAGTGGCGAGCGCATCGGCCGCGGCGGCTTTCATCACCGGGCAGGCATCGAAGGACAATTCGCCCGCGGCAAAGTTGACCACGTTGACGCCGGCTTCTTTCAAGGCATTGGCTTTACTGCGCATGCTGGACGTGCCGGGTGCGCTGAGACGTTGCGCACGCTGGGACAACGGCAATGACACGGCAGAGGGTTCACTGTTATTCATTGTTATACCTGCCAGAACACGCTGAAAAATTCGTTCGCCCTACCGGGCTTGGGCCTCCAACCCTTGCTGAACCCGCCAGGACAGCGGCAAGGTCAGCAACAGGGTGGCGGCCAACAACAGGACGGCCATGGGCACACCGGTGGCATCCCCAAGGCTGCCGAACAGCACCGGCGCCAAGGCGCCGCCACCGATGGTGCCGGTGTAGAACACGGCGAACGCCTGGTCGCGCCTGCCCGGCCCTGCCAGGTCCGGGACTGCGCCGTACAGCACCGACGACGTGCCGTTCAGCGCCAGCCCCAGCAGCGGCAACATCACCATCAAGCCGGCGTAGGGCAAGTACACCGCCATGACGATCAGCACGGCCGTGGTGAACTCCGTGGCCCATACCGTTTTCATCATGCCGATGCGCGCACCGAGGTAACCGCACAGCAATTTGCCGAAGGCGCCGCCGACAAACAGCATGGTCAGCGCCAGGCCGATGCCCGCAGGCCCGGCGCCCTTGGCCTTGAGCAAAAACGGCAGGAACGTGAGGAAACCCATGCGCACGGCGCTGTCCAGCGTGCCGGTCACGATCAGCGCACGCAGGCCGCTCGCGGAGCCGGCGCCGCCGCCCGTACGGGTGGCTTTCACCGGCGCCGCCGAAGCCTCGGCGCGTGCCGGGATCAGCCACCACAACAGGCCTGCCGCCAGCAGCCCGAGTACACCCAGCAGGGTGACACTGGCGCGCCAACTGATGACCGCCAGCAACAGGCCGATCAACCCCGGAATCAGGGTTTTGCCAATATCGCCGCTGAAGTTGTACTGCGACAGCGCTTGTTTGACGCCCCCGCCGGCCTCGTGCGTATCGGTGATCAACGACGAGGCCAGCGGGTGCTGCGTACTCGCGCCGAGCCCGCCCAGCAGCAGCGCCAACAGCAACACGCCCAGCCCGCCAGCCTGGCCGGCCAGCAGGTAGGCCAGGCCCGCCAACGCAGTGCCACCTACCAGCAAGCGTTCACGCCCCCAGCGTGCGGCAGCACGGCTGGCCAGTAACTGAAAACCGGCCATCATGCCCGCGTAAGCACCGCGCAACAGGCCGATCTGGGCGTAGCTGAGGCCGAACTGCGCTTGCCAGATCGGCAACAGCACATAAATCACATCGGTCAGCCCATCGTGCACGGCATGCGCGCCGCAGCCTGCCACCAGAGCGCGGCGACGCACGCTGACCGGGTCAGGCGGCGACAACGATGGCGTTGCGGTCTGCTTCAGGGTGCTCATCTGGGTCAGAGGCTCTCAGGCAAAACGCCGGGTTAACCCAGCAACTGCGCACAGTCGCTCATCACACTGGCTTTACGCTGCAGGTATTGAGCAAAAATGTCGCGCGCCGTGGCGGGGTCCACTTCAATCTGCATGGCAGTGGTGAACTCATTCACCGCCGCCACCGCATGGGCGAAATGGTTGCTCTCGGTACCGCCGGTGTGCACCGTGACCCAGGCCACCGTCGCACGGGATTTCTCCGGCGGCACGCCCATGTCCCGCACGAACCACTGCGAGTACAGCGGGTGGATGAATTCCACTTCGCCGTGGGTGTACACCTCGTGGATCAACGTGGTCAGTAACCCCTGCAGCAGGTCGCGATCACGCAGGCGGCGGGTGTCGGTCCAGTCTTTGAACGCCTGTGCCGAGGGCAGGCAATTGTCCTTCAATATCCACTGGTCATCACCGCACAGCGCGGTGGCCATGGTGTAGAACAGGTCCGCGTGCAAGGTGTTGCCCAACGCGCCCAGATCTTCATCGGTGATGCGTTGCAGGCTGCCGCAGGCGCGGTACAACTGCGCGGCGGCGGCGGAGCCTTCATCGGAGCGCGCCAGCAAGGTAATGCGGTTGGCCAGGCCGGACACACTGGCCGCCGAATTATTGGTCTTGGACCAACTGGCGAAGAACTTGCGCAGTACCGCCGGCGAATGCCGACGCGAGGTGAGCCGTGCAAAAGCGTCTTCGATATCCACCAGCGCGTCTTCCTGAGCCCAGAAGGCTTCGAACAGAGCGTGGCGCAAGGCGCCGGCCGGCATGTCGTTCAATACCGGTTCGATGAGCTTCAACAACTGGCTGCGCTTGATCACGGTGTTAGTCATGTTCACCTCTCATAGTCCTTTATTGGATGAAAAATCAGGCTGGTTTGCCGCGCTGTCCGGCGATCAGGGCCTGGGGCTTTACCGGTTTCCAGCCCAGCAGGGCAATCGCCAGCGACAACAGCTGAAAACCTGCGACCAACGCGACGCAGCCCGGCCAGCCCCATTGATTCCAAAGCATGGCCGGGGCCACGGCGCCGGCGCTGCCGCCCAGGTAATAGCCGGTCAGGTACAGCCCCACGGCGCCGGACTTGTCCGGGCCTGCCGTGGTGGCGATATACGCATTGGCGGATGCCTGTGCCAGGAATACGCCGGTCGAACTCAGGGCCAGCCCCAACACGATCAGCCACAGGGACGGCAACAATGTCAGCGCCGAGCCACAGATGCCGAGCGCAACAGCGCCGGTCAGTAACTGCGATTGTGGTCGCGATTTGCTCAAGCGCCCCGCAACAGGAATGACCACCAGCGCCAGCAGGAACACCGCATACAAAGTGCCCAAGGCGGCGGCGCCCAGGTTGAACGGGGCCTGGCTGAGATACAGCCCGGCATAGGTAAAGGTTGCGACTTGGGAGAACAGCACGCAGAAACCGACGCCATAGGCCGCCAGCAAGGGTTTGCGCAGAAGCCGGCGCACCCCGTGCATGCCCACGGCCGCAACGCCGGGCCGCGCCACCGGATTGGCCGGCAACAGCCACACAATCAGCAGGCCGACCAGCAGGCTGATCACCGCCAACAGTTCGAAGGCTTCGCGCCAGCCCACATATTGGGTCATGACACCCGAGACAAAGCGCCCGGCAAACCCACCGAGCACCGTCCCCGCGACGTACAAACTGGTGATCTCGGTGACCGTGGCCGCACGCCAGCGATCACCGATATAAGCCACGCTGGTGGCGAACACCACTGGGATCAACATCCCTTCGACAAAACGCCACACCAGCAGCTCGGCAAAACTGTCCACATAGGCCGTCAGCAGCGTCGGCAGCGCCAGCAGCAACGCGGCCACGGCAATCACCGTGCGCTGCTCGAAACGGCCGGTCAGGCGCCCGACAAACGGCGCGGTCACCGCCACCGCCAGCGTGGTCACCGTAATGCTCCACCCTGCCTGCCGGGCACTCACCTGGAAGCTTTCGGCAAACGCAGGCAGGATGCTCTGTGTCGCATAGAGATTCAGAAACGCCGCACAGCCACACAGGAACACGGCGAAGCGGACGTGATGCATGCGCGGGTTCATGTGGCCTCTCGTCTTATAGTCGAGGATGTTTATAGAATACCCAGCGCAGCGAACACCAATACCGAATTCGGACCGATCAATACCCAGGAAACAGAATGCTTGATCTACGCAAGTTACGTTACTTCCTGACGGTCGCCGAAGAGCTGCACTTCGGCCGTGCGGCCCAGCGCCTGCACCTTGCCCAGCCGCCTCTGACGCGGCAGATCTCGGCCCTGGAAACCGAGCTTGGCTTTCGCCTGTTCGACCGCACCAGTCGCACGGTCACACTGACCGCCCAAGGCCAGCACTTTTTGCCGTATGCCCGCGCAGCGCTGGAACACGCCAGGCTTGCACAAGACATCGCCGCCAAACTGGCTGCCGGCTCGACCGGCCAACTGGTCGTAGGCTATGCCAGCTCGATCGCGTTGTCGGAACTCTTCAGCCAAACCCTGCAAGCCTTCGCCCAGCGTTTTCCCGATGTGCAACTGACTCTGGTGGAGAGCGCTTCCGGCAGCCTGCACACGCACGTGCTGGACGGGCGCATCGACGTCGGCATGAGCCGCCTGCTGCCGGAGGCTGGGCAAACCGGCGTCGAGGCTTTGTCCTTGGGGCAAGAACCGTTGGTGGCAGCTCTTTGCAGCGACAACCCGCTGGCGGAGCAGAGCGAAGTCACCCTCGCCCAGCTCAGTGAGTACCCGTTGATTCTGTTTCCCAGCGATTACGGTTCGGGCCTCAACGGCTCCATCGAGCACCTGTATCAACGCCGCGGCCTGGCGCTGCGCCCGGGCCCTGCGGGGCGCCAGATCACCTCGATCATCGCCCTGGTGGCGGCAGGCCAAGGTGTCTCGCTCGTGCCCCAGTGCACACGCACCCTGGCCAGGAAAGGCGTGGTCTACCGCCCCTTGGCAGACCCCGAAGCCTGGGTACACCTGCTGATACTCACACGCTCACCGTCACGCTCACTGTTGGTCGAGGCGTTCATGGGGGTGGTCGAAGAATTGCTGCGCAGCCGCCCAGCGCTGGCGCCCACGAGGCTCCCGGCATAACGCGGACAAAAAAATACCCCTGCGTGAGGGGTATTTTTTCAACAGGCTGTTGCGGCTATTGCAGCATCAGGCCAGTTTTTTATGACGCACACGGTGCGGCTGGGCAGCGGCCTCACCCAAGCGCTTCTTGCGGTCGGCTTCGTACTCGGTGTAGTTACCTTCGAAGAACACCGCTTGGGAGTCATCTTCGTATGCCAGGATGTGGGTCGCGACGCGGTCAAGGAACCACCGATCGTGAGAGATCACAATGGCGGCGCCCGGGAAGTCCAGCAGGGCTTCTTCCAGGGAACGCAGGGTTTCAACGTCGAGGTCGTTGGACGGTTCGTCGAGCAGCAGGACGTTGCCGCCCTCTTTCAGGGTCAGGGCCAGGTGCAAGCGACCGCGCTCACCACCGGACAGGTCCTTGACGAACTTCTGCTGGTCGCCGCCCTTGAAGTTGAAACGGCCAACGTAGGTGCGCGACGGGATTTCATAGTTGCCGATACGGATCTGGTCAGAACCGTCGGAGATCTGCTGGAACACAGTCTTGCTGCCGTCGAGGTCGTCGCGGCTCTGGTCCACACAGGCCAACTGCACGGTGTCACCGATCTCGATGCTGCCGGAGTCCGGGGTTTCCTTGCCCATCAGCATGCGGAACAGTGTGGATTTACCCGCACCGTTACCACCGATAACGCCGACGATCGCGCCTTTTGGCATGGCGAAAGACAGGTTGTCGATCAGCACGCGGTCGCCATAGCCTTTGGTCACGTTCTTGAACTCGATGACCTTGTCACCCAGGCGCGGACCGGCCGGGATGTAGATCTCGTTGGTTTCGCTGCGCTTCTGGAATTCCTGCGACTGCATTTCTTCGAAGCGTTGCAGACGGGCCTTGGATTTGGACTGGCGGGCCTTGGCGCCTTTGCGCACCCACTCCAGTTCTTCCTTCATGGCTTTTTCGTGGGCCGATTGCTGCTTGGATTCGGCGGCCAGACGGTCGGACTTGGCTTCCAGCCAACCGGAGTAGTTGCCCTCGTAAGGGATACCGGCGCCGCGGTCGAGTTCGAGGATCCAGCCGGCGACGTTGTCCAGGAAGTAACGGTCGTGCGTGATCGCAACCACGGTGCCCGGGAAATCGTGGAGGAAATGCTCCAGCCAGGCGACGGAATCGGCGTCCAGGTGGTTGGTCGGTTCGTCGAGCAGCAGCATGTCAGGGGCCGACAGCAGCAGGCGGCACAGGGCCACACGACGCTTCTCACCACCGGACAGGTGTTCGACCTTGGCGTCCCAGGCTGGCAGGCGCAGCGCATCGGCGGCGACTTCCAGTTGGCGCTCCAGGTTGTGGCCATCGCCCGCCTGCAGGATCGCTTCGAGCTTGGCCTGTTCGGCGGCCAGCTTGTCGAAGTCGGCATCCGGTTCGGCGTAGGCGGCGTACACCTCATCGAGGCGGGCCTGGGCGTCCTTGATCACGCTGACGGCTTCTTCGACCACTTCACGCACGGTCTTGGTCGGGTCCAGGATCGGCTCTTGAGGCAGGTAACCGATGTTCAGGTCCGGCATCGGGCGGGCTTCGCCTTCGAACTCGGTGTCGACGCCCGCCATGATTTTCAGCAGGGTGGACTTACCCGAACCGTTGAGGCCGAGCACGCCGATCTTGGCGCCTGGGAAGAAGGACAGCGAAATGTTTTTCAGGATTTCCCGCTTCGGCGGAACAACTTTTCCCAGCCGATGCATGGTGAAGACGTATTGAGCCATGGTGAACCTAGCGTCAGTGACTGATGAATTAAGCGGACGAAGCCCGTGCCAGGCCATGCGCCGCGCGGGCCTTTGACTATCATCAATGCCAGCGAGCAAAAAAAGCCTGAATGTCTGGGGCTGGAACGCCCCCGCGTAACCGGCAAAGCTACCTGAATGCGCTGGGGCAGTCCAGCCAGGCAGGACTGGCACTTTGCCACAACTCAAGGCATGCTAGCCGCCCTTCGGGCGTCCGGCTTATAGTGCACGTCGCGCGCCAGTCCAGCCAAACCGCAGGATCACAGTTTGTCCAACGTCACGCCGCCCACGCCCTTGCGCGCCGCTCATATTGCGCCGGGAGCGCCCCTGCACGGCACCTTGAAAGGCGCGTTGGCGACGCTTGTCCTGCTGTTGCTCGCCTTGTTGTTCTGGCAACTGCTGGACCAATTGCAGCAAAACCAGAAAAACCAACAGCAATACACCATCGACTACAGTGCCGACCTGGCCGAGCAGATCAGCCAGAGCATGGCCCTGAGCGCGCAGATCGCCCTGAACCTGTTGCCGATTGTCGAGCCGCCGCGCAACCCCGAACAGCAGCAGGCCCTGATGCGCACGTTGCAGCGCTCGCTGCCGGACCTGCGCAGCTTCGCCCTGCTCGCCCCCAGCGGCGCACTGATCAGCGACACTGCCGAAGGCAGCCAAGACAGTGCCCTGCTCGAAGACCTGGTCAAGCGCAGTCACGCCCAGTCCTACTACTTGAGCAACGACAATGACGGCACGGTCATCTATCTGTTGCTGCACCAACCCAGCGGTGGCTCCAAGGTGTACTGGGCCTTGCGCCTGGCGCCCAATTATCTGGCCAACCTCACGCGCCAGGATGTCCAGGGCCAGCGCCCGATGTGGGCGATCGAGAACAGCCTGAACCATCGTGTGGTCAGCCGTGACAGCGGCATGCCGGCGCAGTGGTCCGGCGCCCTGACGCCGGAAGAGTTGAACCGCAGCGTGCTGGTCACGCCGTTGAGCAAAAGCGATTGGCAACTGCGCGGCATGTTTGACCGCAGCGCGGTGTTGGAACAACTACTGCCGGCCTTTATCGGCAAGTGCCTGCTGGGCCTGGCGTTTTCGCTGATCCCGGTGATCGTGCTGCTCAACATGCGCCGCCGCCAACGCCAAGTAAATGAAGGCCGGCGACGCTACCAGGACATCTTCGAAGGCACCGGCGTCGCGTTGTGCGTGTTGGACCTGTCGGGGCTCAAGGCGTTTTGCAACAAGACCCAGGTGCAAAGCCGCGAGCAGTTGCTCGCCTGGTTGCAGGCCAACCCCACGGAGCGCAAGCAACTGCTCAAGGAGTTGCGCGTCACCGAGGTCAACCAGATGGCCGTGCGCCTGCTCAACGTCGCGTCCTGCGAGCAGGCGTGGGAACGCCTGATCGATGATTGCCCGAGCAATGCCACGTCCATCGGCTATCAGGTGCTGGAGGCCGTACTGACCCGGCAAAAACAGCTGGAGCTGGAAATCCAGCTCAACGACGTGGCCGGCAACGAACAGTACCTGTGGCTGGTGATGCGTTTGCCGGAGCAGCAGGATGACGTCAAGGCCGTGATTCTCAGCATCAGCGACATCACCAGCCGCAAGCTGATCGAGTTGTCGCTGGTGGAGCGTGAAAGCTTCTGGTCGGATGTGGTGCGCACCGTGCCCGATCACCTGTATGTGCAGGACGTGATCAGCCAGCGCATGATTTTCAGCAACCACCATCTGGGCCACACCCTGGGCTACAACAAAGCCGAACTGCAGCAAATGGGTGAGTACTTCTGGGAAATCCTGCTACACCCCGAAGACGCCGAGCACTACCATGACGCGCGCGAACAGCAACGCCAGGTCGGCTACACGACCCAACTGCACTGCCAACTGCGCTTTCGTCACCGCAATAACCAGTGGCGCCGCTTCGATATCCGCGAACAGGCCCTGGCCCGCGATACGTCTACGGTGGTCACCCGGATCATCGGCGTGGCCAAGGACATTACCGACCAGATCGAAGCCAGCGAATCTCTACGCGACAGCGAACAGCGCTACCGGATGCTGGCCGAAAGCATCAGCGACGTGATCTGCTCCACCGACAGCCAACTGGCCCTCAATTACATCAGCCCCTCGGTCAACACCGTCCTGGGCTATGACGTGGACTGGGTGTTCAAGAACGGCTGGCAGTCGATCGTTGCCAACCCTCAGCAGTTGACCGGCATTTACAGCCTGATGGAACAGGTCAGCCGCGCCCTCGGCAACCCCGACGCCTTGAACACCTTGCGTGATGAAGTCCAGACCCAACTGTTTCTGTTCGACTGCCTGCGCGCCGACGGGCGCAAGGTGCCGATTGAGCTGCGTCTGGTGCTGGTGTGGGATGAACATGGCGCGTTTGAAGGCGTCCTCGGCGTGGGCCGCGATATCAGCCAGCAACGCCGCGCCGAAAAAGACCTGCGCATGGCAGCCACGGTGTTCGAACATTCCACTTCGGCGATCCTGATCACCGACCCGGCCGGTTATATCGTGCAGGCCAACGAGGCGTTCAGCCGGGTCAGCGGCTATGCGGTGAGCGATGTGCTCGACCAGTTGCCCAATATGCTCACCGTCGATGAGCAGCAGGAAGCCCATCTGCGTTATGTGCTCAAGCAATTGCACCAGCACAGCACCTGGGAAGGTGAAGTGTGGCTCAAGCGCCGCAATGGCGAACATTACCCGGCCTGGGTCGGCATTACCGCGGTGTTCGACGATGAAGGCGACCTGGCCAGCTACGTGTGTTTCTTCAGCGATATCAGCGAGCGCAAGGCCAGTGAGCAGCGTATCCACCGACTGGCCTACTACGACGCCCTGACCCACCTGCCCAACCGCACCCTGTTCCAGGACCGCCTGCACACCGCGTTGCAGTCGGCCGAACGGCAGAAGTCGTGGGTGGTGCTGATGTTCCTCGACCTTGACCGCTTCAAGCCGATCAACGACTCCCTCGGCCACGCGGCCGGCGACCGGATGCTCAAGGAAATGGCCACGCGCCTGCTCGGTTGTGTGGCCGAGGACGACACCGTGGCGCGCATGGGCGGCGACGAATTCACCTTGCTCCTGCAACCACGGGTCAGCCGCGATATGGCGCTCAACCGTGCGATCCATGTGGCCGAGCAGATCCTCGCCAGCCTGGTCAAACCTTTTGTGCTGGAGGGCCGCGAATTCTTCGTGACCGCCAGTATCGGCATCGCCCTCAGCCCGCAAGACGGCAACGAGCTGAGCCAATTGATGAAAAACGCCGACACGGCGATGTATCACGCTAAAGAGCGCGGCAAGAACAACTTCCAGTTCTACCAGGCCGACATGAACGCCAGCGCCCTGGAGCGCCTGGAACTGGAAAGCGACCTGCGCCACGCCTTGGACCAGAACGAATTCGTGCTCTATTACCAGCCGCAATTCAGCGGCGACGGCAAACGCCTGACCGGCGCCGAAGCCCTGCTGCGCTGGCGCCACCCGCGCCGTGGCCTGGTACCGCCTGGGGACTTTATCCCGGTGCTGGAAGAACTCGGGCTGGTGGTGGATGTGGGCGACTGGGTGATCGGCGAAGCCTGCCGCCAGCTCAAGACCTGGCACCAGAACAAAGTGCGCGTACCGAAAGTCTCAGTGAACATCTCGGCGCGGCAGTTCTCCGACGGCCAGTTGGGCACGCGCATTGCCACCATCCTCAAGGACACCGGCCTGCCGCCGGCGTGCCTGGAGCTGGAACTGACCGAAAGTATCCTGATGCGTGAAGTCAACGAAGCCCTGCAGATCCTCGCCAGCCTGAAAAACCTGGGCCTGAGCATCGCGGTGGATGACTTCGGCACCGGCTATTCGTCGCTCAACTACCTCAAGCAATTCCCTATCGATGTGCTGAAGATCGACCGCACCTTCGTCGACGGCCTGCCCTCGGGTGAGCAGGACGCACAGATTGCCCGGGCGATCATTGCCATGGCCCACAGCCTGAACCTGGCGGTGATTGCCGAAGGCGTGGAAACCCATGAGCAGTTGGACTTCCTGCGTGAGCATGGCTGTGATGAGGTGCAGGGTTACCTGTTCGGGCGGCCGATGCCGGCGAATCGGTTTGAGGTGCAGTTCAGTAATGATGCGCTGTTCATGTTCGACTAAAAGTGCTGTGGTGAGTCTGAGGGCCTCTTCGCAGGCAAGCCAGCTCCCACACATTTGACTGTGTGAACCCGATCAAGTGTGGGAGCTGGCTTGCCTGCGATGGGGCCAGTACTGACACCGCCCATCCCCAGATGAGCCCCACTTGTCCGCGACATGATGTCCTTTCATATGCCATCTAAAACCCATTGAGTTAGAATGCCCTCCTTTTCTGCCCCCGATCCTTGAGGACCGCCATGTTCAGCCGTGATTTGACTATTGCCAAGTACGACGCCGATCTCTTCGCCGCCATGGAGCAAGAAGCCGTGCGCCAGGAAGAGCACATTGAGCTGATCGCTTCGGAAAACTACACCAGCCCTGCGGTGATGGAGGCTCAAGGTTCGGTTCTGACCAACAAGTACGCCGAAGGCTACCCAGGCAAGCGCTACTACGGTGGTTGCGAGTACGTCGACGTGGTTGAGCAGTTGGCCATCGACCGTGCAAAAGAGCTGTTCGGCGCCGATTACGCCAACGTCCAGCCACACGCCGGTTCCCAAGCCAACAGCGCCGTGTACCTGGCCCTGCTGCAGGGCGGCGACACCATCCTGGGCATGAGCCTGGCCCACGGCGGTCACCTGACCCACGGCGCTACGGTTTCGTCCTCCGGCAAGCTGTACAACGCCGTTCAGTACGGTATCGATGCCAACGGCCTGATCGACTACGACGAAGTCGAGCGCCTGGCGGTTGAGCACAAGCCAAAAATGATCGTGGCCGGTTTCTCTGCCTACTCGCAGATCCTGGACTTCCCACGTTTCCGTGAAATCGCCGACAAGGTCGGTGCCTACCTGTTCGTCGACATGGCCCACGTGGCCGGTCTGGTGGCTGCGGGCGTTTACCCCAACCCAGTGCCTTACGCTGACGTGGTCACCACCACTACCCACAAGACCCTGCGCGGTCCACGTGGCGGCCTGATCCTGGCACGCGCCAACGCCGAGATCGAGAAGAAGCTCAACTCCGCCGTTTTCCCGGGCGCCCAAGGCGGCCCGCTGGAGCACGTGATCGCGGCCAAGGCGATCTGCTTCAAGGAAGCACTGCAGCCTGAGTTCAAGACCTACCAGCAGCAAGTGGTCAAGAACGCCAAGACCATGGCCAGCGTGTTCATCGAGCGCGGTTTTGACGTGGTGTCCGGCGGTACTGAAAACCACCTGTTCCTGCTGTCGCTGATCAAGCAGGACATTTCCGGTAAAGATGCTGACGCTGCCCTGGGCAAAGCCTTCATCACCGTGAACAAGAACTCCGTGCCGAACGACCCACGTTCGCCGTTCGTCACCTCCGGCCTGCGCTTCGGCACCCCGGCAGTGACCACCCGTGGCTTCAAGGAAGCCGAGTGCAAGGAACTGGCGGGCTGGATCTGCGACATCCTGGCCGACCTGAACAACGAAGCCGTGATCGACGCGGTACGTGAGAAGGTCAAGGCCATCTGCAAGAAGCTGCCGGTATACGGCGCTTGATGGCAGTTGCGTGAATAAGAAGCCCGGCTCATGAGCCGGGCTTTTTTATGCCGATTTCAATTTGAAACAGGGTCAAGTGTGGGAGCTGGCTTGCCTGCTCCCACATTGGAGTGCATTTCAAGCCGGGTTTATTGGTAGACCCGCTCAAAGCCTTGGCGAATCTTGTCTTCGGGCAGCTCATCGGCAATAAACACAATCACACTTTCGCGCACTTCGCCTTCGGCCCATTCGGTGTCCCAGTCGAAACCGTAAAGCTTCAGCACGCCCTGGAACACCATGCGTCGATCCTCTCCGGCAATGTTCAACACGCCTTTGTAACGCAGCAGTTGCTTGCCATGGTCTTCCAGCAGTTCGTTCATGAACTCGCTGAGACGATCGATATCCAGCGGCTGGTCGGTGCGCAGCACCAGGCTGGAAATACGGTCGACCGAAGGCGCTGCACTGACCGGGCGCAGGCTCATGCCGGCGTTGAGGTTGAAGCCGCGCACATCCAGCAATTCGGCCAGGTCAATCTTGCCGTGATCCACCACACGAATCGGCGCACGCCGGTTGATGCGGGTGAGGCGCTGGCTGAGGGCGTCGAAGCTGGCGTCGTCTACCAGGTCGCGTTTGCTCACCAACAAGCGGTCGGCAAAGCCGATCTGGGCCTGGGCGATGGTCTGGGTCAGATGATGCTCGGCGTGGGCCGCATCCACCAGGGTGATGATGCCGTCGAGGATATAACGCTCGCGCAGTTCTTCGTCGATGAAGAAGGTCTGGGCCACCGGCGCGGGGTCGGCCAGGCCGGTGCATTCGATCACCAGCCGGTCGAAGGCGATCTCGCCGCTGTCCAGGCGTTCCAGCAACAGGTACAGGGCTTTGGTCAGGTCGGTGTGGATGGTGCAGCACACGCAGCCGTTGGACAGGGTCATGACTTGCACCGGCTCGTCGCCCAAGAGCTGGGGGTCGATACCGGCGTCACTGAATTCGTTCTCGATCACGGCGATTTTCAAGCCGTGTTCGGCTTTGAGCAGGTGGCGCAGCAAGGTGGTCTTGCCGGCGCCGAGGAAGCCGCTGAGGATGGTGACGGGGATGGGAGAGGACACAACTGTTCTCCTGATAATTGAATGAACACAAAACAAAAGTGGGAGCAAAGGCCCCTGTGGGAGCTGGCTTGCCTGCGATGCAGACAACTCGGTGTTTGCGTCAGACCGAGGTGATGCTATCGCAGGCAAGCCAGCTCCCACAGAAAGCCCTGCTCCCACAGGGGTATCGCATTGGCCCGCGTTACCGGGTCAGCAGCACTTGGGCCCACCCTTGCCGCCGTAACGGGCTTCCTGGCGTTCCCGGAAGAACGCCTTGTAGTCCATCACCGGCTTGTCCGGGTGTTTGGTTTGCATATGCTCGACGTAGGTGTCGTAGTCGGGCATGCCGACCATCAGGCGGGCGGCCTGACCGAGGTATTTACCGAGGCGACTGATGTCATTGAACATGTCTGCAATCCTCGTTATGCGTCCGGTACAGCCTGGAACGGGGCTTCTTTATCCGTACGCTCTTTATTGCCCCAGGCGGCGACGCCGACTTTGAGCGCATAGAACAGGATGCTGAACACCACGAACAGGAACAGCGCCGTCAGCGTTGCGTTGGTGTAGGCGTTCCAGATCACGTGCTGCATCTGGTCGATGCTCTTGGCCGGCGCGAGGATCTGGCCGTTAGCCAGGGCATCGCTGTATTTCTTGGCCAGCGACAGGAAGCCGATCGCCGGGTTAGCGTCGAACAGCTTGATGAAGCCTGCGGTGGTGGTGCAGATCAGCAGCCAGACAGCCGGCAGCATGGTCACCCAGATGTAGCGCTGACGCTTCATTTTGATCAGCACAACGGTCGCCAGCATCAGCGCGATACCGGCCAGCATCTGGTTGGAGATACCGAACAGCGGCCACAAGGTATTGATGCCACCCAGCGGGTCGATCACGCCCTGGTACAGCAAGTAACCCCACATCGCCACGCAGCCTGCGGTAGCAATCAGGTTGGCAGTCCACGACTCGGTGCGTTTGAGCGCAGGCACGAAGGAACCGAGCAGGTCTTGCAGCATGAAACGACCGGCGCGGGTACCGGCATCCACTGCCGTAAGGATGAACAGCGCTTCGAACAGGATCGCAAAGTGGTACCAGAACGCCATGGTGTTTTCACCTGGCAGCACGCTGTGCAGGATCTGTGCGATACCTACCGCCAGGGTCGGCGCACCGCCGGCACGGGCCAGGATGGTGGTTTCGCCGATATCGTGGGCCACTGCAGAGAGCGCCTCAGGCGTAATGGCAAAGCCCCAACTGCTGACCGTCTGCGCCACGGTGACCACGTCGGTGCCGACAATGGCAGCCGGGCTGTTCATGGCGAAGTACACGCCAGGCTCGATCACCGAGGCGGCAACCATCGCCATGATGGCCACGAACGACTCCATCAGCATGCCGCCGTAACCGATGTAACGGGCATGGCTTTCACTGGCCAGCAGTTTGGGCGTGGTGCCCGAGGAGATCAGCGCATGGAAGCCCGAGACCGCGCCACAGGCAATGGTGATGAACAGGAACGGGAACAGGCCGCCCTTCCACACCGGGCCAGTGCCGTCGATGAACTGGGTGAGTGCCGGCATTTTCAGGTCAGGCATGGTGACCAGGATGCCAATCGCCAGGGCGATGATGGTGCCGATTTTCAGGAACGTCGACAGGTAGTCGCGGGGCGCCAGAATCAGCCACACCGGCAGCACAGCGGCCACGAAACCGTAGCCGATCAGCATCCAGGTGATCTGGATGCCGGTGAAGGTGAACGCCTTGGCCCACACCGGATCAGCGGCAATCTGCCCGCCCAGCCAGATCGAACCTAGCAGCAACAGCACGCCGATGATCGAGATTTCCCCGATGCGGCCCGGGCGGATGTAGCGCATGTAAATGCCCATGAACATCGCGATCGGGATGGTCGCCATCACCGTGAAGATGCCCCATGGGCTCTCGGCCAGGGCCTTGACCACGATCAGCGCCAGCACCGCGAGGATGATGATCATGATCAGGAAGCAGCCGAACAGCGCGATGGTCCCCGGAATGCGGCCCATCTCTTCGCGAACCATGTCCCCCAGGGAACGGCCGTTGCGACGAGTGGACAGGAACAGGACCATGAAGTCTTGCACCGCACCGGCCAGCACCACCCCGGCAATCAGCCAGAGGGTGCCGGGCAGATAGCCCATTTGCGCCGCCAGCACCGGGCCGACCAACGGGCCTGCACCGGCAATCGCCGCAAAGTGGTGACCGAAAAGAATGTGTTTGTTGGTCGGTACATAGTCCAGACCATCGTTGTTGACCACCGCAGGGGTTGCCCGCCGGGGATCGAGTTGCATCACGTTGTTGGCGATGAACAGACTGTAGTAACGGTACGCAACCAGATAGATGGCCACAGCAGCGACCACAATCCACAAGGCGTTGATCGCCTCGCCGCGGCGCAAGGCCACTACGCCCAGGGCGCACGCTCCTACAATTGCCAGCACCAGCCAGGGTAAGTGGCGTAGCAGGCTATTATTATTTTTCATTTTTATATTCCAGCCAGGGTGGACAGAAAGGACAGCCAGCCCGAGTTTAGCGCTACTGGCCTCAAAGACCAGCCCCCTACGTTGGTCTAGAGCCTTCAACCGTTAAAAAAAGCCGAAATAAACGCCCCTTGATGGCCCCGGGCTACACTCCTCCCATTCACAGAGGGCTTTACCATGACCGAACATGCGTCTGAACGTCGCCGTTTTCGCCGGATCGCCTTCGATGCCACGGCCGAACTTCGGCAAAGCGGCAGCGAATGGCCGGTAAAACTGGTGGATTTATCACTCAAGGGATTGCTGGTGGAACGGCCTGACAACTGGAAGGGGAATAAAGCGCTGCCCTTTGAGGTAGACATACGCCTGGACCAGAAGACGCATATAAAGATGCAAGCGCGGCTGACCCATGAAGATCAGGGTCAATTGGGCTTTGTGTGCAAACACATTGATCTGGACTCGATCAGCCATTTGCGTAGGTTCGTTGAGCTGAACCTGGGTGATGAGCAAGAACTGGAGCGCGAGCTGGGCGCCCTGCTGGAGATCTGAAAACACACATCAATCAAATGTGGGAGCAGGCAAGCCAGCTCCCACAGGGGTTCAGCAGTGTTGCGGATTATTCGAACAGGGCATCCAACGCCTGCTCCAGCCTCGTCACAGCAATGATCTGTAACCCCGGCGGCGCCTCCTTCGGCGCATTGCCCTTGGGCACAATCGCCCGTTTGAAACCATGCTTGGCCGCTTCCTTCAAGCGCTCCTGCCCACTCGGCACCGGGCGCACTTCGCCCGACAACCCCACCTCGCCAAACACCAGCAAGTCATGGGGCAACGGCCGGTTACGCAGGCTGGACATCACCGCCGCCATCAACGCCAGGTCGGACGCAGTCTCCAGCACCTTGACCCCGCCCACCACGTTAAGGAACACATCCTGATCGTGGGTCGGAATGCCGCCATGTCGGTGCAGCACCGCCAGCAACATCGCCAGGCGGTTCTGGTCCAGGCCCAATGTGACCCGTCGTGGGTTTGCCAAGTGGCTGTCATCCACCAGCGCCTGGACTTCCACCAGCATCGGCCGGGTGCCTTCCCACGTCGCCATCACCACACTGCCCGGGACCTCTTCCTGAGCGCGGGTGAGAAAAATCGCCGAGGGGTTAGAGACTTCTTTCAGCCCCCGGTCGGTCATGGCGAACACACCCAGTTCGTTGACGGCGCCAAAGCGGTTCTTCACCGCCCGAAGCAGGCGCAGGCGACCGTCGGATTCCCCTTCGAAATACAACACGGTGTCGACCACGTGTTCCAACACCCGTGGCCCGGCCAGTGCGCCTTCCTTGGTCACGTGGCCGACCAGGAAGATCGCCGTGCCGCTCTGCTTGGCGTAACGCACCAACAGCGCGGCGCTTTCGCGCACCTGGGACACGCCGCCGGGTGCCGATTGCAGTTGTTCGGTGAAAATCGTCTGGATCGAGTCAATGACCATGACTTTGGGCTTTTCGACGCGCGCCGTGGCGATGATGCTTTCGATGCAGGTTTCGGTCATGACCCGCAACTGGTCCTGGGGCAAGCCCAGGCGCCGGGCACGCATGGCCACTTGCTGCTGGGACTCTTCGCCGGTGACATACAGCGCAGGCATGCGGCTGGCGATGCTGCACAGGGTTTGCAGCAGGATCGTGGACTTGCCGATGCCAGGGTCACCGCCGATCAGCACCACCGAGCCGTCCACCAGACCACCGCCCAAGACCCGGTCCAATTCGCCGGAGGCGGTGGAAAAGCGCGGGATCTCTTCGACGCTGACTTCGGCCAGGGTCTTGATCTGCGCCTGTTGCCCGGTCCAGCCGGCACGGCCGGTGGGGGCCGCGGCACCGCCACTCTCGATCATGGTTTCAGTCAGGGTGTTCCACGCGCCGCATTCGGAGCACTGGCCCGCCCATTTGGGAAAGGTCGCGCCGCACTCTGTGCAGCCGTACATGCGCTTGGCCTTTGCCATATGAGAACCTCCAACCGAAAAACCGCGATGATAGCTCAGCGCGACGCCGGGGTCCGGATTTCGCCCTTGGCTAAACGTGAAGCACTGTTACCCACGGGGTCCTCGGCGTTCAGGTCTGCACCTTTGGCTTGCAGCGCCCCCAACAACTCGACGCGTTTGAACAGCCCGGCGTACATGGCGGCGGTCTGCCCTGCGCCGTTGCGTTGGTCGGGGTTGCAGTCGGTGGCCAACAGGCGCTGGGCGATTTTCAGCTCGCCTTTGAAGATGGCGCCCATCAACGCTGTGTTACCGCGTTTATCCTGGACGCAGGCGTCGGCGCCGGCATCCAGCAGGCGCTCCACATACGGGCCCTGGCCGTGATAAGCAGCCAGGATCAACGCGGTGTAGCCCTTGTCATCCTGGGCATTGAGGCCGTAGCCGGACTCTATGAAGGTGTTGAGCATGTCGAGGTCGCCACGACGGGCAGCGTCGAAATAGTAGTCCTGCAACTGCGCCTTGAGCGCCACCGGGTCGGGGGACTCGGCATGAGCGGCAAAGGCCAGCATGACCATCAGTAAACCGATAGAGATACGCATAGGGTGTTCTCCTGCCAAAGGTCGACGCCCGTGAAGGCGCCGACCGCAACCAACGAATCAGTCAGTCAGTTTTTCCGCCAGCGCCTTTACGCGAGCCAGGTCGCCCTTGGCGACCTTGGCCACGCCGGTGCCGTATTCCGGATCCGCCTTGTAGAGGAACGACAAGATGATGTGCTTGCTCTCGTCATCGGTGGTGGCCAATGAGCCGCCAAAGTTGTTGATCAGGTCTTCGCGCTCTTTCTTGGTGTAGGAGCGGTACAGGTCACCGGCCTGCTTGAAGTTCTGCTCACGCTGGATCTTGGCCTGCTGGGTGCTGCCCGACAGCGGCGACTGGCTGTAGCGTGCGGCTTGCGGCTCTTCGCGGGGCAACAGGCGGCTTGGCTGGTAGTTGACGCCGGTGGTGGTCTTGCCGACGTTCATCGCGCCGTCCTGGTTGCCGTTGTTGACGGTGACCCGTGGAGCGTTGATCGGCAACTGCAAGGCGTTCGCGCCCAGGCGGTACATTTGCGTATCGGCGTAGGAGAACACGCGCCCCTGCAGCAAGCGGTCTTCCGACGGCTCGATACCCGGTACCAGGTTGGCCGGGGCCATCGCGACTTGCTCGGTTTCCTGGAACACATTGGCCGGGTTGCGGTTCAGCACCATTTGCCCGACTTTGCGCTCGGGCACATTCGGCCAGATCTTGGTGGCATCCAATGGGTCGAAATCAAACTTGGCCAGGTCTTCAGGCTTGAGCACCTGCACATACAGGTCCCACTTAGGGAAGTCGCCTTTGTTGATGTGCGTGACCAGATCATTGGTCATATGGCTGTAGTCACGCCCCTGCACCTCGGTTACTTGCTTGGGATCAAGGTTCTTGATGCCCTGCTGGCTCTTCCAGTGGAACTTGACGTAGTGCACTTCGCCTTTGGCGTTAATCAACTTGTAGGCATGTACGCCGTTGCCGTCCATTTCGCGGTAACTGGCAGGGGTGCCGGAGTCCGAGTACAACTCGGTCAGTGTACGGGTGGACTCTGGAACATGGGAGAAGAAGTCGAAACGGCGCGAGTCATCGTCCAGGTTAGTGCGTGGGTCCGGTTTAAAGGCATGAACCATGTCCGGGAACTTGATGGCATCCCGAATAAAGAACGTGGGGAAGTTATTACCGACCAGGTCCCAGTTACCTTCAGCGGTATAGAACTTGGTGGCGAAGCCCCGTGGGTCACGCAGGGTTTCCGGGGAGTGGTTGCCATGCACCACGGCCGAGAAGCGTACGAACACTGGCGTGGTTTCACCGGCGGCGAACACTTTGGCCTTGGTCAGGTCGCTGAGGTTGTCGGTCACGGTGAAGGTGCCATGGGCGCCCGTGCCGCGTGCATGCACTACGCGCTCTGGGATGCGTTCGCGGTCGAAGCGCTGCAGTTTCTGGATCAGTTGCACATCTTGCAGCAGCACCGGGCCATTGGCACCGGCGGTCTGGGAGTTCTGGTTATCACCGACGTTGGCCCCGTTATCGCGGGTCAGGTTGGCGGCTTGTACGGAGAGGGAAAGCAGGCTGGCGGTCACCAGTACCAGCGCGTGTCGCGCCGACACGGGCCTGCGGCTGATTGGAGTGTTCATCGAGGTTTCCTCTGGTTTTTTTAATGCACATTCAGTTGTGCTTGCCAGAGGCTAGTGACCTATGAGTCAGAAGATAAATAGAAAAACACCACAGGCCCGATTAAGAAAAAAATCTGGTAACCCGCTGAAATAGCGGCTAATTCGCGCGCGACTAGTGGCACTTTGCAAACTATTTGCGATTTGATGTGTCGATAAAAACCGACAGTGTTAACAGTTGTTTCGAGCAAGCGCTGTTCGACTGAATTACACTGACCTCCACCCTCCTCAACTGTAACAAGGAATAACCTATGGGCGTGATCAGTGAGTTCAAGGCCTTCGCGGTCAAAGGTAATGTGGTCGACATGGCCGTCGGTATCATCATCGGTGCTGCCTTCGGCAAGATTGTTTCCTCATTTGTAGGCGACGTGATAATGCCTCCCATCGGCCTGCTGATCGGTGGCGTGGACTTTGCCGATCTGGCCGTCACGCTCAAGGCAGCACAGGGTGATGTACCCGCTGTTGTGCTGGCTTACGGCAAGTTCATCCAGAGCATCATCGACTTTATAATCGTCGCGTTTGCAATCTTCATGGGCGTGAAGGCGATCAACCGTCTGAAGCGCGAAGAAGCCGTGGCCCCAAGCCTGCCGCCGACGCCAAGCAAGGAAGAAGTGCTGCTGGGCGAGATCCGCGATCTGCTCAAGGCACAGAACAACAAGCCGCTTTAACCTGCGGATGCAAAAAAGGCGCCTCGCAAGGCGCCTTTTTTCTACCAATAATTTTCTACCGCCACCTGGCCAGGCCGTCGGCTCAGGCTCAGTTGCATGTCCCGCTGCTTGAGCAACTGGCGCGTGTCATCGACCATCTGCGGGTTGCCGCAAATCAGTACACGCGAGTCCTGCGCCGTCAGCTCCACGCCGGCGGCCCGCTCCAATTCGCCATTTTCGATCAAGGCCGTAATACGCCCATTCAACGCGCCCGGATGCTGCTCGCGGGTGACGATGGGAATGTAGGTGAGCTTGTGGGCGTACTCGGCCAGGTACTCGCGCTCACCCAGCGTGTCGATCAGCGACTGGTAGGCCAGTTCCTTGGCTTCCCGGGCGCTGTACACCAGGATGATGCGCTCGAATTTCTCCCAGACTTCGAAGTCCTGCAGGATCGACAGGAACGGCGCGACGCCCGTTCCGGTTCCCAGCAACCACAAGTCACGCCCGTCGACAAAGCGGTTGAGGGTCAGAAACCCGGTGGCCTGGCGCTCGACCAGCAAGGTATCGCCCACCTTCAGGCGGCTCAGTTCACTGGTGAACTCACCATCGGGGACCACGATGGAAAAGAAATCCAGATGCTCGTCAAACGGCGAAGACACGATGGAATAGGCACGCCAGACGGTGCTGCCATCCGCCTTGGTAACGCCCAGGCGCACGAACTGGCCGGCGGTAAAACGAAAACCGGCATCGCGGGTGGTGCGCAGGGTGAACAGGCTGGGGGTCAGCGATTGCACATCGAGCAGGGTCTGGCGGGTAAATTTCTCAGCACTGGCCGTCATGGGGGGCTCCGTTTTGCACAGGCCGTTAGTGTCCCTCAAAACAGACCGCGCAAACACTGATGATTGGTACTGGCTTTGCAATCGCTCAAGGTTCACGCGGCTGGCCTGCGCGTTTTTTAACCAGTCCAAGAGGCAAGCCACGGGCTCCACACTGGCACTAATTATTTGGCTATTAACGCGCCCCGAATACCTCACTAGATGAAACTGCACTTAAAGAGACATCACTTTGATACTACCTTCAAGACATTAAAAATATTGAAAAAAAGATACCTGCCAAGCGCTCTTATACAAAGCTCCAAACCTTGTACAAAACCGGCCAACTAGACAAATCCTGCAAGTAAAATATTTTTCAGACTCTTCTGCAGGACTTGCCCTACACTTGTTTTCGAGCTGCATTGGGGGATCAGGACGTACCCAGGTTACACAGACACCTATGGAGAGTCACAGATGGTCAATTGGCATAATATCCGGCTGCCCAAGCTGGACGGCGAAAGTGAAATCACCAGTGTGTTTGAGATGGTGATAAACCACACCTATGAGCTAGGTTTTGAATATTGCTCCTTTACCATGAGTTCCCAATCACACAGTACCCAAACAGAACCCATTCTATTCAATAACTACCCAAATGAATGGCTTAGCATTTATAAACAAGCGCACTTTTTCGATGTAGACCCCGTTGTAACCCACTGTAAAACCTCGGTACTGCCCATTCTCTGGGAGCCAAAAACCTTTGCCAACACCCCCAGGCTTTGGGAGTTGGCCCAGTCATGCGGGGTGCATTTAGGCTGGACCCAAGCCGTGCATGACTTCCAGGGTGTATTCAGCATGCTGACCCTGGTTCGCAGCAAGGGCGAGGTCAGCCCTGAAGAGCTTTACGAAAAAGCCGGCCAGGTGTTGTGGCTTTGCCATGCGATGCATGCGGTCGTCGCGCAGAAGTACGCCGACGCACCCGACATCAAAGCGCCCAGCAAATTGACTGCCCGGGAAACAGAAATCCTCAAGTGGTCTGCGATGGGCAAGACCGCCTCCGAGATTGCCGCGATTCTTTGCCTGTCCGAGCGCACGGTGGGGTTTCATATCAGCAGTACCTTCAAGAAACTGGGCGTGCATAACAAAATCCAGGCGGTGTTGCGCGCCGCTAAAGCCGGGCTGTTCTAGCCCACACAAAACACCGCATGTCATCGCGTTGAAAAAAACGTAACATTTACGGCCAATTCTGAGTGTTGAGGGTGCGCTTTCCACGGTTGCCCCGCCGTTCGCTCAGAAGGTCCGTCGATTACCCAGAGCCTTGCCCAGCCATGCCCCTGCTTGACAGCCCTTTCGCCCAGCTCGACCTGATTCGTCAGCCGGAGCAACACAATGATCCGCTGCAAGCCTTCGATGCCGCCGACGAATACCTGCTCAGCCACCTCGCCGCGCAACAGCCCACTGCCGCCACCCGCGTGCTGGTGCTCAATGACAGCTTCGGCGCCTTGGCAGCCAGCCTTCAAGGCCAGGTGCAAGTGACCTCCAGCGGTGACTCGTTCCTCGCCGCTCAGGGCCTGGAAAAAAACCTGGTGCGCAACGGCAAGTCCTTTGATGCCGTGCCCTTCATACCGGCCAGCCAGTTCGCGACCGGGCCGTTCGATCGCGTGTTGATCCGCGTGCCGAAAACCCTGGCGTTGCTGGAAGAACAACTGATCCGCCTGCAAGGGCAACTGGCGCCCGGCGCCGAGGTGATCGCAGGCGCAATGGTCAAGCATTTGCCACGGGCTGCGGGCGAGTTGCTGGAGCGTTACATCGGGCCCATGCACGCCTCATTGGCGGTCAAAAAGGCGCGGTTGCTGATTGCCAGCGTCGAGCAGCGCCCTGCAGCGGTCTCGCCCTACCCGACCCGCTATACCCTGGATGCGCCGGTCATCGAGTTGTTTAACCACGCCAACGTGTTTTGCCGCGAGGGCCTGGACATCGGCACCCGTGCCTTCCTGCCGCACCTGCCAAAAAACCTGGGCAGTGCACGCGTGGCGGACCTGGGCTGCGGCAACGGCGTACTGGCGATTGCCAGCGCCCTGAAGAATCCCGACGCGCACTACACCTTGGTGGATGAGTCGTATATGGCAGTGCAATCGGCCGCCGAAAACTGGCAAGCCGCCTTGGGTGAACGGGACGTCAGCGTACGTGCCGACGATGGCCTGGCCGGCCAGGAGGCGCAATCGCTGGACGTGGTGCTGTGCAACCCACCGTTCCACCAACAACAAGTGGTGGGCGACTTCCTCGCCTGGCGCATGTTCCAGCAGGCACGCGAAGCGCTGGTGGTCGGCGGAGCCCTGTATATCGTCGGGAATCGTCACCTGGGCTACCACAGCAAGCTGGCGCGGTTGTTCCGTGGTGTCGAGCAAGTAGCGGCCACGCCCAAGTTCGTCATCCTCAAGGCGCGTAAATAAAAAGCCCTGCTTTTCGATCAAGAAAAGCAGGGCTTTTTCGTAGGAGCGAGCTTGCTCCTACACCTCAGCGGAACATCAGTGGGTGCTCAGGCCTGCCGCATTCATGAACATGCGCATCAGGCTAGCCACCACGAACAGGGCCAGCACGCTGCCGGTCCAGATCATCGCCAGCCACCCCAGGCGCCGCCACAACGGCTGCTTCTCGGCCTGTTCAATTTCGTGCAACGAAGGTTTTGACATGTTTCACCCCTCCTAGTGATAGCCGTCTTCGTGGGTGACCTTGCCGCGGAACACGTAGTAGCTCCAGAAGGTATAGCCCAGGATAAACGGGATGATGAACAGCGTGCCCACCAGCATGAAGCCCTGGCTTTGCGGCGGCGCGGCGGCATCCCAGATCGACACGGACGGCGGGATGATGTTCGGCCACAGGCTGATCCCCAGCCCGCTGTAGCCGAGGAAAATCAGCACCAGCGTCAACAGGAACGGCGTGTAGTGCGCGTTACGTGCCACAGCGCGGATCAGCCCGTACATGGTGACCAGCACCAGGATCGGCACCGGCAGGAACCAGAACAGGTTCGGCAAGGTGAACCAGCGCGACGCGATTTCCGGGTGGGTCAGCGGCGTCCAGATGCTGACGATGCCGATCACCGCCAACACCACGAAGGCCAATGGCCGCGCCAGGTTGTGCATCTGCTCCTGCAACTTGCCTTCGGTCTTCATGATCAGCCAGGTGCAGCCGAGCAAGGCATACGCCACGATCAGCGCCACTCCGCAGAACATCGTGAAGGGTGTGAGCCAGTCCAGTGAACCGCCGGCGAACTGGCGATCCACCACCGGAATACCGTCGATAAAGGCGCCCAACGCCACCCCCTGGAAGAAGGTCGCCGCCAGCGAGCCGCCAATAAACGCCTTGTCCCACAGGTGACGCTTGTGGTCCTTGGCCTTGAAGCGGAACTCAAAGGCTACGCCGCGGAAGATCAGCCCGATCAGCATCAGGATCAGCGGCAGGTACAGCGCCGACAACACCACGGAATAGGCCAGCGGGAACGCGCCGAACAACGCCGCGCCCCCGAGTACCAGCCAGGTTTCGTTGCCGTCCCACACGGGCGCCACGGTGTTCATCATCACGTCACGGTCGACTTTTCCCGGAATAAACGGGAAAAGAATGCCGATCCCCAGGTCGAAGCCGTCCATGACCACGTACATCATGATGCCGAAGATGATGATCACGGCCCAGATCAGCGGAAGATCAATGCCCATCTCAATTCCCCTTGTGCTGGATGTGGTCGTGGTCGTTATCACTGCCATCGTCGGCAGCAGACAACGGACGCGCGGGGGTGCGTTTCTGGCCGGGGCCACCGTCAGCTGGCTCGGTACTGTCGTGGGTCACGGGGCCTTTGCGCACCAGGCGCATCATGTAGCCCAGGCCCGCGCCGAACAGCGCGAAGTACACCACCACGAACAACACCAGGGTAATGGTCATCTGCGTCAGGCTATGCCCGGAGGAGGCATCCGCCGTGCGCATCAACCCGTAGACCACCCAGGGCTGGCGACCGATTTCGGTGGTGAACCAACCGGCAAGAATCGCAATCAGGCCAGACGGGCCCATCCACAGCGCCAGGTACAGGAACGGTTTGGACGTGTACATCTTGTCGCCCCGGCGCAGCCACAGGCTGAACAGACCGGTGAAGATCATCAGGAACCCCAGGCCGACCATGACCCGGAACGACCAGAACACAATGGTGGAGTTGGGACGGTCCTCAGGCGGGAACTCCTTGAGCGCCGGCACCTGCTTGTCCAGGGAGTGAGTCAGGATCAGGCTGCCCAGGTACGGAATCTCGACCGCGTATTTGGTTTTCTCGGCTTTCATGTCCGGCCAACCGAACAAAATCAGCGGCGTGGGCTCGTTGCCGATATTTTCCCAGTGGCCTTCAATCGCGGCGATCTTGGCCGGCTGATGCTTGAGGGTATTGAGGCCGTGGAAGTCGCCGATCACCGCCTGGATGGGCGCAACGATCAGGGCCATCCACATCGCCATCGAGAGCATTTTGCGGATCGCCGGGTTGTCCTTGCCGCGCAGTAAATGCCAGGCCGCCGACGAGCCGACGAAGAACGCCGTGGCAACGAAAGCAGCCGTGGCCATGTGCATCAGGCGGTAGGGGAACGACGGGTTGAAGATCACCGCCAGCCAGTCGGTCGGTATTACGCGGCCATCGATGATTTCAAAGCCCTGGGGCGTCTGCATCCAGCTGTTGGAGGCAAGAATCCAGAACGTGGAGATCAACGTACCCACGGCCACCATCACCGTGGCGAAGAAGTGCAGCTTGCGCCCCACCTTGTTCCAGCCGAACAACATCACGCCCAGGAAACCGGCCTCGAGGAAGAAGGCCGTGAGCACTTCGTACGTCAGCAACGGCCCGGTGACGGCACCGGCGAAGTCCGAGAAGCGGCTCCAGTTGGTACCGAACTGGTACGCCATGACCAGGCCCGATACCACACCCATGCCGAAGTTGACGGCAAATATCTTCGACCAGAAATGGTAGAGGTCACGGTAGGTGTCGTTGTGGGTCTTGAGCCACAAGCCCTCCAGCACCGCAAGGTAACTGGCCAGGCCGATGGTGATCGCCGGGAACAGGATGTGGAATGAGATGGTGAACGCGAATTGAATTCGGGCGAGATCTAGCGCCTCCAAACCGAACATAAGTCTTCCTCTGTCAGGTAATACCGGCTGCTGGCTGGGAGCCTGCACCCACTGCCCCCACGGATATGGAGTGTGGCGAATTTCAATTCGTTTCTTTTATTACCCATCGCGTGGGGAATCTGGCCTTTCGACCGCCAGAACAATCCCGGGGCAGGTTTTGATCTGGATCAAGCATCGTTGAAAGAGTAGTCCCATTTTTGCTGTAGGACTGTGTGGTCTTTTGCCGCGTGACAGCTTGCCTCAGCTCAGTTCTTGCAACTATTTGTTACAGCTTGATGCTAATCTCGCCATTCTCCCGTTGCCGACCTGATTGCCGATGCCCAGTGAACCTGCGTTGCTGTTACGTCACCACCGCCCTTTCATCGCGTTCTGGCTGGCGCGGATCTTTACCGCCAGCGGCTTCCAGATGCTCACCGTGGCGATCGGCTGGAACCTCTACCAGCTGACCGGCAACGTCTTGGACCTGGGCCTGGTCGGCCTGGTGGAATTCGTGCCGCGCGTGCTGTTCATGCTGCACACCGGGCACGTGGCCGACCGCTATGAACGCCGCCGTGTCGCTGCCATCTGCCAGACCTTGCAGGCGCTGATCGCCTTGTCCCTGGCCATCGGCGGCCTGACCGGCAACGTGACCCGCGAGATGATCTTTATCCTCGCCTTCCTGCTGGGCGCCGCGCGATCGTTTGAAATGCCCACCACCCAGGCGCTCTTGCCCAGCATCGTGCCCAGCGCGCTGTTCCCCCGCGCTGTGGCCGCTTCGCAATCGGCCCAGCAACTGGCGACCATCGTCGCACCGGCCCTGGGCGGCCTGCTTTATGCGTTTGGCAGTGTGTGGGTGTACGGCCCCACCGTGGCGCTGTACCTGATCGCCTGCGTGCTGACCCTTAACCTGCCCGCACGCCAGACCCCGCTGAACAAAGCCAAGGCCACCATGGACTCGCTGCTGGCCGGCATACGCTTTATCCGCAGCCGCCCGGACATTCTCGGCGCCATCTCCCTGGACCTGTTTGCCGTGCTGCTGGGCGGCGCCACCGCACTGTTACCGGTGTTCGCCAAGGACATCCTGCTGACCGGTGCCTGGGGCCTGGGCCTGCTGCGGTCGGCCCCGGCCGTGGGCGCATTGCTGATGTCACTGTGGCTGGCGCGCTTTTCGGTGGACCGCCAGGTGGGCCGCGTGATGTTCACCGCCGTCGGCGTGTTCGGGGTGGCAACCATCGCCTTCGGCCTGTCGACTTCGTTCTGGTTTTCACTGGCGGTGCTGGTGGTACTGGGCGCGGCAGACATGATCAGCATGGTCATCCGTGCGTCGTTCGTGCAGTTGGAAACGCCAGATGAAATGCGCGGGCGAGTGAGTGCGGTCAATGGCCTGTTTATCGGTGCGTCCAATCAATTGGGCGAATTCGAATCCGGGATTACCGCCCACTGGTTTGGCACCGTGCCTGCGGTGGTGATGGGCGGGGTTGGCACGCTGGTGGTGACCGGGGTATGGATCAAGCTGTTCCCGACCCTGGCCAACCGGGATCGCATGCATGTGCCGGTGGAAGAAACCAAGCCATAGGCTTCACCGCCATACCCTGTGGGAGCCGGGCTTGCCCGCGATAGCGGTGTATCAGGCAACTTTCTGGTGGCTGATACACCGCTATCGCAGGCAAGCCAGCTCCCACACTGGAACTTCATTTGTCTGGCGGTTTGCGCTACAACACCTTATCCAAGGTAATCGGAAACTCCCGGACCCGTTTGCCGGTGGCGTGGTAAACCGCATTCGCCACCGCCGCCGCCACCCCGACAATGCCGATTTCCCCCACGCCCTTGGAACCGAGCGCATTGACGATCTCGTCGTGCTCTTCGACGAACAGCACGTCAATCTCGCCAATATCGGCGTTCACCGGGATGTGGTACTCGGCCAGGCTGTGGTTCATGTAGCGCCCCAGCTCATGGTCGACCTGGGTCTCTTCATGCAGGGCCATGCCAATGCCCCACACCACGCCGCCAAGGATCTGGCTGCGGGCCATCTTGGGGTTGACCACGCGCCCCGCGGCAATGGCGCTGACCACACGGCTGACCTTGATGGTGCCCAGGTCTTCATCAACCCGCACTTCGACAAACACCGCCGAATGGGTCGCGCAGGCATAGCCCTGGCGCTTCTCGTCCGGCTCGCTGTCAACCTGTGCTTGCAGCACCTCTTCACCGCTGTCCTTGACCAGTTGCGCCAACGACACACTCACATCACCGGCATGCAGTTGGCCCTCTTCAAACCGCACGGCTTCGGCGTCCTTGAACACCGGGTAGGCCTGCCGGGCGACCTGCAACAACTTGGCATTCAGCGCTTCACAGGCTTGCTGCACCGCCGTACCCACCGAGGACACGGTAAACGAGCCGCCCTGCAACGGCGCCGTGGGCAACGACGAATCGCCCAGCACAAAACGCACGTCGGCCATGGCCACGCCGCTGGCCTGGGAGGCGATCTGGGTCATCACCGTGTAGGTGCCAGTGCCAATGTCGGTGGTGGCGCTGCTGACGGTGAGCTTGCCCTGCGCGTCGAGGCGCGCCTTGGCGCTGGCTTTCATCTGCATGGCTTCCCACACGCCGCCGGCCATGCCCCAGCCGATCAACTGGCGGCCGTCACGCATGCTGCGCGGTTCGGGGTTGCGTTGGTGCCAGCCGAAGCGTTCAGCGCCCTCGCTGTAGCATTCGCGCAGGGCCTTGCTCGACCAGGGTTTGTCTTCGTTCTGGTTACGTTCGGCGTAGTTGATCAGGCGCAATTGCACCGGGTCGATGGCCAGGGCACAGGCCAGTTCGTCCATGGCACATTCCAGGCCGATCACACCCAGTGCCGCACCGGGGGCGCGCATGTCCAATGGGGTAAACACGTCCAGCGGCACCAGCTTGTAGGTCATGTGCACGTTGTCACAGTGATAGAGCATGCCGCTCCACTCCACCACGTGCTCGCTGAAATCCTCAAAGCGCGACGTCTGGCCAATCGCGGTATGCCCCAACGCCAGCAAGCGCCCATTGGCGGCGGAGCCCATCTGCAAACGCTGCAAGGTGCGCGGGCGATAGCCGAAGGTGAACATCTGCTGGCGCGTCAGGGTGACGCGCACCGAGCGTTTGAGCGCCATGGCCGCCATCACCGCGAGCGGCAATTGGTATTGCGGGCGCAGGCCCGAACCGAAGGCACCGCCGACGAAAGCGGCAAAGATGCGCACCTGGCTCTTATCCAGGCCGAAGACTTTTTGCACATAAGCCTGGCAGTTCTGCGGGCCCTGGGTCTTGTCGTGGATATGCAGGCTGCCGTCGGGCTGATACAGCACGGTGCTGGCGTGGGGCTCCATCGGGTTGTGGTGCTCGATGGGCGTGCTGTAGTGCAGGTCCAGACTGATTGCGGCACCGGCCCATTCAGCCTCGAAGTTGCCTCGCGGTTCGGGCGGGTTCTGGGGTGACGGGTGCGCCGCCGCTTGCCGGGTGAGCAGGTCGGTTTCGAAGGTTTCGGGCGCGTAGTCGATCTGCACCAGCGAGCCGGCGTGCCGCGCCAGTTCGAGGTTATCGGCAATCACCAGGGCCAGGGGCTGGCCGCTGTAGAGCACGCGGTCGTTATACAGCGGGCGAAAAGGCGAGCCATCGGCCGCATCGGCATCGGCGAACGCCTCGTCATAGCTGGCGATTTTCGGCCGGTTGAGGTGATGGATCACGTCCACTACACCGGGCAAGGCCAACGCCTTGGACGCATCAATGCGCAGCACCCGGCCTTTGGCGATAGTGCTCGACACCACGCTGCCATGCAGCAGGCCGTCCTCGGGAAATTCACCGGCGTAGCGCGCTTGGCCGGTGACCTTGAGCAGACCGTCGACGCGGTCCATGGGTTTACCGATGGCGCTCATGGCTGTTCTCCTGCGACGGCGGCGTCGCTCAGGGCACGAATGATTGCACGCCGGGCCAGCTTGACCTTGAAGCCGTTGTGTTCCAACGGTTCAGCGTCTTGCAGCAGGGCGTCGGCGGCGGCGCTGAAGGTTTCGCGGCTGACCGTGCGGCCAATCAGCAAGGCTTCCACTGCGCGGTCACGCCAGGGTTTATGCGCCACACCGCCCAAGGCCAGGCGGGCGTCGATGATTTCATCGCCGTCCAGTTCCAAGGCGGCGGCCACCGAAACCAAGGCGAAGGCATAAGAGGCACGGTCACGGATTTTCAGGTAATGGCTGTGGCGGGCCAGGTGATCGGCGGGCAGTTCAATCGCGGTGATCAGCTCATCGTCGGCCAACTGGTTGTCACGTTGCGGCGCATCGCCTGGCAAGCGATGGAAGTCGGCGAACTCGATCACCCGCGCACCGCCACGTCCCTCTACATGCACCCGCGCCGCAAGCGCCGCCAGGGCCACGCACATGTCCGATGGATGGGTGGCCACGCACTGTTCACTGGCGCCGAGGATCGCATGGATACGGTTCAAACCGTTGCGCGCCGGGCAGCCGCTGCCGGGCTGGCGCTTGTTGCACGGTACCGCGGCGTCGTAGAAGTAATAGCAACGGGTGCGCTGCAACAGGTTGCCGCCGGTACTGGCCATGTTGCGTAACTGCGGGGACGCCCCGGCGAGGATGGCCTGGGACAGCAACGGGTAACGCTGCTCAATGAGTGGGTGCCAGGCCAGGTCGGCGTTGCTCACCAGCGCACCGATACGCAGGCCACCCTCGGCGGTCTCTTGAATGTCATGCAGCGGCAAGCCGGTGATGTCGATCAGGTGCTCGGGATGGCTGATGTTTTCCTTCATCAGGTCCAGCAGGTTGGTGCCACCGGCGATAAAGCGCGAGGCGGCGCTGCTCATCTGAACGGCCTGCTGCACATCGGTCGGCCTGCTGTAGTGGAAGGGATTCATGACTCACCTCCCTGGCGACGGCAGGCCGGCAGCGCGTCTTCGATGGCGTCGCGGATATTGCTGTAGGCACCGCAGCGGCACAGGTTGCCGCTCATCAGTTCCTGGATCTGCGCACGGTCGTGGGCGCGGCCTTCATTGGCCAGGCCCACGGCGGAACAGATCTGGCCGGGGGTGCAATAGCCGCACTGGAAAGCGTCGTGCTGGATAAAGGCCTGTTGCATGGGGTGCAGTTGGTCGCCGTCGGCCAGGCCTTCGATGGTGGTCAATTCGGCGCCGTCGCACATCACGGCCAGGGTCAGGCAGGCATTCACGCGTTTGCCGTCACGCAACACGGTGCAAGCGCCGCACTGGCCGTGGTCGCAGCCTTTTTTGCTGCCCACCAGGTCCAACTGTTCACGCAGCAAGTCCAGCAAGGTGGTCCAGGGCAACACGTTCAGTTGGCGATCCTGGCCGTTGAGTGTCAGGCGTATCGGGTGGGCGACGAACGGCTGGGCCGCCGCGCCATTGGGGGTCGCGCTCATAAACACCTCACGGGTTGGTGTACGTCCGCGGCGTTCAGGAAAATCGCCGTCTTAGGGGTACGACTTCCCGGGGTTTTGAGCGTTCAAGATGATTGATCAGCGGATATTGAGCTGGGCTTTCAGGGTGTTTTGCGGCGGGTTGATCGAGGTATTGGTGAATTCGAACCAGCCCTGGGCCTGGACGTTCAGGTCGAACACATAGATGTAGCCCATCAAGGTGCCCACGCCGTTGCACGCCTCACTGATGTTGCCGACCTGGCACACCGCTGTGCGTTGCCCATTCAACTCTGCGCCGTTAAAGCGGCCCATGGGGCTGTTGCCCAGGCCGACTTCCATCACCGAGACCTTGGTGGGCCCGCGGTGCTCGCACATCTGGGTGGTGTTGACCCGCTCCGGGATCGCTTCGCTGCAGTTGGCCGATTCCACCTTGAACACCCGCACCTCGCTCAAGGCCGGTGCAGCCGCGCCCCATGCCGGTGCCGCGCCCAGCCACAGGCTGATACTGGCGATCAGAGCTAGACTCCACGGGTTGGCTTTTTTCATGCTGGCAATGACCCGGTATTGAACGTCGGCGCAGTATGCCTCAAGCCCATGCGCCACACAGCCTCGGCTGCTGGTATGATGCGCCGCTTTTTCCGATCCTCTCTGAAACCACAAGCGTTTGGCGCAGTTTGTGCTTTGACTTAGAGGTCAACAAATCACGACGCACACTAGCGTCACAGGGAGCCGGCATGCTGGAAAAGCTGTTTCAACTCAAAGCCCACAACACCAATGTGCGCACCGAGATTCTCGCGGGGATCACCACCTTCCTGGCCATGGCCTACATCCTGTTCGTGAACCCGAGCATCCTCGGCGAGACCGGCATGGACAAGGGCGCGGTGTTTGTCGCCACCTGTCTGGCGGCGGCCATTGGTTCGACCGTGATGGGCCTGATCGCCAACTACCCGATTGCCCTGGCACCGGGCATGGGCCTCAACGCGTTCTTCACCTACACCGTTGTCCTGCACATGGGCCACACCTGGCAGGTGGCGCTGGGCGCGGTATTCATTTCGGCGGTGCTGTTTTTCCTGCTGTCGATCTTCCGCATTCGTGAGTGGATCATCAACGCCATCCCCCTGCCCCTGCGCTCGGCGATTGCCGCCGGCATCGGCCTGTTCCTGGCGCTGATCGCCCTGCATAACGCCGGTATCGTGGTGAGCAACCCGGCCACCATGGTTGGCCTGGGCGACCTGAAACAACCGGCGCCGATCCTGGCGACCCTGGGTTTCGTGCTGATCGTCGCGCTGGAAGCCCTGGCCGTACGCGGCGCGGTGCTGATCGGCATCCTGGCGGTGACCGTCGCTTCCATCGTCCTGGGCTTCACACCTTTTATCGGTGTGACCTCGGTACCGCCGTCCCTGGCGCCGACCTTCCTGCAGCTGGATATCAAGGGCGCGCTGGACATCGGCCTGGTCAGCGTGATCTTCGCCTTCCTGTTCGTTGACCTGTTCGACAACTCCGGCACCCTGATCGGCGTCGCCAAGCGCGCCGGCCTGATGGGCAAGGACGGCCATATGCCGAAAATGGGCCGTGCGCTGATTGCCGACAGCACCGCCGCCATGGCCGGTTCCCTGCTGGGCACCTCGACCACCACCAGCTACATCGAATCGGCCGCAGGCGTGAGCGCCGGTGGCCGTACCGGCTTGACCGCCATCGTGGTCGCGATCCTGTTTTTGCTGGCGCTGTTCTTCTCGCCATTGGCCGCCAGCGTGCCGGCCTATGCCACCGCGCCAGCCTTGCTGTTTGTGGCGGTGCTGATGAGCCAAGGCCTGGCCGAAATCGACTGGGACGACATTACGGTGGCAGCGCCGGTGGTGATCACCGCTCTGGCGATGCCCTTCACTTACTCCATCGCCAACGGCATCGCCTTCGGTTTCATCGCCTGGACCGCCATCAAGCTGCTTTCGGGCCGCTACCGTGAGCTGAACCCGGCACTGGTGATCCTGTCGATCCTATTCGTGATCAAGCTGGGCTGGTTCAACGCATGACTTTTGACGCCGCAAGCTACACCGCTCAACTGCAAGACAAGGTCACGCGCCTGCGTGACCTGCTGGCACCGTTCGACGCGCCCGAGCCGCAGGTATTCGACTCGCCGCTGCAGCACTTCCGCCTGCGCGCGGAGTTCCGCCTGTGGCGCGAAGGCGGCGAGCGCCACTACGCGATGTTCTCCCAGGAGGACAAGCGCACGCCGATCCTCATCGAAGAGTTCCCCATCGCCAGCCAGCGCATCAACCAGTTGATGCCGCAACTGAAGGCCGCCTGGCAAGCCAGCGCCGCCCTGAGCCACAAGCTGTTCCAGGTGGAGTTCCTCACCACCCTGGCCGGCGACGCGATGATCACCCTTTGTTATCACCGCCCGCTGGACGAACATTGGCACACCGCCGCGAACACATTGGCCGCTGAGCTGAATGTGAGCATCATCGGCCGCTCCAAGGGCAAGCGCGATGTGATCGGCCACGACTACGTGGTGGAGAAACTCGACGTCGGTGGGCGCACCTTCAGCTACCGCCAACCCGAAGGCGCGTTCACCCAGCCCAACGGCACGGTGAACCAGAAGATGCTCAACTGGGCCTACGAAGCGCTGGGCGATCGCCCGGACGATTTGCTGGAGCTGTACTGCGGCAACGGCAACTTCACCCTGCCGCTGGCGACCCGCGTGCGCAAGGTGCTGGCCACCGAGATCAGCAAGACCTCGGTGAATGCGGCCCTGAGCAACCTGGATGAAAATGGCGTGGAGAACGTCACCCTGGTGCGCCTCTCCGCCGAAGAACTCACCCAAGCCCTGAACGAAGTGCGCCCGTTCCGCCGCCTGCACGGCATCGACCTGAAAAGCTACGAGTTCGGTAGCGTCTTCGTCGACCCACCCCGCGCAGGCATGGACCCGGACACCTGCGAGCTGACCCGGCGCTTCGACAACATCCTGTACATCTCCTGCAACCCGGAGACGCTGGCGGCGAACATCGCGCAACTGCACGACACGCACCGGATCACCCAATGCGCAATGTTTGACCAGTTCCCGTGGACGCACCATATGGAGTCGGGTGTGTTGCTGACCCGCCGATAAATCTGCGAGGTAGGAGCGAGCTTGCTCGCTCCTACAGTTCCCCTATTGGTTATTCAAGTGTCTGTTGTCTCTGGGGGCTGCGGTACTTCCTTGCGTGGCCGGCCACCCTTCTTGCCATTGGCCCGGGCCGCTGCGGTCTTGGCCGCGCTGCTTTTGCGACCATTGCGCGATGCTACCAGGCTGGTTGCCAGGTCCATCAGCGGCTGGCTTGTAGCGATCAGGCCTGTGATCGAAACATCCAGGTCCTGCGCTTCACAGCTAATCGCCTTGCCACCGAAAGTCACTTCCAACTGCTGGAAATCCTTCGCTGAAAACCCTTCGAACTCCGGCAGGCCAGCCACCGGCAACACCACGCGGCTGCCATCGGAGAAGCCAATGGAGAGGCAGTCGTGTTCATAACGCACATTGCTGGCGTTGGCGTACAGGCGTTTCAACCTGCGCCCTCGGGCGATTGCCTTGTCAACGTCGGCTTCAGTGAGAGGTACATAAGGTGTGACTTTGGCTTTTATGATTTTCATAAATTAATCCCCACGCAATCTGGCGCTCTTACCAGATTCAAAATTGTTTTCTGCCCTACGACATCGTGTCGGGCACGTGCAATCACGTAAACACCACGCTGAATGACCAATCCAGGAAACTGAAACGAAACCGCGCATCCCATCCCTTGCCCCTGACATGCACATGGGGCGGACAATGCTCATCCCTGATAAACACCGAAATGACATAGCCTTTGTAAGCACCTACTCTCATCGTAACCCATCCGTTAGGTTATTTTCCGTCAGGTAACAATTTCCCTCTGCACACCCGACAACCGGCTCCTATTCCCGAAGCTGTTTCACAGATTAGTAACCACAAAAAACCCGGCGAATGCCGGGTTGTAACCAGGGATGCCAACAACTGGAACGACCCGGCCAATGCTCGAAAGCCCTCCTCGTTCAGCAACCTCGCGCAATACTTCAACCGAATGCACATCAGCCGGTGATCCATCAATTGCATTGATTAAACGTTCGATCACCGAACAGATCCGCAGCCATCCATTGACCAAATTAACCAACCAGTACATTTTGACTCCACAACCAATAAGAACTGTGGAGAAGCCTCTATGCCGCCCATCGTGCTGGTGCTCAACGGCCCCAATCTCAACCTGCTCGGCACTCGCGAGCCTGCCACTTATGGCCATGAAACCCTGGCCGACATTGCCGCTTTGTGTGGTCGCAGCGCCGACAAGCTCGGGCTGAAGATCGAGTTTCGCCAGACCAACCACGAGGGCGAATTGCTCGACTGGATCCACGGCGCCCGCAACCGCTGCGCGGGTATTGTGATCAACCCGGCGGCCTGGACTCACACTTCGGTCGCGATCCGCGATGCCCTGGTGGCCAGTGAAGTGCCGGTGATCGAAGTGCATTTATCCAACGTGCATGCCCGTGAAGCCTTTCGTCATCACTCGTTTGTGTCACCGATCGCCCAGGCCGTGCTGGCCGGGTTTGGCAGCCATGGCTACCACCTGGCACTGGAACATTTCAGCCTGACGCTGAAGGGACGCACGTGATGAAACCACGCATTCTCGCTGGCCTGATCGGCGCCGGCATCCAGGCCTCACGCACACCGGCACTGCACGAGCAGGAAGGCGACGCCCAGGGCTTGCGCTACCTGTATCGCCTGATCGACCTGGAGCCGCTGCACCTGGACCTCAACGCCCTGCCGGAATTACTACGGGCCGCCGAGCTGATGCACTTCACCGGGCTGAACATTACCTACCCGTGCAAGCAGGCGATCCTGCCTTTGCTCGATGAGCTCTCCGATGAAGCCAGGGGCATTGGTGCGGTCAACACCGTAGTGTTCAAGGGTGGCAAACGCATCGGTCATAACACCGACTGCCTGGGGTTCGCCGAAGGTTTTCGGCGCAACTTGCACAACGTACCGCGCCAACGCGTGGTGCAGATGGGCGCCGGTGGCGCGGGCGCGGCAGTGGCCCATGCACTGTTGGCAGAAGGCGTGGAGCACTTGAGCATCTTCGATGTCGACCGCACTCGCGCCCAGGACCTTGTGGATAACCTTGCCCAGCAGTTCGGCGTCGGTCGCGCTCAAGTCGGCAGCCACCTGGAAAACGCCATGGCCGAGGCCGATGGCCTGGTGAACACCACGCCGATGGGCATGGCCAAGTTGCCCGGCACGCCTGTACCTGCGGCGTTATTACGGGCTGAATTGTGGGTGGCGGAAATTGTGTACTTCCCGCTGGAAACCCAACTGCTGCGCGACGCGCGCGCCTTGGGTTGCCGTACCCTGGATGGCGGCAATATGGCGGTGTTTCAGGCGGTGAAGGCGTTTGAGTTGTTCAGCGGCGAAGTGGCGGATGCAGACAGGATGCTGGCGCACTTCCAGAGCATGAATATCTAGGGATGCAACCTCATTAAAATGTGGGAGCTGGCTTGCCGGCGATAGCGGTGGGCCAGTCAACCTATGGGGCACTGACAGACCGCTATCGCGGGCAAGCCCGGCTCCCACATTGATTGAGTTCAGCCTTGAAAATGGGTGTTCTCAGGCTTGCAGGTAGCGCAACACCGACTCGCAAATCATTTCCCGATGGCGCTGCTTGATCGCCTCATCCGACAGCTCGATCTGGAAAATCTCGCTGAACGTGTGCCGGTTGGACACCCGGTAGAAACTGAACGAGTTGATCAGCAAGTGCACATCCAGCGGCTCCAGCCCTTCGCGAAACAGCCCCAACTCAGCCCCGCGCCGCAAGGTCTCCCCCAACCCTTCCAGGATTTTGCTGTTCATCGCCTTGATGGTGTCGGTGCGCTTGACGTACTCGGCGTTGTGGATATTTTCGATGCTGACGATGCGCACGAAATCCACATTCTGGTCGTGGTGATCGAAGGTAAATTCCACCAACCGCCGGATCGCCTCACGAGGTTCCAGGGCGGTGAGGTTCATACGCGTCTCAGTGTTGCGGATATCACCGTAGAGCTTCTCCAGCACCTCGACGTATAGCTGCTCCTTGCTGCCGAAGTAGTAATAGATCATGCGCTTGGAGGTATGGATGCGCTCGGCGATGGCGTCTACGCGAGCGCCGGCCAGGCCCTGTTGAACAAACTCGACAATGGCTTCCTGGAGAATATTCTCCCGGGTCTTTTCCGGATTGTTCTTGCGACTCTTGCGCGGTGCGTCAGCTACCGCGGGGAGATCGGGACTCGAGGTCATGGTGCGCTCACGGCCATTGTTGTGCAGGCGCTGATTATGGGCCGCGGCGCTCCCCGAAGGAAGCACCTGCCTTGCGGTTATAGCCGAGCCTGGCGTACCGCCCCACTGCGCGACTTGGCCATCGCCGCCAGACGCACCGCCACGTTGGCCGCGCCGTAGCCGGCATAGCCATTCTTGCGCTGGATGATCTCGAAGAAAAACCGCCCCTCGAACGCCTCGGTGTACACATGAAACAACTCACCGCCCTGGGCGTCGCGGTCGTACAGCACGTTGTAATACGCCAACTCACTGAGGAACTCATCGTCGAAATCGAAGCGTGCCGCCAGGTCGTCGTAATAGTTGAGCGGGATATCCAGCAACGGCACACCGGCCTCTTTGGCCCGGCGTACCTCGGCGAAGATATCCGCGCAATCGAAGGCAATGTGGTGCACGCCCGAACCGCGATAGCTGGAGAGCGCGTGGGAAATCGCCGTGTTGCGGTTTTCGGAGATATTCAACGGCAGGCGAATCGAGCTGCAACGGCTGCGCAACGCACGGCTTTTCACCAGGCCGTAGGGGTCGGGCAGGACCACTTCGTCATCGGCTTCGAAATCCAGCAGGCTTTTGTAGAACAGCACCCAACTGTCGAGGCTGTCGGCCGGCAAGGCCATGGCCATGTGGTCGATGCGCAACAAGCCGCCGCTGGCGGGTGCGGCCGTTTGCAGGTTGAAATCGGTGTCGTACAGCCCGCCTTCGCTGGGGTCGACCAGGTAAATCAGGCTGCCATCCGGCGCACGCACGGCGGCCAATTCCAGCTCGTTGGGGCCGACCAGGCCGCGATATGGCTGGCCCTTGTAGGCCACCGCCCGCTCCAGGGCCTTGGCACTGTCCTTGACCCGAATTGCCGTGGCGCACAGCGACGGGCCGTGGGCATCGAAAAAGTTGTGGGCGAAGGAGTACGGTTCGCAGTTGAGGATCAGGTTGATGTCACCCTGGCGCAACAGGCTCACATTCTTGGAGCGATGCTGGCCGGCCCTGGCGAAACCCAGGCGCTCCAACCAGTGGGTCAGTTTGGCGCCGAGGCTTTCGTCCACGGCAAATTCAAGAAACTCGATACCGTCGTATTCGCTGGCCGCCGGAGTTTCAAACAGGATATCCACGGGCGCAGCGGGGACTTCTTCAGCCAGGCGCTGGCGGGTTTTTTCTTCCAGATACAACAGTGACCGCAAGCCATCCGCCGCATTCGCGCGGGTCGGCGCAGCACGAAAACCGTCATTGAAAATTTCCAGGGACAACGGCCCGGTGTAACCACTTTGGATGATCGGCGCGAGAAAGCCCGCCAGGTCAAATTCGCCCTGGCCTGGGAAGCAGCGGAAATGCCGGCTCCACTCGAGCACATCCATGGCCAGGATCGGCGCATCGGCCATTTGCACAAAGAAAATCTTGTCGCCGGGGATCTGCGCGATGCCGCTGGGGTCGCCCTTGAGCGACAAGGTGTGGAAGCTGTCGAGCAACACACCGAGGCTTGGGTGATCGACCTGGCGCACCAGGTTCCACACCTGCTGCCAGGTGTTCACATGCTTGCCCCAGGCCAACGCTTCATAGCCGATGCGCAGGCCGCGCTTGCCCGCGTGTTCGGCCAGCAGGCTCAGGTCATCGAGCAAAATACGTTCGTCGCCCACGCTGTCGGCCGAGGCGTTACTGCACACCAGCACCAGGTCGGTGCCTAGCTCTTGCATCAGATCGAATTTGCGTTCGGCGCGCTCCAGGTTGCGCGCCAGGCGATCACGGCGGCAGCCTTCGAAGTCGCGAAACGGCTGGAACAGGGTGATGGCGATGCCGAGGTCGGCGCACATCTGCCGGACTTCCCGAGGGCTGCCGTCGTAATACAACAAGTCGTTCTCAAAGATCTCCACCCCATCAAACCCGGCGGCGGCGATGGCTTCGAGTTTTTCCGGCAGGGTGCCGCTCAAGGACACAGTGGCAATAGAACGTTGCATGGAAGACTCCCGGCAATTGTTGTTTGTGGCAAATTATTCGCCCCCAGCCTACAGGCAGCAATTAAAATGTACGAACCGGTTAGTTTTTGGTGCGATTATCGAACACTAAGCCCCTTTGGCGAATTGACGACTTTTTAACCACTGCGCACCATCGACCGGGCAATTCGCTCACGCAACAAAGACCCAGAACACACCATAAGAATTTCAAAAAACGGGTACAAACCTCATGCCTCTGCAAAATTCAGCCCTGGCCGCGCGCCCGGGCAACCCGCACGCCGGCATCGGCGACAAGATCCGCGGTGCCCTGGCCGTGGGTAAAACGCGCTGGGGCATGCTGGCCCTGGTGTTCTTTGCCACCACCTTGAACTACATCGACCGCGCCGCCCTGGGCGTGATGCAACCGATCCTCGCCAAGGAAATGAGCTGGACGGCGATGGACTACGCCAACATCAACTTCTGGTTCCAGGTCGGCTACGCCATCGGCTTTGTGCTGCAAGGCCGCCTGATTGACCGGGTTGGCGTCAAGCGCGTGTTCTTCTGCGCCGTGCTGCTATGGAGCCTGGCCACCGGCGCCCATGGCCTGGCCACCTCGGCGGTCGGCTTTATGGTCTGCCGGTTTGTCCTCGGGCTGACCGAAGCCGCCAACTACCCGGCCTGCGTCAAGACCACACGCTTGTGGTTCCCGGCGGGTGAACGGGCAGTGGCCACCGGCATCTTCAACGCTGGCACCAACGTCGGCGCGATGATGACGCCCATGCTGCTGCCGTTGATCCTGCACGTGTGGGGCTGGCAGGCAGCGTTCCTGTGCATGTCGGCACTCGGCGGTATCTGGCTGGTGCTCTGGGGCTTGAAGTACTACAACCCGGAAGACCACCCCACCGTTAAACAATCCGAACTGGACTACGTGCAACAGGAAGTCGAGCCGGAACAACCCCGCGTGCCGTTCAGCCGCATCCTGCGCATGCGCGGCACCTGGGCCTTCGCCCTCGCCTACTCGCTCACTGCGCCGGTGTTCTGGTTCTACCTGTATTGGCTGCCGCCGTTCTTGAACCAGCAATACAACCTGGGCATCAACGTGACCCAGATGGGCATTCCGCTGATCATCATTTACCTCACCGCCGACTTTGGCAGCGTGGGGGGCGGGATCCTGTCGTCATTCCTGATCGGCCGTGGGATGAACTCGATCAAGGCGCGGCTGTTGTCGATGTTGCTGTTCGCCTGCTGCATCGTCGGCGTGATCATGGCGGCCGGCTCCAGCCAGTTGTGGGTGGCGGTGTTCGCCATCTCCCTGGCCATCGGCGCACACCAGGCCTGGACCGCCAACATCTGGAGCCTGGTGATGGACTACACGCCCAAGCACATGATGAGCACGGTGTTCGGCTTCGGCGGCATGTGCGCGGCCATCGGCGGCATGTTCATGACCCAGATCGTCGGCCATATCCTCACGGTGACCAACAACAACTACACGGTGTTGTTCACCCTGATCCCGGCGATGTACTTCATCGCACTGGTGTGGATGTACTTCATGGCGCCGCGCAAGATCCCTACGGTAGACGTTTAACTAACGCCGCCGCTGCTGCCAGGCAGCGGCCAACCCGCTCATGCAGATCACCCCGATACCCACCACCGTGGTCATATCGGGGGTATGGCTGAACACCAGCCAGCCCAACAACCCCGCGAACACGATCTGACAATAGCCAAACGGCGCCAGCAAGGCCGGCGCCGCGAAGCGGAACGCCTGGGTGAGCATCAGGTGCGCGGTCATCCCGCAGGTGCCCAGCGCCAGCATCATCACCGCGTGCCACAACGTCGGCACTTGCCAGAAGAACGGCACCATCGCACTCATCACCAAGGTGTTGCACAGGCCGGCGAAGAAGTTGCTGGTAGTCGGGCTGTCGTATTGGCTGAGGATGCGCGTAAGCAACTGGTAGAAGCAGAAGAACAGCGCCGAGCACAGCGGCAGCAATACCGCCGGGGTAAACAGCTCGCCGCCGGGGTGGATGATGATCACCACGCCGATAAACCCGCAGATCACCGCCAGCCACTGGCCACGGGTCACGTGCTCACCGAGCAACGGCACCGACAGCGCCGTCACCAGGATCGGCGCAAGGAAGTTCACCGCTGTAGCTTCGGCCAACGGGATGTAATGCAGCGCCGTGGTGAAGAACAGGCTGGTGCCCAACAGGCATAACGCCCGCACCACCTGCATGCCCGGCCGCTTGCTGCGCAACACGCGCAGGCCCGATTGCGGCAGGAAGATCCCGGCCATCAGCAAGGTGTGGACCATGTACCGCGCCCACACCACCATCACGATCGGGTAAAACCCGGCCAGGTATTTGGACAAGGCGTCGTGGCTGGAGAACAGGAACGTCGCCAGCACAATCAGCAGGATGCCTTTGAACGGATGGTTGACGCCGGAGAGCGGGGTACTGACAGTCATTGAATTCTCTTGTGTGGCGAGCGGGACGCTGAGCGCTGAACCAAGTCGCGCTCAACCCGGTAATCTAGCAGCCGGGCCGGAGTCTGCCCCAAGAGCATAACCAAACACCGGGCGAACAGCGCACTAAATCGATGGATCCGAGTCCAACGCTGCACGCTCGCCCCGGCGTTGCACACTTTTTAACCAAGGCCTTGCCGCTATGAAAAAAATCCTCTTTGCCCTGTCTGCCCTCGCCCTGCTCGCCGCCTGCGATAAAACCCCGAAAGAAGCCCCCAAGCCCGCGCCCGCCTCCGTGCAAGCGACCCTGGTGCCCGAGACCCCGCCCACCGATAAATGGGTCGGCAAGTGGGTCGGCGTCGAAGGCTTGCACCTGACCATCGCCAAGGACGACAGCATTGGCCGCGGCCACTACCTTCTCACCATGCAATATGGCCTGGACGCCGATGACGCCGGCACCTTCAAAGGTGAGGCCGCTGAAGACGGCATCGCCTTCACCCGCCCCGACGGCCCGCAGCTGTTGCGCGCTGGCGATGGCGCCGCCACCGGTTTGAAGTGGCTGGCGGATAAAAAAGACTGCCTGATCGTTGCCACTGGCGAAGGCTATTGCCGTTAATACCGACCATAATCAATCACGGTTAGCACACAGAGGATTGCTCCCATGCTATGGAAAAAAGGCCGACGCAGCGACAACGTGGTGGATGCCCGTAACGACAGTGGCGGCGGCGGTGGCGGTATGCGCTTCGGCGGCGGCAAGGGCCTGAGCCTCACAGCCATCGTGCTGATCGTCGGCATTGGCTGGCTGACCGGCCAGGACCCGATGCAGATTCTTGGCCAATTGACCGGCCAGATGGAACAGGCGCCGTCGGTCAGCACCCAGCCGCGTCAAGCGCCCCCAGCCAACGATGAGCAAGCCGACTTTGTGCGCGCCGTGCTGGGCGATACCGAAGACACCTGGGGCCAGGTGTTCCAGGAAAATGGGCTGGCCTATAAGAACCCGAAGCTGATCCTGTTCCGTGGCCGGGTGAACTCAGCCTGCGGTGGCGCCACCTCGGCCAGCGGCCCGTTCTACTGCCCGGCTGACCAGCAGGTGTACCTGGACCTGGATTTTTTCCGGGAAATGTCGCAACGCTTCCAGGCCGCCGGTGATTTCGCCCAGGCCTACGTGATCGCCCACGAAATCGGGCACCACGTACAAACGTTGCTGGGCATCTCGTCCAAGATCCAGGCAGCGCGCCAACAGGGTCGGCAGATGGAAGGCGACGGTGGCCTGCTGGTTCGCCAGGAACTGCAAGCCGATTGCTTTGCCGGCGTGTGGGCCAACCATGCGCAAAAACGCCTGAACTGGCTGGAACCCGGTGATATCGAAGAGGCCCTGAACGCAGCCAATGCCATCGGCGATGACCGCTTGCAGCAACAAGGCCAGGGGCGCGTGGTACCCGACTCGTTCACCCACGGCACATCGGCCCAGCGCGTGCGCTGGTTCAAGACCGGCTTCGCCCAGGGCCAGATCACTCAATGCGATACCTTCGCGGCCAAGAGTCTCTAAATGATCAAACGGTTGGGGTTACTGCTGGGTGTGCTCGTGTCCTGTTGCACCTTCGCGGCTGAACACGGCGTCAAGGTGGTCAGCCCCGATCGCCTTCATCTGGAGGCCGGCGACCTCAGCCTCGGCGTGAGCCAAAACTGGGGCCAGCCGCTGCCCAAGGTCACGCGCGCATTGATCATCGTGCATGGCCGCCTGCGCAATGCGCAGACCTATCTGCAAAGCGGCATCGACGCCGCCACCCATGCCGGGGTCGGCGGCACTACGCTGGTGATCGCGCCGCAGTTTCTGAATCAATCGGACGTGAAGCGTAACCATCTGGGCAATCAGGTATTGCGTTGGAAGGGCAACGACTGGATGGCTGGCGAAGCTTCCACCGCGCCTGGGCAGGTCAGTTCTTATGGCGCTCTGGACCAGATCATCAAGCACCTGGGCAACCGCAAGCTGTTCCCGGCGCTGAAGGAAATCGTGATCGCCGGGCATTCCGGTGGCGGCCAGGTTGTCCAACGCTTCGCCCTCACCGGCCATGACCACCCGTTGCTGCAAACCGAAGGCATCAGCCTGCGGTACGTGGTGGCCAACCCATCGTCCTACGCCTACTTCAGCCCGCAGCGGCCGGTACCGTTCGATACGGCCAGTTGCCCAAGCTTCAACGACTGGAAATACGGCATGCAAAACCTGCCGGATTACGTGGGTGAGCGAGGCGCCCAGCAACTGGAACAAGCCTACGTCTCACGCGACATCACTTACCTGTTGGGCCAGCAGGACACCGACCCCAACCACCCGGCATTGGATAAAAGCTGCGAGGCCGAAACCCAGGGTGCGTATCGGCTGCTTCGTGGCCACAACTATTTTGACTACCTCAAGCAGCGGCATCCGCAGTTGGGCCACCGGCTGGTAGAAGTGCCGGGGGTGGGGCATGACGGGGACAAGATGTTTACCTCGCCAGAGGGAGAAAAGGTGCTGTTCGCCCAGTAGCACCTGAAGGAACCCCATCAAAATGTGGGAGCTGGCTTGCCTGCGATGACGGACTGTCAGTTGATAAAGTGTCAGCTGACCCACCGCTATCGCAGGCAAGCCAGCTCCCACATTTGATCTCTGTCGCCCGGGTTAGATCATTCGGCGCAACGCCGCACAATCCTCGGCATGCCAATCCGCCAATTCCGGCCAAGGGTTCTCCGGCAAGTTCACCAACACCGTCTTGGTGCCCGCTGCCCGGCCACAATCCAGGTCAAAGCGATAATCCCCCACCATCACCATTTCGCGGGGTGCTACGTCCCAAGCCGCCGCCAGTTTCAGCAACCCACCGGGATCCGGCTTGTGCGGCGCATCATCGCGCCCCAGCACGTCCTCAATGGCAAAGCAGTCCGCCAGGCCTATCGCCTCCAGGGTGATATGGGCCAGTTCCCGCGCATTACGGGTCAGGATCCCCAAGCGATAACCGCGCCCGGCCAATTCGCGTACCAGCTCAACGGCACCTTCGGCCGCTATGGAACCCAGCGCCAGCTCGCGCTCATGCTCCAGCAACCAGGCATGTTTGGCCTGCGCGACATCTGCCGGCAATGCCGCGAGGTGCGTGAGAATGTCGTCTTCAGGCGGGATCTGCAGCGCCACGCGGATAGCCGCAAAATCATGCACCGCCACCGTGAGGGTGCCGTCCATGTCGAACACCCAGTGCTTCACGTCGCAGAGGCTCATGCCCAATCCTTGCGATGGCGGATCAAACCTTCCTGAGTCACCGACGCCACCAGTTGCCCGGCGCGGTTGTACACGCTGCCCCGGGAGAAACCCCGGGAGTTGCCGGCCCACGGGCTGTCCATGGCGTACAGCAACCAGTCATCGGCACGCAGGTCGGCGTGGTACCACAGCGCGTGATCGAGACTGGCGACCTGCATGTCTTTCTGCCACACGGTCTTGCCATGGGGCAGCAACGAGGTGGTCAACAGGCCGAAGTCCGAGGCGTAGGCCAGCAGGTATTTATGCAACGCCGGCGTGTCCGCCAAGGCACCGTCGGCACGAAACCACACGTACTTGACTGGGTCGGACGGCTGCGGGTTGAACGGGTCTTTTTCGGTGACCGGGCGCACTTCAATGGGCTTGGGGCACAGCAACTTGTCGCGCATGTGCTCGGGGATCAGGTGCGCACGTTGCTGGGTCAGCTCCAGCTCCGACGGCAGGTTTTCCGGGCCCACTACCACCGGCATGGTGGTTTGGTGCTCGAAGCCTTGTTCGTCGTACTGGAACGAGGTCGTGCAGGTGAAGATCGGATTGCCCTTTTGAATCGCGGTGACACGACGCGTGCTGAAACTGCCGCCATCGCGCACGCGGTCCACCGAATACACCACCGGCAACGCGGCATCGCCAGGGCGCAGGAAATAACCGTGCAGGGAATGCACATGCCGCGCTTCTTCTACGGTCTGGCTGGCCGCCGACAGCGACTGGCCGAGCACTTGGCCGCCGAACAGTTGGCGAAAGCCCAGGTCCTGGCTGCGGCCGCGAAAGAGGTTTTCCTCGATCGGCTCCAGGGTCAGCAAGTCCACCAGATCTTCCAATACTTGGCTCATTGAAACTCTCCTCAAAGCAAAACGGTATCCACCTGTAGGAGCGAGCTTGCTCGCGAAGGTCGTTAACGATGACGCAGCGCTTCTGGTTTACCGCAGCGCTCTTGCGTTCTTCGCGAGCAAGCTCGCTCCTACGGGTTTCTGTTGAGCATGACCGCCTGCTTATCCGTGCAGCGTGTCCAACCATTGGGCGCGGGTGATGCGGTACAAAACATGCGGGCGCAGCGGGTCACCGGCTGCGACTTTCGGGTGTTCAAAATCTGCCTGCGGATCGTAATGCATACCGATGGCCTGCATGACTTTTTGTGAGGGCAGATTGGCTTCAGTGGTGAAGGCCAGGATTTCGTCCAGTTGCAAGCGGTCAAAACCACAGCGCAACGCCGTCCAGGCCGCCTCACTGGCATAACCCAGGCCCCAATGTTCGCGGGCCAGGCGCCAGCCGATCTCCACCGCCGGGGTAAAGCCGGCTTCGAAGCTGACATTCGCAAGGCCCGTCAGGCCGATAAATTCACCAGTGTCCTTGCGCTGCAAAGCCCAGAACCCAAAGCCATATTCAGCAAAATGCCCGCGAATACGGCCGATCAACGCTGCGCTCTCCAAGTGGCTCAATTGAGCCGGGAAGTAACGCATCACCTGCGGGTCGGCGCACATGCGCGCAAAGTCCGGCAGGTCGCTGTCGCGCCATTGGCGCAGCACCAAGCGTGCACTTTCCAATTCCAGTATCGGCTCCATGGGTCCCCCCTGCCTTGCCATGTGCGTGAGTGTACAGCGCTGTTAAGATCCGTCGCAGGTTCCCGTCAGAAAATCCCATGCCCTTGCCATTGATCTACCACGAAGACTACAGCCCTGAGTTCCCGGCGGACCACCGGTTCCCCATGGACAAGTTTCGCCTGTTGCGTGACCACCTGGTGGACAGCGGCCTCACCGAAGACAGCCAATTGCTGCGCCCGCCGCTGTGCCCGGCAGACATTTTGGCCCTGGCCCATGAACCTGGGTATATCGAACGCTACATGAGCGGCGAACTGTCCCGCGAGGACCAACGCCGCCTTGGCCTGCCGTGGAGCGAAGCCCTGGCCCGGCGCACGGTGCGTGCGGTGGGCGGCTCGATACTGGCGGCCGAACAGGCCCTTGAACATGGCCTGGCCTGCCATTTGGCGGGTGGCACCCACCATGCCCATTACGATTATCCGGCGGGTTTCTGCATTTTTAATGACCTGGCGGTGATCAGCCATTACCTGTTGGCCAGCGGCCGGGTCAATCGCGTGTTGATCTTCGATTGCGACGTACATCAGGGCGACGGCACCGCACGCATCCTGCACGACACACCGGACGCCATTACCGTGTCGCTGCACTGCGAAAAGAACTTCCCGGCACGCAAGGCCCAGAGCGACTGGGACATCCCGCTGCCCATGGGCATGGGCGATGCCGACTACCTCAAGGTGGTGGATGACGCGCTCAACTACCTGCTGCCGCTCTACCAGCCGGACCTGGTGCTGTACGACGCCGGCGTGGATGTGCACAAGGACGACGCCCTTGGTTACCTCAAGCTGACAGACGAAGGCGTCGCCGCCCGTGATGAAAGCGTGATGCGCCACTGCCTGGGCCGCGACATTCCAGTGATGGGCGTGATCGGTGGCGGCTATAGCAAGGACCGCCCTGCCCTCGCCCGCCGCCACGGCATCCTGCACCACAGCGCACAGCGGGTATGGACGTCATCAGGCTGTCATTGAAGTGTGAGCGTTACTCACAATGCCTGTGGAACGGCCTGTGGATAACTTGAGCGTAAGCGGCTACAAGCGTTTGACCGCATGGCCTGTAGGAAAGTGTACGTTTTTTGATCATGCAGCGGCGTCGTGGTCGGGTAGAATGCTCGGCCTATTCACATCACCGTAGCCCTGCCCATGCCTCAGAGTTCTGCCCACCACGTCTCCATTATCGGCGGCGGCCCCGCCGGGCTGATGGCCGCCGAAGTCTTGAGCCAGGCGGGCGTGCGGGTGGACCTGTACGACGGCATGCCGTCGGTGGGGCGCAAGTTCCTGCTGGCCGGCGTGGGCGGCATGAACATCACCCACTCCGAGGCGTACCCGGCGTTCCTGTCGCGCTACGCCGAACGCGCGCCGCACATGGCGCCGTTGCTGCGCAGCTTTGGTGCCGAGGCGTTGTGCGAATGGATTCATGGCCTGGGTATCCAGACCTTTGTCGGTACCTCCGGCCGCGTATTTCCTACCGATATGAAAGCCGCGCCACTGTTGCGCGCCTGGCTCAAGCGTCTGCGGGAGCAAGGTGTGGTTATCCACACCCGGCATCGTTGGACGGGTTGGAATGACGAGGGCGATTTACTTATCCACAGCCCGGACGGCGAAAAAGTTGTCCACAGTGATGCTGTGTTGCTGGCGTTGGGCGGCGGCAGCTGGTCGCGATTGGGCTCCGACGGTGCATGGCTCAACCTGTTTGAAGGCAAAGGCCTGCCCTATGTGCGACTGCAACCGAGCAACTGCGGGTTTGAAGTGTCGGCATGGAGCGCGTTGATGGTCAGCAAATTCGCGGGCGCACCGTTGAAAAACGTCGCCATTGGCCTGGGGGATGACAAACCTCGGCTGGGTGAATGCGTGATCACCGCCACCGGCATTGAAGGCAGTTTGATTTACGCCTTGTCGGCGCCGATTCGCGAAGCGATCAACCGCGACGGTGCGGCCACGGTGCATATCGATTTGCTGCCCAGCAAGCCGTTGGACAAGGTGCAGGCCGCATTGGCCAAGCCCCGTGGCTCGCGTTCGATGAGCAAGCATTTGCACAGTCAGTTGGGGCTGGATGGGGTGAAAGCGGCGTTGTTACGCGAGTTGACGCCCGCTGAACACTTCACCGATCCGGCGCAATTGGCGGTGGATATCAAGGCGTTGCCGCTGACGCTGGTGAGGACGCGGCCGATGGATGAGGCGATCAGCACGGCGGGTGGTGTGCCGTTTGAAGCGCTGGATGAGCGGTTGATGCTCAAGCCGTTGCCTGGGGTGTTCTGTGCGGGGGAAATGCTCGATTGGGAGGCGCCGACCGGTGGATATTTGCTGACCGGCTGTTTTGCCAGTGGCCGGGCGGCTGGGCTGGGGATGTTGGAGTGGCTCCACCGCTGAGCGCTGCGGTGGATTCAAGGCCCCCATCGCAGGCAAGCCAGCTCCCACCTTTGACTGTATTCACAATTCAAAGGTGGGAGCTGGCTTGCCTGCGATGAGGCCATCAGCCACCGCGCAAAATCACTTCTTCTTACGCGGCCCAGTATTAAACACCGGCACCTTGCGCACCGGCTTGATCGACGGCTCAGCCGGGGCTACGTCCCCACTGTCCACCCACTTGCCCAGGTTGCGCTTGCTGCCACCGCCGGACGCTTTAGGCTTCTTCGGCTTTTTCGGCTTCTTGACCACCTGCCCGCTGGCATCGGTGTCCGGCACGCGGTGCTCCGGCTCGAAATCCGGTTCCATCTTGCGGGTGAGGGTCTGACGGGTCAGCATCTCGATGGCCGAGAGCATGTTCACCTCATCGGCACACACCAGGGAAATCGCCTCACCGGTGTTGCCCGCACGCCCGGTACGGCCGATACGGTGGATGTAGTCCTCGGCCACGATCGGCAGGTCGAAGTTGACCACCAGCGGCAGGTCTTCGATATCCAGGCCACGGGCCGCCACATCGGTGGCCACCAGGATTTGCACTTCGCTGGCCTTGAAGCGGTCCAGTGCGCGTTGGCGGGTGGCTTGGGGTTTGTCGCCATGGATGCCGTCGGCGTTGACCCCCAGGCCCTGCAACTTGTCCACCAGCGCATCCACGCCGTTGCGGGTCTTGGCGAATACCAGCACCTGCTTCCAGCGGCCTTTGCGCATCAGGTGCACAAACAGCTCCGGCTTGCGCTTCTTGTCCACCGGCACCACCCACTGCTTGACGGTGTTGGCGGCAACGTTGCGTGGGCTGACTTCGATGCTCAGCGGGTCGTTGAGCATCTGCCCGGCCAGCAGGCGAATGTCATCGGAGAAGGTCGCGGAGAACAACAGGGTCTGGCGCTTTTTCGGCAGCATGCGATAAATGTTGGCAAGCTCTTCGGAGAAGCCCAGGTCGAGCATGCGGTCGGCTTCATCCAGCACCAGGGTTTGCAGCTGGTTGAGCTTCAGCGCGTTCTGGCGGAACAGATCGATCAGGCGGCCAGGGGTGGCGACCAGAATGTCGACGCCTTTGCGCAGCTTCATCATCTGCGGGTTGATGCTCACGCCGCCGTACACCGCGTAAGTGGTCAGCGGCAGGTGTTGGGCGTACTCGGCAACGCTGGCATGAACCTGCTCGGCCAGTTCACGGGTGGGGCACAGGATCAGCGCACGCGCCGAGTTGGCGGCGACTTTCGGCCCTTCCAGGGTCAGCAGTTGCAGCAGCGGCAAAGCGAAACCTGCGGTCTTGCCGGTGCCGGTCTGGGCCGCGGCCATCAGGTCGCGACCGGCCAGCACTGCCGGAATGGCTTGCGCCTGCACCGGCGTCGGGGTCTGGTAGCCAAGCGTCTCAAGGGCGCGCAGCAAGGGTTCGATCAGGCCAAGGGTGGCGAAAGTCATGTAGTTACCGTAGGAAAAATTCAGCGCAAGGGCGTAATGCGCGGCAGTTTACCTTATTTCGGGTTTGGGCTTGCGCCATTGGGGCAGGCTGATCAGCAACACCGCGCTGATGATCACCAGCATTGCCAGGGCTTCTTCCAGGCCGATGCTCTCGCCGACGAACACAATCCCCAGCAACACGGCGACGGCCGGGTTCACGTAGGCATAACTGGTCGCCGCCGCCGGGCGTACGTGCTTGAGCAGGTACATATAAGCGTTGAAGGCGATGATCGAGCCGAACACCGTGAGGTACGCCAGGGCCAGCCAGCCCTCCAACGGCGGCATGGCCTGCAGGTGCTCGCCAGACAACGCGCTGACGATCAGCAGCGCCACGCCAGCCACGAGCATTTCCGCGGCGCTGGCCATGGCGCCTTGGGGCAGCGGCAAATGGCGGCTCCACACCGAGCCGAAGGCCCAGGACGCCGCCGCCATCAACAGCAACACCGCGCCCAGTGGGCTCGACTGCAAGGTACTGCCCATGTTGAGCATGGCGATGCCGATGATCCCCAGCAGCACCCCTGCCCATTCCAACCGCGTATTACGCGCGCCCCAGAAAAACCCACACAGCAAGGTAAACAGCGGCACCGTCGCCACCGCCAGCGCCGCCACGCCGGACGACACGCCCATATGTTCCGCCACGCTGACGCCACCATTGCCCACGGTGAGCAACAAAATGCCGATCATCCCGGCCGCCTTCCACTGCGGCCAGGTCGGCGCCGGCACCCCGCGCCATCTGAGGAAGCCATACATCAATACCCCCGCCGTGCAAAACCGAATCCCCGCCAGCAACAGCGGCGGCCAGTACTCCACGCCGATACGGATCACCAGGTAGGTGGAACCCCAGATCACATACAACGCAAAAAAGGCGGCGATCAACGGTAAGGGAAAGCGACGTGGGCCAGGCATTGGGCGGCTCTATGGCAGGAAATGGGAGACTTATTCTAGAAACGAAGGCGGATAAACTTAAGTTACAAAACCTGTTTAAAACGCCAATACACTTCTCAAACCATGGTTATCAAGGCTATAAACCGTGCTTTCGAAAGCCACGCGCAACCGGAGCCTTATCATGGACAAATATGACCGCATGCTCCTCAGCGCCCTGCTTGAAGATGGCCGTGCTTCCTACGCGCAACTGGCGCGCACCGTAAACCTCTCCGCCCCCGCCGTGGCCGAACGCGTGGCCAAGCTTGAGGCCAGCGGCGTGATCACCGGCTACCAGGCCAAGGTGGATTTATCCAAAGTGGGCTTGCCGATTCAATGCGTGATTGAATTGCGGCTGACCAACCATGGCAGCCAAAAGGTGTACGACGCCCTGGCGGAGATACCCGAACTGACCGAATGCCACCGGGTCACGGGCGACCCATGCGTGATCATGCAAGCGGCGGTGGGCTCGATGCCCGAGTTGGAGAGCCTGATTAACCGGGTCGCGAAGTTTGGCTTCAGCAAGACCTCGATTATTTTGTCCAGCGCCATAGAGCGGCGGGTGCCGTTGGGGCAATTGGAAGCCAATGGGAAAAATGCTGGCTGAGCGATCGTTCCCACAGGGATCGCGTACTGCCCGAGCGACGCGGTCAACTGTGGGAGCTGGCTTGCCTGCGATGGCGCCAGTGGCCTCACCGAAGAGTCGAACGCTGAACAATCAAATCGACTACCTGCTCAATCGTAGTGATGTGATCCCAATCCTCCTGCGTCGCTTGCAGCTTGAACTGCCACTTGATCTGCATGACAAAGCAGGTCAGGTCTTCATCAATGATGTCGAAGTCATGGATGAAATCGGTGTGCTCCGTCACATCGCGCCGGTCGATAAAACCGATGATATCGACGAACAGCTGGATCACTTTTTCGCTGATGTCGGCTCTGGCCAGGCTACCTTCCATTTCTCGCCTCATAGGCACACTTACCAATACTGACCAGGTCAAAGACTGCAAGCCCGGCAGCGACGAAGGGCATGCCTCGCCCGATGATGCCAAATACCCGCACCGTGCCAAACGTTGCCTTTGCCATTCTGGCCATGGTGGGTTGCCTGATCAACGTACGAGGGAAAAAGCGCATGCCGATCAGGCTAGCCAGGTTCGTGGTTTTGCTGGAGCCGACGTGAACCCAGGCACCCACCGCAATTTTGCTTATGGGTATGCCCGCCGCGCCAGTGATCACTGTGGCTGCCGTGAGGCCGTAGTGTTGCTGTGTACATTTCCAGAGTTCATCAAACGTCGTATCGGGCACAGCGGAGTCAGCGTGAATCGGCTTGAGTAACTGGTAATGAGGGCCATGACTCCAACCTGGCAAACTCGGCAACACCATGACTGCCGGGCAGCTTGTCATCGTGTTGCCCACATGAAACGCCATGCTTGAACTGGAACCCAGATCAATGCCATGTGGTTCGAGTTCCAACTTGCTTTGCATGATCGCTGTATGAAGGTCGCTTTCCTGCATGTTCTTTGTCCCTGTGCGTGAATGACACACAGAATGGTAGGTCGCAGTAAAACGCGATGGATGAGTAAAGAAGAAAACCAGAAAGGTCCTAACTCATAGCCGGATTTGACCTACCGACCATTCAGCGCTCAGGTGCCTTGTTTGCGTCGGATTCGGTAGCCAGTCTCGCCCTGCCATCGAATGCTCGGTGACCGGACGTGCAAGTCCGACGCCTTGGCCCACGCGTCGGGCGAAGTGATGAGATGCGTTGGGTGGAGATGGCGAAGGGGGTGGTGGGCCAGGCGTTGGAGTGCGCACAGCCTCGATAAACGACGCATAACCCCTGTGGGAGCCGGGCTTGCCCGCGATAGCGGAGGGTCAGGCAATAAATGGCTGGCTGATACACCGCTATCGCAGCATAGGTATCTACACAACTTCGGCACGACGCTAAATCTGTGGCGAGGGAGCTTGCTCCCGTGACGGCCCCGGCGGCCAGCGCATATCTACCTGACGCCCCGCGATCAAATTGTGGGAGCTGGCTTGCCTGCGATGGCGGCCTGGAAAGCCTACGCTGTTATACCGAGTGCATATCCATTCCTGCGGTAACGGCCACTTAGGGTTCCGCTCTGACAGCGGGTCACTTTTGGAAAAGAGCCCCAAAAGTAACCAAAAGGGCTCTTGCCCCACCACTCGGCACCTCGCCTAGGCTCGGTGTACCCGTAATCCGCCAGTGATTTGGGGGGCCGCCGCCACGCGCCATCCATGGCGCGGGGCGGCTAAACCGGCATCCCTGCCGGTTTACCCCCCCAAATCACTGTCGAATTTCGGCCAGCGTGGTTTAACGGGGCGCCTAAGATCAAAAGCAGATCAAGATCAAAAGCGACTCGCTTCGCATCGTGGTTACCGTCGACCGTTACAGCGTTGTGTAGATACTTATGGCTATCGCAGGCAAGCCAGCTCCCACATTGGAACTCCAGTGTTCTTGAGGCAGTAGCTGGATCAGAACCCGCGATGTTTCTTCAGGTGCTCATTGATCTTCGCGGCCGGCACTTTTTGCAAGGTACACAGCAAGTCATGGGACAGTTCCCGCAAGCCATGAGTCTGGCGCAGTTCCTGGGCCAGGTGCGCTGTGAGGTTGGCGGCCATTTCCGCATCCGCCAGCGCCCGGTGAGCCTGGCCGGTGTGGGGCAGTTTGGCGTAGGTGTTGAGGGTGCCGAGCTTGTGGTTGGGCGCCGCCGGCATCAGGCGGCGGGCCAGCAGCAGGGAGCAGGCGAATTTCTGCAGGCGGGTGCGGCGGATCAGGCCCAGCTCAAAGTCCCAGAACTTCTGGTCGAACGCGGCGTTGTGCGCCATCAAGGGCGTGGTGCCGACGAACTCATTGACTTCGTTCATCACCCGTTCAGCCGGTGGCGCGCTGCGCAGCATGGCGTTGCTGATGCCGGTGAGCTGTTCGATAAACGCCGGTACGCGCACACCGGCGTTCATCAGGCTCTGGTAGCGGTCCACGATCTGCCCACGCTCGAGGATGACCACGCCAATCTCCGTGGCCCGGCAGTGGCTGCTGGGGGTGATGCCAGTGGTTTCAAAGTCGATGACCGCTATACGTTCCAAACCTGTTCCAACTCCGTTCTACGATCTATTTGAGCAACAACGCGCCTTCGATCGGCACGTAGTGGCTGGCGGCGCGTATCAATGAGTTGGCCGTCAGCCCCGGCACGCCGTAGGCCACGGCCCGCACGCCATGCTTGTGGATGATGCGTTCGAGCAACATGTCGAAATCACCGTCACCAGAGGCCAATACGACTTCGTCGACATGGTCGGCGGCGTCCATGATGTCCAGCGTGATGCCCACGTCCCAGTCGCCCTTGGCCGAGCCGTCGCTGCGCTGGATGTACGGCTTGAGTTTTACCGTGAACCCCAGGTTGCGCAGGATCTGCTGGAACTGCTGCTGCTTGCTGTCGCCGCGGTCGATGGCATAGGCGTACGCCTCGACAATCTGCCCGCGCGCGCTGATGTCAGCCCACAGGGCGGCGTAGTTGAAGTGGCAACCATAGGCCTGGCGCACGGTGTAGTAGAGGTTTTGCACATCGGCGAACACTGCAATTTTTTTCACCGCACTTCCTCATGGACAGCCAGGCGCCAGCGCCCGGAAAGGGCGCCAGTATGCCAGCCAAGGGAGCGTTTCCGGGAAAAAATCAGACCGGAGCGCCGCAGCGCCCCGGGCCTGGTGTGTCAGACGAAGGAATCGTCGTCGCCAAAGGAAGAGGAATCGTCGGAATAATCGCTGTCGGCGAAGCTATCGGCGTTATTGCTGCCCCAGCTGTCATTGCCGGCAAACTTCTGGTCATCGTTGCCCCAGTTACCTGAATCACTGGCCGGTGCCGGTTGTTCGATGATCTCTTCCACCACCTGCGGTTGCTGGTTGTGATGGAACAGGCTGCTGATCCCTTCGGCCAGCAACACCCCACCGGCCACGCCGGCGGCGGTCTTCATGGCACCACCGAGGAAGCCACTGCCGGCTGGCGCGGCTGCCGGTGCTTGCGCCGGCTGATAGTTCTGCTGGGGCGCTGGCTGGTTGAACGATGGCCGCGCCGGTTCACGCCAGCCGCCACCGGAGTTGCTCGGCGCAGGCTGTGGGTCACGGGAGCCGCCGCCAAAGATGCTCGACAGGAACCCACCACCGCTGGCCGGCGCAGGTTGCGTGGCCTTGGCCCGTTGCAGCTCGTCCTGCAATTGCTGGATCTGCTGGGCCTGTTGCTTGTTCTGCGCGTCAAGACTCTGCAGCGCATGTTCCTGTACCAGAATCGACTGGGTCATGTAGTAGCCGACCGCGGGTTGGCGAGCCATATGCTCCTTGATCCGCGCTTCGGCCTGGGCGTCGCGGGGGGCTGAGTCCGTTTCGGCTTGCTGCAACCGTGAAAACAGTCCATCGATCAGGGTTTGCTCTTCGCTGTTCATGGCGACCTCGTTAGATTGCCGATAAAAAATTCCGGTCCCGCCTGTGATCAGGCTGGGGGCTTTCCAGTTATGGGGATGTTACGAGTTGTTTCAATGGTCTTTACTCAAGGTTTACGTTTGCGCCCCTTGGACCCTGATCGGTTAAAGTGTGGCCCTCTGCTTCCAGGCCTGTGATGACCCTGATGAATCCGTTAGACGTTTTGCGCGACTCCTTCCGCTTTACCCAGCGCAACCTGGGCGCCATCGTCCAGCTGTGCCTGCCATTGGTGATCCTCGAAGCCTTGCTGCAACAGGTGCTGGTCCACACGCTGGGCCCGGATGCGTTTCCCGGCTACAGCGTGGTCGTAGGTTTGTTGGTGTACCCGCTGTACACCGGTGCCCTGATCCTGTTTCTCGATGCCCGCACCCGAGGCGAGTCGCCGCGCACCAAGGACGTGTGGGCCATGGCCTTGAGCCTGTGGCCGCGTTTTGCCCTGCTGACAGCCATGAGCACCTTGCTGATTCTGTTGGGGCTGTCGCTGTATTTCCTGCCGGGCTTGTGGCTGATGGTGGTGTTGGCGTTTGCCGAATACCTGCTGGTATTACGCGGCATGCCGGCGTTGGCGGCGATGAAGGAGAGCTTTCGCCTGACCCGTGGGCATTTCTGGCGCATCCTGGTGTGCCTGCTGTGCGTGATGACGCCGTTGTGGCTGCTCAAGGGCGCCAGCGTGGCGGCGTACCCTGAGCCCGCGCCGTTGCTGGGGTTGCTGATGGACAGCGCCCACAGCTTCCTGCAACTGTTCACCAGCGTGGTGCTGTTCCGTTTATTCATGCTGATCGGTGGCGACGCCGACGTGCGGTGATATGCTCCGTGGCTCTTCTGACACGCATATAAGCCGAGCCGATGACCCGTTTATTGCGCATCACCCTGTTGAGCCTGTTGATCATCGCCGGCCTGCTGGCCGCGCTGATCTACAGCCTGACTTGGCGCCCTGCCGACAAAGAGACCCTGCCCGTCAGCTGCGTGGCACCCCGCGCCCCGACACTGTTACCGGGGCAAGCGCTCAAGGTCATGACCTGGAATGTGCAATACCTGGCCGGCAAGAACTACGTGTTCTGGTACGACACCCCGGACGGCAGCGGCCCGGACGATCGCCCCACCGTCGAAGACATGGCCTTTAGCCTCGACGAAGTGTCGCGGGTGATTCGCGACGAACAGCCCGACATCCTGCTGTTGCAGGAAGTCGACGAAGGCGCCAAGCCTTCCCACTATCAGGACCAGCTTGCGCTGTTGCAGGAGCGTCTGGTCGACCTCTACCCGTGCAGCGCCCACGCCTTCGACTGGAAAGCCGACTTTGTGCCCAGCCTGCACATCTTCGGTAGCGTGGGGCGCAAGCTCGCTACGCTCAGCCGCTACCAGATCGAACACGCCGAACGCCTGCAACTGCCAACCGCCGAGGCCAACTTCGTCAGCCGTCAGTTCCAACCCAAGCCGGCCCTGCTGCTGACGTATCTGCCGTTGAGCGACGGAGGCCAACTGGCGGTGCTCAACACCCGCCTGGACGGCGGTGCACCTGGCCGCTCGGCAGCGCAACAGCAGGTGCAAGCCACAGCCAAGCTGTTGGACAAGTTTGAGGGCCGGGGAACGCCCTGGTTGATCGGCGGGGATTTCAACCTGCTGCCACTGGGCCAATACCTGCGCCTGGACGCGGCTAAGCGTGGGCAGTATGCGCCGGACAGCGAGCTGCACATGCTGTGGGACAAGTACCCGATGATCCCGAGAAACAGTGAATCCAGCGGGATTGATCGTGAAAAATGGCTGACGCACTTCCCCAATGACCCGAGCCTGGACGGGCCGGATCGCACCTTGGATTATCTGTTCTATAGCCCTCGCATCAAGCGGGTGGAGGCGAAGGTGAGGCAAGAAGACACGTTGCGCATCTCCAATCATTTACCGGTCATTGCCCGCTTCCTGCTGCCTGCCGCGCAATGAGCGTTGACACGCCCCCCCTGTGGGAGCGGGCTTGCTCGCGAAGGCGGTGTGTCAGCCAGCGCATATATTAGCTGACCCGACGCCTTCGCGAGCAAGCCCGCTCCCACAGGTTGGATCTTTGTCGTCAGGATTTGCGGGGCTTGATCCTGGCCGTCGCTTCGGCCACCAACGGGTCATCCGGCCAATAATGCTTGGGGTATCGCCCCTTGAGATCCTTCTTCACCTCGGCATAGGTACTGCGCCAGAAGTTCGCCAGGTCCTGCGTGACCTGCACCGGCCGGCGCGCCGGGGACAGCAAGTGCAACTTCACGGCCAGGCGCCCGCCGGCAATGCGCGGGGTGTCTGCCAGCCCGAACAATTCCTGCAAGCGCACCGCCAGGATCGGCGGCTGCTCGCTGTAGTCCAGGCGTACCGATGACCCCGACGGCACTTTCACATGCTGCGGCGCCAGCTCTTCCAGGCGTTGGGGCAAGGGCCAGGGCAGCAGGTTGTGCAGGTAGCTGGAGATATCCAGGTTGGCGAAATGGCTGAGGCGCGAGACCTTGCCCAGGTAAGGCATCAGCCAGTGTTCGAGGCTGGCGAGCAGGGCTTTGTCGCTGAGGTCGGGCCACTCGCTGGTGTTGCTGGCATCCAGTTGGCGCAGCAGCATCACACGGGCTTGCCACTGACGCAGTTCCGGGGTCCAGGGCAGCAGTTCCAGGCCTTTGCGGCGCACCAGGTTGACCAGCGCCTGGCTGCGGGCGGATTCGTCGAGGCCGGTCAGGGGTTCGCGGCTGAGCACCAGCTCACCGACTTTGCGTTGGCGCTCGGCACGCAAGACGCCTTCGCGCTCGTCCCAGTCGAGTTGGTCGACGTTGCGCACTTGCTCGGCCAGCACCGTGTCGAACAGTGCCGGATCAAAATCCGCCGCCAGGTAGATGCGTTCTTCGCGCTGGCCCTGGCGGCTGCCCAGGTCGGCGATCACCAGCCAGGGTTGTTTCATCAGGCTGTCGGCTTCGGCAAACAGCGCTGCGCGGCCATTGGCCAGGCGGTATTCAGCTCCACCGGGGCGACGTTGCTGGGCGACGCGGTCCGGGTAGGCCAGTGCCAGCAAGGCGCCGAGCCAGCGCGGGTGGTCGGGGTTGTCCACCGGCTGGGTCGCCTTGCCGCGCAGGTAGCCACGGTATTGCCGGGCCAGTTGCTTGGCGCGCTGCACGCCACCCTGGGTACCTCGCGCACGCTCCTCGCCGGACATCAGCGCCAGGCGGCTGTGCAAGTCGGCACCGCCGCCGCGCAGGATATCGCGCTCGCCCAACAGCGCCGCCACGTCACAGGCGGTGGCGGCGAGCCCCAGGTCTTGGCCACGCAATAACAGGTGGGCAATACGCGGGTGCGCCGGCAACTCGGCCATTTTCTGACCATGGGTGGTGAGGGTTTCATCGTTCAATGCACCGAGGCGTTGCAACAGATCCTGGGCCTGGGCATACGCGGCTGTGGGTGGCGCATCCAGCCACACCAACTGGCTGGGGGTCACGCCCCAACGGGCCAGTTGCAAGGCCAGCCCCGCCAGGTCGGCGGCGAGGATTTCCGCGCTGCCATAAGCGGCCAGACCGTCGTGCTGGTCTTCGGACCACAATCGGTAACACACCCCCGGCTCCAACCGACCTGCCCGACCGGCGCGCTGGGTGGCGCTGGCGCGGGAGATGCGCTGGGTGTCGAGGCGGGTCATGCCGCTGCCGGGGTCGAAACGCGGCACCCGAGCCAACCCGGCGTCGATCACCACGCGCACGCCGTTGATGGTCAGGCTGGTCTCGGCGATGTTGGTAGCCAACACCACTTTGCGCTTGCAGGCCGGCGCCGGGTCGATGGCGGCGCGCTGTGCATTGAGGTCCAACTCGCCATGCAGGGGGCATAACAGCACGTCAGGGCGATCACCCAGGGCCTCGGCCAGTTGCTGGTTGACCCGGCGAATCTCCGCCTGCCCCGGCAGAAATACCAGCACGCTGCCGGTTTCATCCTCCAGGGCTTCGAGGATGGTTTGCACCACGCGCGGCTCGATAAACTCCCCGGCCTGGTAAGGGCGCCCCCAGCGCATCTGCACCGGGAACATGCGCCCCTCACTGCGCAGGATCGGCGCGTCATCCAGCAGACCGGCCAGGCGCTCGCCTTCGAGGGTGGCGGACATCAGCAGGATCTTCAGCGGCTGCTCGTCGCGAAACAGCTCGCGGCCGTTAAGGCTCAGGGCCAGCGCCAGGTCGGCGTCGAGGCTGCGCTCGTGGAACTCGTCGAAGATCAACAAGCCCACGCCGTCCAGCGCCGGATCGTCCTGCAGGCGGCGGGTGAGGATACCTTCGGTGACGACCTCGATGCGCGTGTTGGGGCCGACTTTGCTGTCCAGGCGAATGCGGTAACCCACGGTCTCACCGACCTTTTCACCCAGCTCACTGGCCAGCCGCTCGGCAGCAGCACGGGCAGCCAGGCGCCGGGGTTCGAGCATCAGGATGGTTTGCCCGGCGAGCCAGGGCTCATGCAACAAAGCCAAGGGCACGCGGGTGGTTTTACCGGCGCCGGGGGGCGCTTCCAGCACGGCTTCATGGCGATGAGCCAAGGCGTCACGCAGGGCGGGTAAAACATCATCGATCGGCAACGAATTCATACTGGCTCCAAAGCAGAGCGGCGAGTATAACGGCGAACTGCCGGATGCCGATGCGGGTCTCAAAAACACCCGCGCTTTGGGCTGTGAATGCAGTCGAGGGTGGGAGCTGGCTTGCCTGCGATAGCGGTGTGACAGTTGCCGCTGTATTCCCCGAGCCGACGCTATCGCAGGCAAGCCAGCTCCCACATGGGTTCATCGGCGCCTGGCCGATCTGGCTTATAGTCACCCTTAAATATGTTCAGGAGACTTTTTCATGCGTATCGCTTCCCGTGTCATCGGCGGTGTCCTCGCCGTTACCCTGCTGAGCCAACTCACCGCCTGCGGCTCGATTTTCTACCCCGACCGCCGTGGCCAGATCGACGGCAAGATCGACCCGACCATCACGGTACTCGATGCCCTCGGCCTGTTGTTTTATGTGATCCCCGGCCTGATCGCCTTCGGTGTCGACTTCGCCACGGGCGCCATTTACTTCGAACCGGGCAAGACCGCCCAGGTCGCCCCCGAGAAACTGCACGAAGCCATCGGCGCCGACGGCACGGTCGATAACGCCAAGCTGCAAAGCATCATCCAGAAGGAAACCGGCCGCACCTTGCCGCTGGATGACCCGCGCCTGATCCAGTTCAAGGGCAGCGTGCAGCAACTGGCGGCCCTGGGCCTGCAGCCTGCCGCGTAAGGACAGCTCATGACCAGCAGCCCCGAACACGCAAGGCTTCTGCGCCTGGCCACCCGCGCCTCGGTGGGCGTGGCCTGTGTGTTGATTGTGACCAAGGCCATCGCCTGGTGGCTCAGCGGCTCGGTGAGCATGCTCGCCGGGCTGACCGACTCACTGCTCGACGGCGTCACTTCGCTGTTGAATTTGCTGGCAGTGCATTACGCCTTGCGCCCGGCCGATGACGATCACCGTTATGGGCATGGCAAGGCGGAGTCGCTGGCGGGGATGGCGCAGGCCTTGTTTATCGCCGGCAGTGCGGTGCTGATTGCGCTCCAGGCGTATGAACGGCTCAAGCACCCAGAGCCGGTTGGCGCACCGTGGTTGAGTATCGGCGTGATTATCTTGTCCCTGGCGCTGACCGTGGCTCTGCTGGTGCTGCAACACCGCGTGGTGCGCGAGACCGGCTCCAATGCGGTGCGCGCCGACTCGCTGCATTACCGCTCGGACTTGCTGCTCAATGGCAGCATCCTGATTGCGCTGGTGTTGGCTGGGGTGGGCTTTCATCAGGTCGACGCCTGGTTCGGCCTGGGGATCGCCGCCTACATTCTGTGGAGCGCGATCCAGATCGCCCGGGAAACCTTTGCGGTGTTGATGGACGAAGAGCTACCGCCGGATGTCAGCCAGCACATGCTCGAACTGGCCCGTGGCGTACCCGGCGTGCTGGGGGCCCACGACTTGCGCACGCGGGTTTCCGGTAACCACTGGTTTGTGCAGTTGCATCTGGAATTGCCGGGGGAGTTGACGCTGTCGGTGGCCCACGGCATCAGCGACCAGGCCGCCGATGCCATCCACCGGGAATATCCGAAGGCCGAAGTGCTGGTGCACGCCGACCCGCGGGAAGTGGTCACCGGTAACAAAACCTAGTACTGCACCTGATAACCGCGACTGCCCAGGCAGTTGCCCTGGGCCTGGCGATAGGTTTGTACTACCGCAGGGTCCGGGGCGTAGGTAACGGTGCGCGGGTCGAAGCCACTTTGTTGCACCGCCCAGCGATAACAGTCGTAGCCGTCCTGCTGTACCTGGGCTGGCGATTGGCCGTTGGCCGGGTAAGCCACCACGTCATAACCGTTGCCTTGAGGCGTCGGCGCAGGTGATGGCACCTGCGTCGGTGGTTGTACCACCACGTATTGCTGGGTGCTTTGCTCGTAGGCGTAATAGGCGCCTGCGGCGAGGAACAACAGCGAGCCGCCTACCCACACTTCACGTGCGTAGTCCGGCAGGTAATGCACGCGAATGCCATAGGGCGGCGTCACCACTACGTAGCGTGGGCCTTGGGGCCGGTACCAGTAGCCACCCGAAAAGAAGTAATCCTGGCCACGGTAGGGCACGCGGTAATTGCGATCGGGGAAACGGTCGATGACATATCCAGGGCGATGCTGCGGGCCTGGGCCCCAGCCATTGCCATGCCCGTCGGGACGACCGGGCCAACGGTTATCGTTGGGATGGTCATTGCCCGCACGCGGCCCAGGGCCACCGGCCTCCCAATGCCTGTTGTCATCGTTGCGTCGGGGAATATCACGGTAATAACCCTGGCGCGGCTCCTGGGTCTGGCGCACGGTATCGGGCCGGCCCTGGATGGGCAGGTTATTGGAGGGTTGCGGTTGCGGTGCCGGTCGCCCCGGCTCATGACCTTGAGGCCGGCCTTGCCATTGACCACCCTCGTGCTGGCCGCCACGATCACCCTGTGGGTTTTGTGGGCGTGGCTGATTGTGCTCAGGCCGTTGCCCCTGGCCCGGAGAGTTATCGCGTTCGTCGGCTATCGCCTGGGAGCTGACGCTGACCACCAGCAAACCAACACCTGCCATACGCCAGATGCGCTTCATGCTTTTCCTCACTGCGGATTGGGGCTTGATCATGAGACTGGAAAAGCCTCGCCCGGTTCTGAGACAGGTTATCAGTCACGAGAACTATTTTCTGAAGGCAAAACGCGCACAAAGAAAAAGGGGTGACCCGTCGGCCACCCCTTGAGAATTTCGTCCGCGCTCAACGCTTTTGACGTTGGCTCACCTCACGCCGTCTTGTGGACAGTGTGCAGCCTGGAGGCCGGCTCAACCCTGCTGGGGCGGCGGCCGCAACGGGCCTGATTGGGCGCGCTGCTGTGGACTGTTGTCCAGGCGGTGATTCTGTTGGTAATCATAGGCGTGCCGGGCGGGCAGAGGATTGCGAAGATTGCGTCAATAAACAGTGCTTGCGCAATTTTTAACCCTTCATGGATAATTAACCGCAATAGTTACGACAAAGGCCAACCCAATGAGCAAGCTTGACCGATACGACCTGAGTATTCTGGCGGAATTGCAGCGCGACGCGAGGATCTCCAACCAGGAGCTGGCCGAACGCATCGGCCTGTCGCCTTCGCCCTGCTCACGCCGGGTCAAGCAATTGGAAGACGACGGCTACATCGCCCGCCAGGTCGCCCTGCTCGACCGCAAGATGCTCGGCCTGAGCCTTACGGCCTACGTGCTGATCGGCATGGACCGTCACACGCCGGAACGCTTCGAGAATTTCGAAGCCGCCATCCGCACCCTGCCGCAAGTGCTGGAGTGCAGTTTGGTGACCGGGATGGATGCGGACTACCAGTTGAAGGTGGTAGTGCCGGACATGGATCACTATCAGAAATTGCTGCTGGGGCATTTGACCCGGATCGAAGGGGTGACCAGCGTGCGGTCCAGCTTTGTGCTCAACCAGGTATTGAACAGCACCGAACTGCCCCTGACCCACCTGCGCACCTGAGAGCAACGATGTTCAACGGTGGGAGCTGGCTTGCCTGCGATGGCGGCGGGCCAGTTTGCCTCACGATCACTGACAGACCGCTATCGCAGGCCAGCTCCCACAGTTTGACCGCGTACGACTCAGGTCAATGTTGCGTTTCTGACGCTGCCGTATACTGCTCGCTTGTCTTGTCGGAAGAGCCCCATGAACAACATCGACCCCGCCCTGTTTGAAGAATGGATGATGACCGGCCTGGTCACTATCCTCATCATTTTCATGGGCTTCATCGTTTGGGACCTGGCAAAGAAATCAAAGGCCGGGCGCTTTGGTTCGTTCATCCTGTTTTTCGTGCTGGGCCTGGGCGTGGCGGCGTTCATCATCAAGAGCGTGGTGATCGGCCTGATTGAATCCGGCGCCTTATAAGCGCGCCGGCACTGCCTTCCACTGGCCTTGATCCAAGCCGTCGATCGACCACTCACCAATACGCACGCGCACCAGGCGCAGTGTCGGCAAGCCTACCGCCGCGGTCATGCGCCGTACCTGGCGGTTGCGCCCTTCGCGAATCACCAATTCCAGCCAGTGGGTGGGCACGCTTTTACGAAAACGTACCGGCGGGTTGCGCGGCCATAATGCCGGCTCATCCAGTTGCCGCGCCTCGGCCGGCAGGGTCATGCCGTCGTTGAGCTCCACGCCTTCGCGCAGGCGTTGCAACTGCTCTTCGGTGGGTTCACCTTCTACCTGCACCCAGTAGGTTTTCGCCAGTTTGTGCTTGGGGTCGGCGATGCGCGCTTGTAGCTGACCATCGTTGGTCAACAGCAGCAGGCCCTCGCTGTCACGGTCCAGGCGCCCCGCCGGGTAAATGCCGGGGATATCAATAAAGTCCTTGAGGGTGGCGCGCCCACCTTCGTCGCTGAACTGGGTCAGCACATCGAAGGGTTTATTGAACAGGATCAACTTGGGCTCGGCCGGTGGCGCCTTGGCAACGCGGCGAGCGGCAGAGTGCGGTGGTTTCACGCCAGGGTGGCGCGAATCGGGACGGCTGGGACGGGACATGGCAAAGGAACATCTAACGGTCAGGACCGACAATGCTAGTGGCCTGACCGCTAAATGACCATCCCAACCGCTTAGCGGAACGGCGGCTCGTCGAAGCTGCGCAGTTTGCGCGAGTGCAGGGAGTTGAGTTCGGTGCGCAACAGGTCGACCGCCTCGATGCCGATCTTCAAGTGCTGGCTGACCGCACGCTCATAGAACGCGTTGGCCGAACCCGGCAGCTTGATCTCGCTGTGCAAGGGTTTGTCCGATACGCACAACAAGGTGCCGTAAGGCACGCGCAAACGGTAACCCTGGGCGGCGATGGTGCCGCTTTCCATGTCCACGGCCACGGCGCGGGACAGGTTGATCAGCGGCCGCTCCTGGGCCCAGCGCAGTTCCCAGTTCCGGTCGTCATAGGTCAGCACGGTACCGGTGCGCAGGCGTTTTTTCAGCTCTTCGCCTTTTTCGCCAGTGACTTTCGCCGCAGCTTGCTGAAGCGCCAGCTGCACTTCGGCCAGGGCCGGGATGGGGATGTTCGGCGGTACCACGCGGTCGAGAATCCCGTCGCGGCGCATATAGGCGTGGGCCAGTACGTAGTCGCCGATGGTCTGGGATTGGCGCAGGCCGCCGCAGTGGCCGATCATCAGCCAGCAATGCGGGCGTAGTACGGCCAGGTGGTCGGTGATGTTCTTGGCGTTGGACGGGCCTACGCCGATGTTCACCAAGGTCACGCCGTGGCCGTCAGTGGCCTGCAGGTGATACGCCGGCATCTGGTAGCGGTGCCAGACCACGCCGGCGGCAATGGCCGAGGCTTCGCCGTGGTCCATGCTCTTGTCGATCACCACGTTGCCGGGCAGCACCATACGGATAAACCGCGGGTCGCTGCGCAGTTGCTCCAGGCCATGCAGGATGAACTGGTCCACGTAGCGGTGGTAGTTGGTCAGCAAGATCCACGGCTGCACATGGCGCCAGTCGCTGCCGGTGTAATGCACAAGGCGACGCAGGGAAAAGTCCACGCGGGCGGCATCAAACAGGGCCAGGGGCAGCGGGTCGGTGTTTTCCCAGTCGTACAGGCCATCGGCAATGCCGTCGGTGGCGGCGGACAGGTCGGTACTGGGGAATACACGAGCCAGGGTCGCGGCGGTGACGCCGGAGCCGGCCAGTTCATCACCCTGCTCCACCACATAGGGGTACGGGATGTTCTGCTGGCTGACGCCCACTTCCACCGTCACGGTGAAGTCGTGCATCAGCGGCACCAGTTGCTCCAGCAGATACTTACGAAACGCGCCGGGGTGGGTGACGGTGACGCTATAGGTACCGGGCAACTGCACCTTGGCATACGCACGGGTGGTCTGTGGGACTTCGCCGTGGCAGTGGTAGGTCAGGCGCAGTTCCGGGTAGCGAAACAGTGCGCGTTGAGCGGCGTCGGGTTCGACGCGGTCCTTGAGGTATTGCTTGAGCGCTTGGTTGAGCGCGCCAGTCGCACGCTCATGCAGCGCCGCCAGCCGGTCCACGGCTTCTTCGGCGGTTTTAACGACAACAAAAGCTTCGGTCACGGTAAGCATCCTGTGTTCTGACTTGCAGGCCTTTATCTTGCCTGTATCCAGGCCTCACCGAAACACCGGAAGTGGAATGCTTTGATAGGTGGGAGCTGGCTTGCCTGCGATAGCGGTCTATCAGCCACATAATTGCTGGCTGGACCACCGCTATCGCAGGCAAGCCAGCTCCCACATTTGATTGTGTTTATTCAGAGGGATTGTGGGGTTGAGCGGGCGACAATAGCTTGCACATCCACCCCGCGCGGCAAGGTGCCATATACCCGCCCCGACGACTCACCCAACCGACTGGCGATAAACCCGTCGCTCACCGCCGCATTACCCGCCTCCAACAGCAACTTGGCCTGCAACGCCAGGGCAATGTCCTCGGTCAGTTGCCGTGCCCGATACTGGATATCCTGGGTGTCCATGAACGCCGCCTTCAACTGCTCGATATGCCGCGCCAGCTGTTTGTCGCCGTGGCCATCGCCCAGCTCGACAAACAGCGCCTCCAGCACACCCGGCTCTTTGGACAACGCACGCAGCACGTCCAGGCATTGCACATTGCCAGAGCCTTCCCACGTGGAGTTAACCGGCGCCTCACGGTAAAGACGCGGCAGGATGCTGTCTTCCACGTACCCGGCGCCGCCCATGCATTCGGCAGCTTCGTTGATCATCGCCGGCGCGCGCTTGCAGATCCAATACTTGCCTACGGCTGTGACCAGCCGGGCGAACTTGGCTTCATGTTCATCATCAAGATGATCCAGGGCGCGCCCCATGCGCAGGCTCAAGGCCAGGGCCGCTTCGCTTTCCAGGGCCAGGTCGGCCAGCACGTTCTGCATCAGCGGCTGCTCGCTGAGCACGCGGCCACCCACTTGGCGATGGGCGCAGTGATGGCTGGCCTGGGTCAGCGCCTGGCGCATCAAGGCGCTGGAGCCGACCATGCAATCGAAGCGGGTCATGGCGACCATTTCGATGATGGTGGGAACGCCGCGGCCTTCTTCACCGACCATCCAGGCCAGGGCACCGCGAAACTCCACTTCGCTGGACGCGTTGGAGCAGTTGCCGAGTTTGTTCTTCAAGCGCTGGATGTAGAACTCGTTGCGCGTGTCGTCCGGGCGGTGCCGGGGCAGCAAAAAACAGGTCAGGCCCTTGTCGGTCTGGGCCAGGGTCAGGAAGCCATCGCACATCGGTGCCGAGCAGAACCATTTATGCCCCACCAGTTCGTAGGCTTGGCCGGGGCCACCCGCGCCCACGGGGTAAGCGCGAGTGGTGTTGGCGCGTACGTCGGTGCCGCCCTGCTTCTCGGTCATGGCCATGCCGATAGTGGCGCCGGCCTTGTGGGCGATGCCGACATTGCGTGGGTCGTAGTGGGTATTGAGCACTTTAGGCAGCCAGAGGTCCGCCAGCTCCGGTTGCAGGCGCAGGGCCGGAACGCAGGCGAAGGTCATGGTCAGCGGGCAGCCGCTGCCGGCTTCGGCCTGGCTATGCAGGTAGGTCATCGCCGCACGCGCCACATGGGCGCCAGGCTGCGGATGGGCCCAGGGCAGCGACGGCAGGCCATGCTCGACGGCGGTGCGCATCAGCTCGTGATAAGCCGGGTGAAACTCCACCAGGTCGATGCGATGGCCGTAACGGTCATGGCTACTGAACACCGGTTTGTTCTGGTTGGCCAGGAACCCGGCTGCCATCAACGGCCCACCCGCCAGCGCGCCGTAGGCATCAATTCGCGCTTGGGCCCAACCGGCGCCAAAGCGGCGTGACCATTCCTGCAAAGGCAAGTCGATGCGATACAGGTTGGTGCCGTCCAGGGACGGTGGCTGGTTGGTGACGTCGTGGGTTTCGGCAAACTGATGCAGGTTCATGACGGGCCTCCTGAAAAAAAGGCCGCATGAAAAGTGACCTTCAATTCAGTTAAGCACCGTACAGGGCCTTAAAAAAGTGGCATACGCGCCGAATGCTCGGCGCTTTCACCCTCATCCACATACAGTACGCTGCGCTCAAGCGCCGCCTGCAAGGCGTCGAAACGCACCGGTTTGGCCAGTCGGTCCGTCATGCCAATACCATGGCAGCGCTCACGCTCCGGCCCATTGGACGATGTACTCAGGGCGATCACCGGCAATTCACCGCAGCCGGGCAATGCGCGAATCTGGCAGCACAACGAAAAGCCACCCTCTGGCACATCCAGCAGCACGGCGTCGAAGCTGTGCCCCTGCAATGCAGCGAGCGCCGCCGGGCCGCTGTCCACGGTTTTGACCCGGTAACCGAGCTTGAGCAACATGCCACGCACCGCCAACTGGCCCACGCTGTTGTCGTCCACCAACAGCACCGTGCACTCCTGAGGCGCACGCTGTGCAGGCAAAGCCTGCGCGGCCGGTGTCACCTGCTGCGGCACCGCACTGACGTCCACTTCCAACTGGAAGCGGCTGCCTTTACGGGGCTCCGAATGATGGGTCAGGCGCCCGCCCAGCAGTTCGATCAACTGCCGGCAAATCGCCAGGCCAATGCCCAGGCCGCCGTATTCACGCGTCATCGAGCCGTCCAACTGAAAGAAACGCTGATACAACGTGGCCTCATCGAGAAAGGCAAAGCCGATACCGGTGTCGGTGACGATAAAGCTGAGGTGCAAAGCGTGCCCCCCTTGCGGCACACCCACCACACGCAAACGCACCGCGCCGACGTGGGTGAATTTGAACGCATTGTCGAGCAGGCAATCCAGGCACTGACGCAACTTTTGGGCATCGCCGATGAGCCGGTCTGGCAGCTCATCCGCGACGTCAATGGAGAACGCCAGGCCCTTGGCCTGGGCGCTGGCGGTGAACTGCTGGCGCAAGGTATCGAGCTCGCCGCGCAGGCTGAACACTTGCGGCTGGGCCACCAGGCGACCGGCCTGCAACTCGGTGAGGGTGAGGATGCCGTTGACCATGCGCATCATGTCCCGCGCCGAGCCGGCGGCGGTTTGCTGGTACTGCGTCAGGTCATCGTCCAAAGGCACGGTTTGCATCAGTTCCAAAGAGCCGATCACACCGTTCATCGGCGTGCGCAATTCGTGGGTCAGGGTGGCGAGAAATTCGTCTTTGAGGCGATTGCTGCGAGCCAGTTGCTGGTTGAGCGCTTCCAGCTTCTGGCTGGCATCGAGGAGAATCTGCGCCTGCTGTTCGCGCATGCCGTTGATGCGGTCAGCCAGGGCCAGGGACAACAGCGCCACTTCAATGGCTGAGCCGAGCTGGCTGGCGTACATGGTCAGGAACACGTTAGGCAGGTAACCCAGCACCATCAGAGTATTGATCACCCCGCCAAGCAGGAAGGCCGACCAGGCGATGATGAAATAACGCGCCATGCGCTGCCCGCAATACCAGGCCTTGATGGCCGCTACGAAGATGGTCACGGTAAACACCAGCGCCAGCGCAGTGGCCAGGCGCAGGGCCACGGCGTAACTGGTCAACAGCGCCAGTGCCATCACCAACCCGCCACAGGCCGCCAGCGCCAGCAGGATGCGGTTGAGCCAGCGGCTGTGCTGCGCGGTGTGCAGGAAACTGCGCGCGAACAGGCTGCCGAACAAAGCCGCCGAGCCGATCAGGAAGGGAACCGCCGCATTCGCCCACCAGGGGTTGTTCGGCCAGAAATACTCCACCGCAACGCCATTGACCGACAGCTGATACAAGCCGAACGAAGCGATATAGAAGATGTAATAGAGGTAGCTGGTGTCGCGCACGCTCAGGTAGATGAACAGGTTGTAGATCAACATGCCCAGCAACACACCGTAGATGGCGCCGAGCACGTACAAACGCAACGGTTGCTCTTCCATGTAGGCGGTGCCCGCCCACAACGTCAGCGGTGCCTGGATCGAGCCTTGGCTTTGCAAGCGCAGGTAGACGGTTTGTTGCTGGTCGGGCAAGAAGCTGAGCTTGAACAGGTAGTTGCTCTGGCTCACCTCACGGCTGGAAAACGGCAATGCGCTGCCGGTGCGGGCGGTGAGGCGGTAGTGGCCGGTGCCGTCGTTCTGGTAGAGGTCCAGGCGATTGAGCGGCGGGTAGGCCAGTTCCAGAAACCAGGTGCGTGGTGCGCGGGGATCTTTGGCGGTGTAGTGCAGGTTGACCTTCAGCCAGAACACCGAGCGTGAATAGCCGGCATTGAGCGTGTCTTTGTCGTGGGTCTTGAATTGGGCGGTATAGGCGGGGGAACTGACATCGGCGATGGTGAGGGTATCGGTTGGGTCTTCGAGCACTTGCATGACCCGGCCCAACGGGAGGCTGCGCGTGTCCTGGTTGAACTCGACAGCGCCGGCGAGCATCGGTAGCCCGCACAATATAAACATCAGCAAATAGCGCATAGAGCCCCAGCGTAGCCTGGTCCGGTTGTGTCAAAAGCCCCCCATTCCTTTTGAGAAGACGTACACCGGCGATACAGTAAGTTATTGGGATGCACTTTAGCATAGCCAGTAAAAGCCATTAGCCACTGCCGGAACTTTTTTTAGAACAGCTCTAGCGCAATGCTTTCAGACCACTGCGTTGCAGCGTTCGGCCACGCAAAGCGACGCTGCAGCAGCAAACTTCTGCCATCGTCAGGCAGCCACGCAAAAAGCGTTTGGTGGTAAGCTCGCGCACCATGAATATCTACAGTTCTCGCCCCGTTGTCCTCTGTCTCTCCGGCCACGACCCCAGTGGTGGCGCCGGCCTGCAGGCAGATATCGAAGCCCTGCTCGCCCAGAGTTGCCACGCGGCCCCGGCCGTCACCGCGCTGACCGTGCAGAACACCGTCAATGTCAGTGATTTCCGTGTGCTTGACCGTGAGTGGGTACTGGCCCAGGCCAATGCCGTGCTCGGCGACTCTGAAGTCGCGGCGGTCAAGCTGGGCATGCTCGGCTCCACCGCGATGGTCGACACCGTGGTCGAACTGCTGCAGGCGCACCCGCATTTGCCGGTGGTCTGCGACCCGGTGCTGCGCGCCGGCGGCGGCGGTAGCCTGGGCAAGGACGAGGTCGGTTATGCGATGCGCGAGCGGCTGCTGCCCCTGTCATTGATCGCCACCCCCAACCTGCCAGAAGCGCGCATCCTCGCGGAACTGCCCGACGGCAGCGCCGACGACTGCGCCGAGAAGCTGCTGCCGTACATCAAGCACCTGCTCATCACCGGCGGCCATGGCGATGAGCACGAAGTGCACAATCGCCTGTACAGCCGCGACGGCACGCGCCAGACCTTTACCTGCCAGCGCTTGCCCGGCAGTTATCACGGCTCGGGTTGCACCTTGGCCAGTGCGCTGGCCGGGCGCATTGCCCAGGGTGAAGGCCTGGCCAGCGCCGTGCAATCGGCCCTCAACTACACGTGGCGTACCCTGCGTGATGCCGAACAACTCGGCCAGGGCCAGTTCGTGCCGCGCCGATTGCCGCTGGATTTCTGCTCGTAACTTATCGCTCGTCAGCAAGGGGTTTGTCCGATGAAACTACGCGGCCTTTACGCCATTACCGACAGCCAGCTGTTGGCCGGCAAATTCCTCGCCTACGTCGAGGCGGCGCTGGACGGTGGCGTCACCCTGTTGCAGTACCGCGACAAAAGCAGCGACGAGGCACGGCGCCTGCGTGAAGCCGAAAAGCTGTACGAACTGTGCTCGCGCTACAAGACCCAGTTGATCATCAACGACGATGCCGAACTGGCCGCGCGCCTGGGCGTCGGCGTGCACCTGGGCCAGACCGACGGCCCGCTGACCTCGGCCCGGGCATTGCTCGGCGCCAAGGCGATCATCGGCGCCACCTGTCACAGCCAGATCGAACTGGCCGAACAGGCCGCCAAAGAAGGCGCCAGCTACGTCGCCTTCGGCCGCTTCTTCAATTCCACGACCAAACCCGGCGCACCCGCCGCCACCGTTGACATGCTGGCCCAGGCCCGCAAGCGCCTGCACCTGCCGATCTGCGTGATCGGCGGCGTCACCCTGGAAAACGCCGAACCGCTGGTGGCCCACGGGGCCGACCTGCTCGCCGTGGTCCATGGCCTGTTCGGTGCCGACAGCACCCAGGAAGTCACTCGCCGCGCCCGTGCGTTCAACGACCTACTTAAATCTTCAGTTTAGAGAGACCGATCATGTCCCGTTCCGAAACCCTGTTTGCCAACGCCCAGAAGCACATCCCCGGCGGTGTGAACTCCCCCGTGCGTGCGTTCAAGAGCGTGGGCGGCACGCCGTTGTTCTTCAAGCATGCCGAAGGCGCCTACGTCACCGATGAAGACGACAAGCGCTATGTCGACTATGTCGGCTCCTGGGGCCCGATGATCCTCGGCCACAGCCATCCGGACGTGCTGGACGCGGTGCGCCAGCAACTGCAGCACGGCTTGTCCTACGGCGCCCCGACCGCGATGGAAACCGAGATGGCCGACCTGGTCTGCTCGATCGTGCCGTCGATGGAAATGGTGCGCATGGTCAGCTCCGGCACCGAAGCCACCATGAGCGCGATCCGCCTGGCCCGTGGTTACACCGGCCGCGACAACATCATCAAGTTCGAAGGTTGCTACCACGGGCACTCCGACAGCCTGCTGGTAAAAGCCGGCTCCGGCGCGCTGACCCAAGGCGTACCCAATTCCGCTGGCGTACCTGCGGCGTTCGCCAAGCACACCCTGACCTTGCCGTTCAACGACATCGCGGCCGTCGAGCAGATGCTCAGCGAAGTCGGCCAGGACGTTGCCTGCATCATCGTCGAGCCAGTCGCCGGCAACATGAACTGCGTTCCACCGGCCCCGGGTTTCCTTGAGGGCCTGCGCGAGCAGTGCGACAAGCATGGCGTGGTGCTGATTTTTGACGAAGTGATGACCGGTTTCCGGGTCGCCCTCGGTGGCGCCCAGGCTTACTACGGCGTCACGCCAGACCTGAGCACCTTCGGCAAGATCATCGGCGGCGGTATGCCGGTAGGCTGCTTCGGCGGCAAGCGCGAGATCATGCAACACATCGCCCCGCTCGGCCCGGTATACCAGGCAGGCACCTTGTCGGGTAACCCGCTGGCAATGGCCGCCGGCCTGACCACCCTGCGCCTGATCAGCCGCCCGGGCTTCCACGCCGAGCTGACCGACTACACCACACGCCTACTCGACGGCCTGCAACAGCGCGCCGATGCCGCCGGCATCCCGTTTGTGACCACCCAGGCCGGTGGCATGTTCGGCCTGTACTTCAGCGGCGCCGACGATATCGTCACCTTCGATGACGTGATGGGCAGCGATGCCGAGTTGTTCAAGCGCTTCTTCCACCTGATGCTCGAAGGCGGCGTGTACCTGGCACCGAGCGCCTTTGAAGCCGGCTTCACTTCGATCGCCCATGGCGAAGCCGAACTGAAATTGACCCTGGATGCTGCCGAGCGCGCGTTCGCGGCCCTGAAATAAGTGACGGCAACCTCTGACGTTGCCCCTGGCAGCGTCAGATTTGCTACTTTGCTTACAGAGAATTCCTGGTTTTTTCGAGAATTGCCCTGCAATCCGGCAGATAACTTGCCCAAGCAGCAGAAAAACGAGTAAAGACTTTGTAAGCAGAGGCCTGCTTATTTCATAATGCGCGCTTATTGGACTCCCTCGAGGGTCCGCGCGCCCCGTCAGAGGTAAGTCGATTCCCATGAAACGCACCGGCCGCACCCTGGTTCTGGGCTGCCTGTTGCTCCTTCAACCGCTACTGGCACATGCCCAGGCCGGCGGCAACTCGTTGTTAATCCCAGCGATGGGTCGTTGCACCCTCAATACCCAGCCAGAGAGCCAGGCCGAAGCCCTGAGCGCGTGCCAGAAACAGGCCGAGGAAGGGGATGCGCAAGCGCAATACGAGTTGGGCGAGTACTACCACGACAGCAAGAACCCGGCCGTTGACCTCAACAAAGCGTTGAGCTACTTCGAGAAAGCCTCGTTGCAGGGCCACGCCCAGGCGCAATACCAGTTGGGCAACATGTTCTTCAAAGGCGAAGGCGTGCCGGCCAACAACGTCCAGGCGTACATCGTGCTGAAAATGGCCGCGGTCAACGGCGCCGAAGACGCACTGGACACTGCCGACGAAGTCGCCGAGCACATGCAGCGCGATGAACTGGAAGTGGCAACCCAGGTGCTGGGGCAGATTTTCCGCAACTACCTGCAAGAATTGCAGAGTGCTGATGGGCGTTCGCCATTCTCACCCCTTCCCTGATTTTTTGTAGACCTTACATCGCTATCGCAGGCAAGCCAGCTCCCACAGTTGACTGCATTCCAGCATTAAAACGCGGTCGAGTGTGGGAGCTGGCTTGCCTGCGATAGGCACACCTCGGTCTAAAGCCCTACTTCTCAGGCATCGGCATCGGAAACGGCATCACATTGCTCATGCCCCGAGCCTCACTGATCTTCGGCGTCCCCAGGCGCTCGACTTCATCGATGCGCACAATCGAATGCATCGGCACAAAGCTGCGCACCACACCTTCGAACTGGGCCTTGAGCTTTTCTTCGCCCGGATCGACCACCAACTGGGTGCGCTCGCCAAAGACGAACTCTTCCACCTCCAGGAAGCCCCACAGATCACTTTGATAGATCTGCTTGGCGTACATTTCGAACACCTGGCCCTGGTTGAGGAAAATCACCTTATAGATTGGAGCTTCACGTTTGGTCATGGTGGGCGAACAACACATGGGGATATAAAAGAGGGCGCGAACTATAGCATGGCACCCGATGCACAGCGCTAGGAACCAATGGGCATGCCCCCTATAATGCGCGGTTCTTTACCACCAGTTGACGATTCCCATGGCCAAGAAGCTTTACATCGAAACCCACGGTTGCCAGATGAACGAGTACGACAGCTCGCGCATGGTCGACTTGCTGGGCGAACACCAGGCCCTGGAAGTCACTGCCCGCGCCGAAGATGCCGACGTGATCCTGCTCAATACCTGCTCGATCCGCGAGCGGGCCCAGGACCGTGTGTATTCGCAGTTGGGCCGCTGGCGCGAATTGAAACTGGCCAACCCGGACATGGTGATCGCCGTCGGCGGTTGCGTGGCCAGCCAGGAAGGCGCCGCGATCCGCGACCGCGCGCCCTATGTCGATGTGGTGTTCGGCCCGCAAACCCTGCACCGTCTGCCAGAGATGATCGACGCCGCACGCATCACCAAGCTGCCGCAGGTCGACGTGTCGTTCCCCGAAATCGAAAAATTCGACCATCTGCCCGAACCGCGTATCGATGGGCCGAGCGCCTATGTGTCGGTGATGGAGGGCTGCAGCAAGTACTGCACCTTCTGCGTAGTGCCTTACACCCGTGGCGAAGAAGTCAGCCGGCCGTTTGACGATGTGCTGTCGGAAATCATCCACCTGGCTGAAAACGGCGTGCGCGAAGTCACCCTGCTGGGCCAGAACGTCAACGGCTACCGTGGCCAGACCGATGACGGCCGCCTGGCCGACCTGGCGGAACTGATCCGCGTGGTCGCCGCCGTCGATGGCATCGAGCGCATCCGCTACACCACCTCGCACCCGCTGGAGTTTTCCGACAGCCTGATCCAGGCCCACGCCGAAGTACCAGAGCTGGTCAAGCACCTGCACTTGCCGGTGCAATCGGGTTCGGACCGCATTCTCTCGGCGATGAAGCGCAACCACACCGCACTGGAATACAAATCCAAACTGCGCAAACTTCGCGCCGCCGTGCCGGGCATCTGCATCAGTTCGGACTTTATCGTCGGCTTCCCGGGCGAAACCGAGAAAGACTTCCAGCAGACCATGAAGCTGATCGAAGACGTGGGTTTCGACTTCTCCTACTCGTTTGTCTACAGCCAGCGCCCAGGCACCCCGGCTGCCGACCTGCTGGATGAAACCCCGGAGGCGTTGAAAAAAGAGCGTTTGAACGCGCTGCAACATCGCCTCAATCAGCAGGGCTTCGAAATCAGCCGACAAATGGTCGGTTCGATCCAGCGCATTCTGGTGACCGATTATTCGAAGAAAGACCCGGGTGAATTGCAGGGTCGTACCGAGAACAACCGAATCGTCAACTTCCGCTGCGACAATCCCACGCTGATCGGCCAGTTTGCCGATGTGCACATTGATGCGGCGCAGCCACACTCGTTGCGCGGCTCGTTGATCAACTGATCTCGCTGACCGGATGAAGATCAAAATGTGGGAGCTGGCGTGCCTGCGATAGCGATGTATCAGTGCCCAATGTGCCAACTGACCCACCGCTATCGCAGGCAAGCCAGCTCCCACAGGGGTTCTTCAGGGTTATCGAGAGTGGGGCCAGGCTATTTAAGTGCTTTCGCACACCAGCGCCTGGCGTTATTCTCTCTCTCACCTCATCAGCCAAAGGGCGGCTAAAAGCAACCTTGAACGCACCCATAGCAGAACCCCATCGTTTTATCCTCGAGCCTTTTGAGGCTCGCCGTTTCGCCAACCTGTGCGGACAGTTCGACGAGCACCTGCGCCTGATCGAACAACGCCTGAGCATCGAGATCCGCAACCGCGGCAATCAGTTCGAGCTCATTGGTGAACCCCAACACACCACGTCTGCAGAAAACCTGCTGCGCCGTCTCTACCGCGAAACCAAGGGTAGCGAGCTGTCGCCGGAGACCGTGCACCTGTACCTGCAGGAGTCGGCTGTGGAAGACCTGGCCAATAACCCGGTGGCCGAAGCCAGCGTGGCCTTGCGTACCAAAAAAGGCATGATTCGCCCACGCGGCTTGAATCAGCAGAAGTACGTCAAGGAAATCCTGGGCAACGACATCAACTTCGGCATCGGCCCGGCCGGTACCGGCAAGACCTACCTCGCAGTGGCCTGCGCCGTCGACGCCCTGGAGCGCGAGCAAGTGCGGCGCATCCTACTGGTGCGCCCAGCGGTCGAGGCCGGCGAAAAGCTCGGTTTCCTGCCCGGCGACCTGGCCCAGAAGATCGACCCGTACCTGCGCCCGCTCTACGACGCGCTGTACGAGATGCTCGGTTTTGAATACGTGGCCAAGCTGATCGAGCGCCAGGTGATCGAGATCGCCCCGCTGGCCTACATGCGTGGCCGTACGCTCAACAACAGCTTCATCATTCTCGACGAAAGCCAGAACACCACCGTCGAGCAGATGAAGATGTTCCTCACCCGTATCGGTTTCGGCTCCACTGCCGTGATCACGGGCGACATCACCCAGGTCGACCTGCCCAAGGGCACCAAGTCGGGCCTGGGCCAGGTGATCGAGGTGCTCAAGGACGTGCCGGGTATCAGCTTCACGCACTTCATGCCCAAGGACGTGGTGCGCCACCCGCTGGTGCAGCGCATTGTCGAAGCCTATGAGCGTTTCGAACACCGCGACGACGCGCCCGCCAAGGACGCTCGCCACGATGCTTGAGCTAGACCTGCAGCTGGCCACCGAAGCGCCCGCCCCCAGCGAAGCCCAGTTCCGCCAATGGTGTGAACTGGCTTTGCGCCAGCGCACCGCTGACTCGGAGCTGACCATTCGTCTGGTGGACGAGGCCGAAGGCCGTGAGCTGAACCACACCTGGCGCCAGAAAGACTACGCGACCAACGTGCTGTCCTTCCCCGCCGACGTGCCCGACGAATTGCTGGATATCCCGCTGCTGGGCGACCTGGTGATCTGCGTCGCGGTAGTCGAGCGAGAAGCGGCGGAACAAGGCAAGGAACTTGAGGCCCATTGGGCCCATCTAGTCATCCACGGCTGCTTGCATCTCTTGGGTTACGACCATATAGACGATGACGAAGCCGAGGAAATGGAAGCACTGGAACGAACGTTGCTTGCAGAACTGGGTCACCGCGACCCATATGCAGACGACGAAAGCTGATCAACACTCAACTGTCATATCAAAGGATTTAGAGTAATCGCTATGAGCGAAGACCGATCGAGCAACGGGCAGAAGTCATGGCTGGGTAAACTGACCCAGGCTTTTGCCCACGAGCCGAAAAACCGCCAGGAGCTCTTGGAGCTGCTGCGCGATGCACACCAGAACAAGTTGCTGGACAGCGAAGCGCTGGCCATCGTCGAGGGCGCCATCCAGGTGGCTGACCTGCAAGTACGTGACATCATGGTCCCGCGCTCGCAGATGATCAGCATCAAGGCGACCCAGACCCCACGGGAATTCCTCCCGGCCGTGATCGACTCGGCGCATTCGCGCTACCCGGTGATCGGTGAAAGCCATGACGACGTCATGGGTGTCCTGCTGGCCAAGGACCTGCTGCCGTTGATCCTCAAGGAGAATGGCGACAGCTTCAACATCAAGGACCTGCTGCGCCCGGCCACCTTCGTGCCCGAGTCCAAGCGCCTGAATGTGCTGCTGCGCGAGTTCCGCGCCAACCACAATCACATGGCCATTGTGATTGACGAATACGGCGGCGTGGCCGGCCTGGTCACCATCGAGGACGTGCTGGAGCAGATCGTCGGCGACATCGAAGACGAGCACGACGTCGAAGAAGACAGCTACATCAAGCCGCTGCCCAGCGGTGACTTCCTGATCAAGGCGCTGACGCCCATCGAGAACTTCAACGAGTTCTTCGACAGCGAGTTTTCGGACGATGAGTTCGACACCGTCGGCGGCCTGGTGATGAGTGCGTTCGGGCACCTGCCCAAGCGTAATGAAACCACCGAGATCGGCGCCTATCGCTTCCGCATCCTCAATGCTGATAGCCGTCGTATCCATCTGATCCGTTTGACACCCATCGCCCGCTAAGGACTGACATGCGCCGTCTCACCTCACCCGGCTGGCCCGGTAACTTGCTGGCCGTGGTGGCCGGCGCCATCACAACCCTGGCGCTGGCGCCGTTCGATATCTGGCCGTTGGCGCTGGTAGCGGTCGGCCTGTTCTATATCGGCCTGCGGGAGCTGACACCCCGCCAGGCCCTGGGCCGTGGCTGGTGTTTCGGCTTCGGCCTGTTTGGTGCCGGCACCAGCTGGATCTACTACAGCATCCACCACTTCGGCGGCGCTTCGGTGCTGCTGGCGGGGTTCCTGATGCTGCTGTTCACCGCCGCCATCGCCTGGTTCTTTGCCCTGCCCGCCTGGCTATGGGCGCGCTGGTTGCGCCGTAACGAAGCACCACTGGCGGATGCATTGACGTTCGCCGCGTTGTGGGTCGGCCAGGAAGCCTTTCGTGGCTGGTTCCTTACCGGTTTCCCGTGGTTGTACTCCGGTTACAGTCAACTCGATGGGCCGTTGACCGGCCTCGCGCCATTGGGTGGGATGTGGCTGATTTCCTTCGCCCTCGCGCTCACTGCCGCATTGCTGTGCAACCTGCCGCGCCTGCTGGTCAGCAAGCGCAATGCCTTCATCGGCGCGGGCCTGTTATTGCTGGTTGCGCCCTGGGCGATTGGCCTGGCACTCAAGCATCACGCCTGGACATCGCCGTCTGGTGCGCCCCTGAGCGTGGCTGCGATTCAGGGCAACGTCGAGCAAAGCATGAAGTGGGACCCGGACCAGCTCAATGCGCAGTTGGCGCTGTACCGCGACATGAGCCTGAGTTCCAAGCGTGTCGACCTGCTGGTCTGGCCGGAAACTGCCGTGCCGGTGCTCAAGGAGTCCGTGGAGGGCTACCTGGGCATGATGGGCAAGTTTGCCGCCGACCGGGACAGTGCGCTGATCACCGGGGTACCGATTCGCCAGGAAGTGCACCACCAGAAGCGCTACTTCAACGGCATCACCGTGGTCGGCGAAGGCGACGGCACCTACCTCAAGCAAAAACTGGTGCCGTTTGGCGAGTACGTGCCGCTGCAGGACATGCTGCGCGGGCTGATTGCCTTCTTCGACCTGCCCATGTCGGACTTCGCCCGCGGCCCTTCTGACCAGGCCATGCTGCAGGCCAAGGGGTATCAGATTGCGCCGTTCATTTGCTATGAAGTGGTGTACCCCGAATTCGCCGCCGGCCTGTCGGCCCAGAGCGACCTGCTGCTGACCATCAGCAACGACACCTGGTTCGGCCGCTCCATCGGCCCGCTGCAGCACCTGCAAATGGCGCAAATGCGTGCGCTGGAGGCTGGCCGCTGGATGATCCGCGCCACCAACAACGGCGTGACCGGGCTGATCAACCCGTTTGGGCAGATCACCGCGCAGATCCCGCAGTTCGAGCGTGGCATTCTCTATGGGGAGGTGGTGCCGATGCATAACCTTACGCCATACCTGCAATGGCGTTCGTGGCCGTTGATCATTGTGTGTGTGCTGCTCTTTGGCTGGGCGCTGTTGGCGGCTCGGATGGCCAAAACGGTCTGACCTGTGGGAGCTGGCTTGCCTGCTCCCACAATTGATCTCCTGTGTTACACCTATCGGTAGAACAACCGATACCCCACCTGCCCCACCGCTTCATTGATCAACTGCCCGCTTTGCCACACCGCCTTGACCTCCGGCATCCAGCCACCCAGCGGTCGGCCATGGTCGACACCCAAAAAGCCCACCGGCCCCGGCACCACGGTGAAGCCGGCCTTTTCAAAACTCCACACCGAACGCGGCATGTGCCAGGCCTGGGTCACTACCACTACACGCTTGATGCCTTGCGGCAACAAAATCTCGGCGCTCATCTGGGCGTTTTCCCAGGTAGTGCGGCTGCGCTCTTCTTTCCAGCGCACGGTGACACCGAAGTCATCCTGCATCGACACGGCCATCAGCTCGGCCTCACTGGGCGGCGTGCCGTAGTGCAAGCCGCCGCTGGTCAGCACTGGCAAACCGGATGCCTTGGCCAGCCGCGCGGCAAAACGCTCACGTTCCAGGCCAATACCGGTGGGCTGGTCGCTGCCCCACGCAATATCTCCACGCTCGCGCCCCGAGCCCAGCACCACAATCGCATCGGCACGCTGGGCCAGGGTGGCCCAGTCTTCCCGGGCCAAAGGCGGCTCTGTCTCCAGCGCACGGGCACCCCATTGCACCATCACTGGCAGGCTGATCAACCACATCCCGCCCAGCCCGAGGGCAAAGCACAAGCCCGCCAGGCGCGGACGGCTGCGGCGAAACCACCAGGCACACGCCAACAACAGCAGAAAAATACCGGGAGGCAACAACAGTTGTTTAATGAAATAACGAAAAGGCATCGGGCATCTCCAAAGATGCCCGAAGCCTAGATGCATCGGGGTTTTGCAACAATCCTTACCGACAACATTTTGATAACGCTAACGGATAACGCGGGGCTCACTTGCACCGCACGGACCGGAAGTTCTCTGGCCCGCGGCCGGGCGCCAAGTCCTTCAGCCAGATGACCTTGGCCGAATGAGCAGGCAGGGAAGCCTGCCCATGGGAGGCGCGGTCGTGATTCAACGCCAGGTAGTTCTTGATCAATTCAAGCTCCGCTTGGCTCAAGCCTCGCAACTCCAGCTCCAGAGGCCGTTCATCACGCAATCGGCCTGCGGTTCTTGCGGCATCCAATGCCCGACCCAAACGGTCGATCAATCCTTCATACAACTGCGGTTTCGTTAAAGTTCGCTGCGATTCAACCATCCCCTCACCTCATTGAAGAAATACTTGCTCCCCACTAAACAGCGTAGCCCCCGTTGCTGCGCCTGCCCGGTGCCGCGACAGACGGCCCTTGGCGCGCAATCAGGGTTTCCCTCGATAGAGTGGGGTCATGTATGCTACGGCGCTTCCTGTAACTCCACTTCCCGCAGGGTTTGGGCACGGACGCGCCGCTTCTTGGTGTCGAACAACCCGGACAGTGCACCGAAGAGGATTAGGCCACCCCTATCCAGTTCAAAAGTAGCCATGCACGAACAATATCAGCCCCGTGAAATAGAAAATGCCGCCCAAACCTTCTGGGACGAGCAAAAGTCCTTTGAAGTCAGTGAACAGCCAGGCAAGGAGACTTACTACTGCCTATCGATGTTCCCTTACCCCAGCGGCAAGCTACACATGGGGCACGTGCGCAACTACACCATCGGCGACGTGATTTCGCGCTACCAGCGCATGCTCGGCAAGAACGTGTTGCAACCCATGGGTTGGGACGCCTTCGGCATGCCGGCAGAAAACGCCGCGATGAAAAACAACGTGGCGCCCGCCAAGTGGACCTACGAAAACATCGCCTACATGAAGACCCAGCTGCGCAGCCTGGGCCTGGCGGTGGACTGGTCCCGCGAGGTCACCACCTGCAAGCCGGATTACTACCGCTGGGAACAATGGCTGTTCACTCGCCTGTTCGAAAAAGGTGTGATCTACAAAAAAAGCGGCACCGTGAACTGGGACCCGATCGACCAGACCGTACTGGCCAACGAACAGGTCATCGACGGTCGCGGCTGGCGTTCCGGCGCGCTGATCGAGAAGCGCGAAATCCCGATGTACTACTTCAAGATCACCGCCTACGCGGATGAACTGTTGTCGAGCCTTGACGATCTGCCGGGCTGGCCTGAACAGGTCAAGACCATGCAGCGCAACTGGATCGGCAAATCCAAGGGCATGGAAGTGCAGTTCCCGTACAACGTCGACTCCATCGGCGAAGCCGGCGCACTCAAGGTGTTCACCACCCGCCCCGACACCCTGATGGGCGCGACCTACGTCGCCGTCGCCGCCGAACACCCGCTGGCCACCCAGGCCGCACAGAACAACCCTGAGCTGCAGGCGTTCATCGCTGAATGCAAAGGCGGCAGCGTGGCCGAAGCCGACGTCGCCACCCAGGAGAAAAAAGGCCTGCCAACCGGCCTGTTCGTCGAGCACCCGTTGACCGGCGAGAAACTGCCGGTTTGGGTCGCCAACTACGTATTGATGCACTACGGCGATGGCGCCGTCATGGCCGTGCCGGCCCACGACGAGCGCGATTTCGAATTCGCCACCAAGTACAGCCTGCCTATCAAGTCGGTCGTGCGCACCAGCTCGGGTGATACCAACCCCGCTCCGTGGCAAGACGCCTACGGCGAGCACGGCACGCTGATCAACTCCGGCGAATTCGACGGCCTGGACTTCCAGGGCGCATTCGACGCCATGGAAGTGGCCCTGATCAAGAAAAACCTCGGTGCCTCGCGCACCCAGTTCCGCCTGCGTGACTGGGGCATCAGCCGCCAGCGCTACTGGGGCTGCCCGATCCCGATCATCCACTGCCAAACCTGCGGCGACGTGCCGGTACCGGAAGACCAACTGCCGGTCGTGCTGCCAGAAGACGTGGTGCCGGATGGTGCTGGCTCGCCGTTGGCGCGCATGCCCGAGTTCTACGAGTGCAGCTGCCCTAAATGCGGCGCGCCGGCCAAGCGTGAAACCGACACCATGGACACCTTCGTCGAGTCCTCGTGGTATTACGCTCGTTATGCCTCACCGCACTATGAAGGCGGCCTGGTGGAGAAATCCGCAGCCGACCATTGGTTGCCAGTGGATCAGTACATCGGTGGCATCGAACACGCCATCCTCCACCTGCTGTACGCGCGTTTCTTCCACAAGCTGATGCGTGACGAAGGCCTGGTGAGCTCCGATGAGCCATTCAAGAACCTGCTGACCCAGGGCATGGTGATCGCCGACACTTACTATCGCCGCGAAGCCAACGGCGCCTACACCTGGTTCAACCCGGCGGATGTCGAGCTTGAGCGTGACAGCAAGGCCAAGGTCATCAGCGCCAAGTTGAAAGCCGACGGCCTGCCGGTGGAAATCGGTGGCACCGAGAAGATGGCCAAATCCAAGAACAACGGCGTCGACCCACAGTCGATGATCGATCAGTTCGGCGCCGACACCTGCCGCCTGTTCATGATGTTCGCCTCGCCGCCTGACATGAGCGCCGAATGGTCCGACTCGGGCGTCGAAGGCTCGCACCGTTTCCTCAAGCGTGTCTGGCGCCTGGCCCACGCTCATGTCAGCCAGGGCCTGCCGGGCAAGCTGGATATCGGCGCGTTGAACGACGAGCAGAAAGCCGTTCGCCGCAGCATCCACCTGGCTATCCGCCAGGCCAGCCAGGACGTTGGGCAGAACCACAAATTCAACACCGCCATCGCCCAGGTGATGACGCTGATGAACGTGCTGGAAAAAGCCTCGCAGGCGACCGAACAAGATCGTGCGCTGATCCAGGAAGGCCTGGAAACAGTTACCCTGTTGCTCGCGCCGATCACGCCGCACATCAGCCATGAACTGTGGAGCCGTCTGGGCCACAGCGGTGCCGTCATCGATGCCGCCTGGCCGGTGCAGGATGACAGCGCCCTGATACAGGACACGCTGCAACTGGTCATCCAGGTTAACGGTAAACTGCGTGGCCAGATCGACATGCCGGCCAGCGCCAGCCGTGAAGAGGTTGAAGCAGCTGCACGTATCAATGAGAACGTGCTGCGCTTTACCGAAGGTCTGACCATCCGCAAGGTGATCGTGGTACCCGGCAAACTGGTCAATATCGTCGCCAGCTAAATCGGATCGGGCGCGGGGCTTGGCCCCGCGCCGAACTAAACCTTTAGGGCCCGATAAGGCCCACCTGGTTTCAAGGGGAGCAACAAAATGATCAAACGCAATCTGCTGGTTATGGGCCTTGCCGTGCTGTTGAGCGCTTGCGGCTTCCAGCTGCGCGGCACCGGCACCAATGAGCTGTCGCTCAAGGAACTCGACGTCAGCGCCCGCAACGCCTACGGCGAAACCGTCACCCAGCTGCGCCAGACCCTGGAAAACAGCGGTGTGCACGTGTACAACGGCGCAACCTACAAACTGATCCTGACGGATGAGCGAGAAACCCAGCGCAATATCAGCTACGCCAGTGCTGGCCGTGCGTCCGACGTCGAGCTGAACACAGCGCTGATGTTCGAAATACAAGGCCGTGATCAGTTGCCGTTGATGGGTGACAAGATTCAGGTGCAGAAAGTGGTGAGCCACGATGGCAACAACCTGGTGGGTTCGGACTCCGAGACCATCCAGGTGCGCAAGGAAATGCGTCGTGAGCTGATCCAGCGCATGATGACTCGCCTGCAAATGCTCACCCCGGAAAAACTGGCTGAGCTGCAGCAAGTGGCCGATAACAAGGCCAAGGCTGACGCCGACGCCCTGAAAGCTGCGCAGGAATATGAAGACAACACACCGAAACAGTCGCCTGTTGAAGTCCCTGTCGAGTAAGCCAGACGGGGCGCCCCTGGCGCCCCGTTCGCCCCGCCTATGAAACTTGCCCCCGCCCAACTCGCCAAGCACCTGCAAGGTGGCCTTGCGCCTGTCTATATCGTCAGCGGTGATGACCCGCTGCTGTGCCAGGAAGCGGCCGACGCTATTCGCACCGCCGCACGCCAACAAGGCTTCGATGAACGCCAGGTCTTCAGCGCCGACGCCAGTTTCGACTGGGGCACGCTGCTGCAAGCTGGCGCGAGCATGTCGCTGTTTGCCGAGAAACGCCTGCTGGAACTGCGCCTGCCCTCGGGCAAGCCGGGCGATAAAGGCGCGGCGGCCCTGATGGAATACTGCTCGCGCCCCGCCGAAGACACCGTGTTGCTGGTCAGCCTGCCCAAGCTCGACGGCAGCGCGCAGAAAACCAAGTGGGGCAAGGCCCTGGTTGAAGGTCCACAGACTCAGTTCATCCAGATCTGGCCGGTGGACAGCAACCAGTTGCCGCAGTGGATTCGTCAGCGCCTGTCGCAATCAGGGCTCGCAGCGACACAGGATGCCGTGGAGCTGATCGCCGCTCGGGTCGAGGGCAACCTGCTTGCCGCCGCCCAGGAGATCGAAAAGCTCAAGCTGATGGCTGAAGACGGGCAGATCACCGTCGAAACCGTGCAAGGCGCAGTGGCCGATAGCGCGCGCTTTGATGTGTTCGGCCTGGTGGACGCCATCCTCAACGGCGAACCCGCCCACGCCCTGCGCATGCTCGAAGGCCTGCGCGGCGAAGGGGTGGAACCACCGGTGATTCTCTGGGCCCTGGCCCGTGAGCTGCGCGTGTTGGCGAACATTGCCCTGCAATACAGCCAGGGCACACCGCTGGACAAATGCTTCAGCCAGGCCCGCCCACCGGTTTGGGACAAGCGCAAACCCCTGATGAGCAAAGCCCTGCAACGGCACTCGGCGCAACGCTGGGCGCAACTGTTGCTGGAAGCGCAGCGCATCGATGCACAGATCAAAGGCCAGGCGGCCGGCTCGCCGTGGATGAGCCTGAGCCGTCTGTCGCTGTTGATGGCCGGCCAGCGCCTGGCGTTGCCTGCCGAATAATCTCCCTCTGCACAACACCACAAAACCCTGTGGGAGCTGGCTTGCCTGCGATGGCGATGGGCCAGTTGACCCATTTGCTCCTGACACAGCTCTGTAGCGCTCAACGGTAACCACGATGCGAAGCGAGCCGCTCTTGATCTTGATCTTGATCTGCTTTTGATCTCAGGGACCCCGTTAAACCACGCTGGCCGGAATTCCGGGCTCTTTTCCAAAAGTGACCCGCTGTCAGAGCGGAACCCTAAGTAGCCGTTACCGCAGCAATGGATATGTACACAATCCAACTGTGTTGACTTTCAGGCCGCCATCGCAGGCAAGCCAGCTCCCACATTTGGATCCTGGGGCGCCAGGGAGATAGGCGCCGGCTGTCAGGCCGTCGCGGGAGCAAGCCCCCACATGGACTCTGCCCACCAATTATTTGCGTCATTTCCCACCTATCGACGGGCTTTACAGCCGGCCCACTTCGGCAGATGATTTGCACCGCTGCATTCCACCCCCAAGCGAGAGAATCCATCATGAGCAAAAAGCCATCCAAGCATGGCCCCAACAAAGCCAAATCCATCATCGCCCAGCCACTGTTCCGCAGCCGTCAGGAACGCGCCGGCAAGGGCAAAGGCAGCTACCGCCGCGAAGCCTTCCAGTCTAATAGCTGGGAGGCTTCTTACTTTCTGGCTGCCTGAAGGCAAGCGCCCCTCTGGCATGATAAGGTCTGTACCTGATTTGTAACCCCCTGGACCTGTGCATGCCCTCTCGTCTTTCTCGTCATTGGCACCTACGCCAATTGATCGCTGCCTCCAGCCTCATTCTGCTCGTCGCCTGCGCCGAAAAACCTACCGCTGCGGACGCTCAACCCCTGCCCAAGCTCCAGACGGCCCCGGCTATCGCGCCTGCCGTGGTGGCCCCGTTGGCGGTGGACAATCTCGATATCCAGCCGACCCAGACCTTTGCCGAATGGCAAGCTGGCTTCCGTGCTCAAGCGCTGCAAGCCGGGATCACTGCGGCCGTGTTCGATAACGCTTTTGCCGGCGTCACCCCTGATATGGCGGTGATTCGCGCCGACCGCAGCCAACCGGAATTCTCCCGCCCGGTGTGGGAATACCTCGACGGTGCACTGTCGCCGGTGCGCGTGCGCAATGGCCAGGCACTGCTGGTCAAGTACGCCGATATTCTGCAAAGCATCGAGCAACGCTATGGCGTCGACCGCCAGGCGCTGGTCTCGGTGTGGGGCATGGAGAGCAACTTCGGCGCTTTCCAGGGCAATAACTCGGTGATCCGCTCCCTGGCCACCCTGGCCTATGAAGGACGTCGTCCGGCCTTTGCGCAAGCGCAGTTGCTGGCCGCGCTGCAGATCATCCAGCATGGCGATATTCAGGCCGACCAGATGAAAGGTTCCTGGGCCGGGGCGATGGGCCAGACCCAGTTCATCCCGACCACCTACAACACCCATGCCGTGGACTTCGACGGTGACGGTCGCCGCGATATCTGGAACAGCCCGTCCGACGCCCTCGCCTCCACCGCGCATTACCTGCAAAGCTCGGGGTGGCAGAAAGGCCAGCCATGGGGCGTTGAAGTGCAGCCGCTACCGTCGGGCTTCGACTACAGCCTGGCCGATGGCGGCGTGCGCAAGACCGTGGCGCAATGGTTGCAGCTGGGCATCCAACTCCCCCCTGGCGTGAGCCTGCCGGCCAATGTCGACCAGTTGTCCGCCGCCCTGCTGTTACCGGCCGGCTACCGTGGCCCGGCATTCCTGGTATTGGATAACTTCCGCGCGATCCTCAAGTACAACAATTCGTCGTCCTATGCACTGGCGGTTGGCTTGCTGTCGGAGCGATTTGGCGGCGGCGGTGTGATTCGGGGCAGTTGGCCAAAAGATGAGCGGCCACTGAGCCGTTCGCAACGCATTGACCTGCAGACGGCGCTCAGCGCCAAAGGGTATGACGCGGGTAATGCCGACGGGATTATTGGCGCCAACACGCGCAAGGCGATTCGGGCTGCACAGCAGGCGTTGGGCTGGCCGGCGGATGGGTATCCGACGGTGAAGTTGCTGGAATCGCTGCAGGGTCAGTAAACCGCGACCACCGCCATCGCAGGCAAGCCAGCTCCCACACTTGGAATGCATTTCAAAATGTGGGAGGGGGTTTGCTCCCGATAGGCCCTGATAAGCGATAACTATCTCAAGCCTTGAACACTACATCCTGCTCCAACACCACCCGCTGCTCCCCCGCATCCAGGCGCACCAAGGCGCCCATCGGCAATGTCAGGTTCGGGTCGCAATGCCCACTGCGCCAGCCTGCCAGCACTGGAATGCACAGCGGCTCAAAGGTCTGCTTCAGCAGATGCGCCAACGCCGCGCTATCCACACCGGCCACATCCCCTACCAGCACACCGGCGACCTGAGCCAGCTTGCCAGCCAAGCGCAGGTGAGTCAGCAATCGGTCGATGCGATAGAGCGGTTCGTTGACGTCTTCGATAAACAGGATGATGCCGTCAGCGTCTATTTCGTACGGCGTGCCCATGACCGCGGCGATCATCGACAAGTTACCGCCCAGCAAGCGCCCACAAGCCACACCTGGCTCGATTGTGGTCAGCGGGTAGGCCATCGGGTGCGGCAGCACACTGCCGGCGCCCCGTTGGCCACGCAGCAGGCTGAACAAGGAGGACTCGGTGGGTGGCTGTTTGCCGCCGAGCAGGTCGGCGTTGAGCATTGGGCCGTGAAAGGTCACGAAGCCGGCATAACAGTTGATCGCCAGGTGCAAGGCGGTGATATCGCTGTAGCCCACGAACGGCTTGGGATTGGCGCGTAGCAGGTCGAAGTCCACGGCATCCAGCAAACGGGGCGTGCCATAGCCGCCACGCAGGCAGAGGATGGCATCGATGTCGGGGTTGGCGAAGGCGGCATGCAAATCGCGCAGGCGCACTTCATCGCTACCGGCCAGGTAGCCGTCGCGCTCCTGTACACCAGGGAAAATGTGCAGGTCGTAGCCACGGGCACGCATCCATTGCCGGGCTTTTTCAACATCCAGCGCGGCGGGGCCGGCGGGGGCGATCAGGCCGAGGGTGCCTTCGGGGCGCAGTGCAGGTACGGCGGCGGTCATCCATGGTTCTCCCTATATGACGCAGAACGAAATGTGGGAGCTGGCTTGCCTGCGATGCAAGCGCCTCGGTGTATCAGTGACACCGAGGTGATGCTATCGCAGGCAAGCCAGCTCCCACACAAGCCCGCATTTCACATTGATCCTGGAGCGGCTTACGAAACCAGGCTCGCCTTGACCAGCTTGGCCTGCTCATCGGCGTGGTACGAAGACCGCACCAACGGGCCCGAGGCCACGTTCTTGAAGCCCATCTTGTAGCCTTCCTCGGCGAACCAGGCGAAGGTGTCCGGGTGCACGAAGCGCTGCACCGGCAAGTGGCTGCGGGACGGTTGCAGGTACTGACCCAGGGTCAGCATGTCGATGTCGTGTTCGCGCATGCGCTTCATGACTTCGATGACTTCTTCGTCGGTTTCACCCAGGCCCAGCATCAAGCCGGACTTGGTCGGGATGTGCGGCATCATCTGCTTGAATTTCTGCAGCAGGGTCAGCGACCACTGGTAGTCCGAACCCGGGCGCGCCGCCTTGTACAGGCGCGGCACGGTTTCCAGGTTATGGTTGAACACATCCGGCGGCTCGGCAGCGGTGATTTCCAGGGCGACGTCCATACGGCCACGGTAGTCCGGCACCAGGGTTTCGAGCATCACGTTGGGCGACAGCTTGCGGATCTCGCGGATGCAGTCGGCAAAGTGCTGGGCACCACCGTCACGCAGGTCGTCACGGTCTACCGAGGTGATCACCACATACTTGAGCTTCAGGTCGGCGATGGCGATGGCCAGGCTTTCTGGCTCGTTGACGTCCAACGGCTTCGGACGGCCGTGGCCGACGTCGCAGAACGGGCAGCGACGGGTGCAGATGTCACCCATGATCATGAACGTGGCGGTGCCGCCAGAGAAGCACTCGCCCAGGTTCGGGCAGGAGGCTTCTTCGCATACGCTGTGCAACTTGTGTTTGCGCAGCAGCGACTTGATACGGTCGACTTCCGGCGAAACCGGGATGCGCACGCGAATCCAGTCAGGTTTCTTCGGCAGTTCAGTGGTCGGGATGATCTTGACCGGGATGCGTGCAACCTTCTCGGCGCCGCGCAGCTTGACGCCGGCTTCCACCTTGGCACGCGGGGCCGGGGCTGGACGCTCAGTGATGTCCAGCGTCGGGATCATGGTTTGCACAACATCAGTAGTCATATCAATCGATTCCGCCCGTCAGGGTCGTCTGCTCTGCATAGTCGAGGTGTTTGACGAGCTGCGCGCGCAGCCGGGCACTTACCTCGGCAAATTCTATGGATGTTGCATGGTCACTCAACTGGGTCATCGCAAGCCCGGCGTAACCGCACGGGTTGATTCGCCGGAACGGCGCCAGGTCCATGTCCACATTCAAGGCCAGGCCATGAAAGGAACAACCGTGGCGAATGCGCAGCCCCAGGGAGGCGATTTTCGCGCCATCCACGTATACACCCGGTGCATCGGGCTTGGCCACGGCGGTCACGCCGTAACTGGCCAACAGCTCGATCAGGCACGTCTCCATGCGGCTGACCAGGTCGCGCACGCCAAACCCCAGCTTGCGCACGTCCAGCAGCAGGTAGGCCACCAGTTGACCGGGCCCATGGTAAGTCACTTGACCCCCTCGGTCGACCTGCACCACCGGAATATCACCCGGCAGCAGCAAGTGCTCGGCCTTGCCGGCCTGGCCCTGGGTGAATACCGGCGGGTGTTCCACCAGCCAGATTTCATCCGGGGCCGAAGTGCCGCGCTCATTGGTAAAGCGCTGCATGGCATGCCAGACCGGCTCGTATGCCATCCGGCCGAGCTCGCGAAAGCCCAGGACTTGCGACATCACAGCACCATATGCACGAAGCCGGTGGCTCGCAGTTCGCTGTTGATGTTGTAGAGCTGGTCTTGATCGGTCGCAACGATGTGCAACTGGATCGTGGTGTACTTGCCGGTGGAGCTTTGGCGCTCGTCCACGCGGTTGTCGTTGATCGTCGCGTGCTTCCTGACGATCTCGAGAATCTTGTCCTTGCGGCCGACACCGGTATCGCTGATCACCTTGACGGGATAATCCGTCACAGGGAATTCGATCTTTGGCGCCTTTACTTCTACGTCTTTATCGGTCATGGCAGAACAGCCTCGTAAGCGCTAAGCCGTGGCGACGGGCAAAGCCCCGCGCTGGATCAACGCGGGGCTTTGCAGGTGCACACAATCAGTTGAACAAGCCGTAGAAGAATAGACGGATGCTATCCCATACGCGGCGGAAGATACCACCTTCCTCGACAGCGTCCAGCGCGATCAGGTCGGCGCTGTGCACCACCTTGTCGTCCAGCTTCACTTCGACCTTGCCGATCACATCACCCTTGGCGATTGGCGCAACCAATTGCGGGTTCAGGGTCATGCTGGCGGCGAGCTTTTTGAGCTGGCCTTTAGGCATGGTCAGGGTCAGGTCGTCGGCCAGGCCGGCCTTGACTTGCGAGGTTGCGCCCTTCCAAACCGGTGCGGTCGCCAGCTCAGCACCCTTCTGGTAGAAGGTCTGGGTTTCGAAGAAGCGGAAGCCGTAAGTCAGCAGTTTTTGCGTCTCGGCCGCACGGGCCTGCTCGCTGTTGGTACCGAATACTACGGCGATCAGGCGCTGGCCATCACGTACGGCGGACGACACCATGCAGTAGCCGGCTTCGTCGGTGTGGCCGGTCTTCAGGCCATCGACGGTCTTGTCGCGCCACAGCAACAGGTTGCGGTTAGGCTGCTTGATGTTGTTCCAGAAGAATTCCTTCTGGGAGTAGATCGCATAGTGCACCGGGTCAACGCGGATGATGGCGCGCGCCAGGATCGCCATGTCATGAGCCGACGAATAGTGCTCTGGGTTCGGCAGGCCGGTCGGGTTCATGAAGTGGCTGTTGGTCATGCCCAGCTCACCGGCGGTTTTGTTCATCATGTCGGCGAAGGCGTCTTCGCTGCCGGCGATGTGCTCGGCCAGGGCGACGCTGGCGTCGTTACCGGACTGGATGATGATGCCGTGCAGCAGGTCGCTCACGGTGACTTGCGAACCCACCTTGATGAACATCCGCGAACCACCGGTACGCCAGGCGTTTTCGCTGACGGTAACCGGGTCGTTTTCGCCGATCTGGCCGCGACGGATTTCCAGGGTCGCGATGTAGGCGGTCATCAGCTTGGTCAGGCTGGCAGGCGGCAGGCGTACATCACCGCCGCTTTCGACCAGCACGTTGCCACTGGCGGCGTCCATGAGGACCCACGACTTGGCGGCCAGTTGCGGGGAGGCCGGCACCATTTCAACCGCCCAGGCGGCTGGGGTGATGATCAGCGAGATAAGCAGGCACGTACGTTTGGCTAAGGTGGTGATGTTCATCCGTCTCTCGAAATTGCTTATGGAAACTTGCCCTCGCGGGCAAAACTATTCAGACAGCCCGCTTCCAGACTGTCACGTGTTCGGTTGCCCGCTCACCCCTTGCCCCTGGGTTTTTATTGTTCAACGAGCCAACAACCAGGGTTCAAGCGCGCATGCGCGTCTGAGCCATCAATCCGTTACTGCTTATTCTGCGGTGACCACGCTGGGTTGCCCCAGGTTGGCCAGGCGCACACTGTTCTGCACTTGCGCCACCTCGCTCGGCGAGCCGATAGGGCCCATGCGTACACGGTGCAAGGTTTGCTGGTTACGCACGATGGAACTGATGAAGACCGGCGCGCTGACCATGCCGCTGAGCTTGGACCTTAACAGTTCTGCCGCATCCGGGTTGGCGAAAGCGCCGACCTGCAGGTATTGCCCACCGGCCATGGAGGCGCCCGCTGCCGCGTGAGGCACCACTACGGTATCAGGCGCATGCTGCGCAGGTGGCGGGGTCCATTGCTCGATCTTGCCGGTGGAGGCCGTCACTTGCGGTTGCGGGGTTGGCGGTTCGTTGAGCATCAATGGCGCGGGTTTGCCACGCTGAGCCCAATACTGCGCCGGGTCGATACCTTCGACCTTGACCCGTGCGGTGCCGGTTTCGGCATAACCGAGCTTCTTGGCGGCCGCGTAGGACAAGTCGATGATCCGGTCCGAATAGAACGGCCCACGATCATTGACCCGCAGGATCACGGTGCGATTGTTGTCCAGGTTGGTCACGCGCACATAGCTGGGCAGCGGCAGGGTCTTGTGGGCCGCGCTCATGCCATACAGGTCATACACTTCGCCGTTGGCGGTATTCTGGCCATGGAACTTGGTGCCGTACCAGGACGCGGTGCCCGACTGCACGTAAGTCTTGGATTCCTGCAGCGGGAAGTAATTCTTGCCCAGCACGGTGTAGGGGTTGGCCTTGTAGGGGCCAGTGTGCAGGGTTGGCGTGGCGTCCGGGATTTTCGATACATCCACATCCCACCACGGCGCGCCATCTTTGTGCGCACGGTTGATGTCCAGGCCCGGCTGGGCGCGCACGACCGCACCGCCCGCCTTCTTGGCCGGCGCACGGTTAGGGGTGGTGGAACAACTGGCTACCAACAAGGACAACGCGGCGAACGCCACCAGCTTGAGCGGTTTTTTGAACGGCGATACCCGCATTACTTGTTGCCCCGTGCTTGAACCAGCTCATCTGACAGCTGATGCACGGCCATGGCGTACATCACACTGCGGTTATAACGCGTGATTGCGTAGAAATTCTTCAGGCCCATCCAGTATTCAGGGCCATTTGCGCCTTCCAGGCGGAATGCCGTCACCGGCATGTCGTCGCGTGGCGCATTCTGACTCGACCAGCCCAGCGCTCGCAACTCCCCGACGGTCTTGACCGGTTCGATACCTTGGGTCAGGCCCTCGTCGGCGCGCTCGCCCGTGACATCGGCGCGGATAACCACCGGCTCGCCGGCGACCCAACCGTGGCGCTTGAAGTAGCTGGCCACGCTGCCGATGGCATCGTCGGGGTTGCTCCAGATATTGATGTGCCCGTCACCGTCGAAATCCACCGCATAGGCGCGAAAGCTGCTCGGCATGAACTGCGGCAAGCCCATCGCCCCGGCGTAGGAGCCCTTGAGGCTCAGCGGGTCGACCTGCTCTTCGCGGGCCAGCAACAGGAATTCGCGCAGTTCCTTGCGGAAGAACTCGGCGCGGGGCGGGTAATCGAAGCCCAGTGTCGACAAGGCGTCGATCACCCGGTAGCTGCCAGTGTTGCGCCCATAGAAGGTTTCGATGCCGATGATCGAGACGATCACCTGCGCCGGCACGCCGTACTCCTGCTCGGCGCGGGCCAGTACCGCCTCGTGCTGGCGCCAGAAATCCACGCCACGGGCGATGCGCGCATCAGTGAGGAACATCGGGCGATAGTCCTTCCACTGCTTCACACGTTCGGCGGGCCGGGAAATGGCGTCGAGGATCGCCTGCTTTTTCTGGGCTTCGCGGAACACGCCCATCAGTTGCTCGCCGGCAAAACCGTAGTCGCGGGTCAGCTCACCGACAAATTCGGCAACCTGGGGAGAGCCATCGTAGTCACCGGCCTGCGCCTCTTGCGTTGCACCCAGCAGCCCGATCAGGCCCATCCAGGTCGCATGCCGAGTCGCCCAGCCGCGCATTACTTGCATTGACATCTTCACCTTATTCAAACCTGTGCGATCCACTTGCGATGCGTATGAATCGACATCAAAACCCCAAACGCTGACAGCAATGTCACCAGCGAAGTTCCGCCGTAGCTAATGAATGGCAACGGCACCCCAACCACCGGCAGCAGGCCACTGACCATACCGATGTTGACGAAAACGTAAACAAAAAAAGTCATGGTCAGGCTGCCGGCGAGCAATTTGCCGAACAGCGTTTGCGCCTGGGCAGTGATCACCAGGCCGCGACCAATCAACAGCAGATAAATCAGCAACAACGCGCAAATGCCCACCAGGCCGAACTCTTCGCCCATCACCGCGATGATGAAGTCGGTGTGGCTCTCGGGCAAGAAGTCCAGGTGAGACTGGGTGCCCAGCAACCATCCCTTGCCAAATACCCCGCCGGAACCGATGGCCGCCTTGGATTGGATGATGTTCCAGCCAGTGCCCAGCGGATCGCTCTCCGGGTCGAGGAACGTCAGGATCCGTTGCTTCTGGTAGTCGTGCATGAAGAAGAACCACATGGCCACGGCCACGGGCACGGCGGCTGCCAGCACGCTGAGGATCCAGCGCCAGCGCAGGCCACCCATGAACAATACGAACGCGCCACCGGCGAGGATCAGCAACGAGGTGCCAAGGTCCGGCTGGCGCACGATCAACACAAAGGGCACGCCGATCAGGATCAGGCTGATCGCCACGTGCTTGAGCTGCGGCGGCAAGGTGCGCTTGGAGAGGTACCAGGCAATGGTGGCGGGCATCAGGATCTTCATGAATTCCGACGGCTGGAAGCGAATCACCCCGGGGATGTTGATCCAGCGTGTGGCGCCCATGGCGTTGTGGCCCATGACGTCCACCACCACCAGCAACAACACGCCGGCGACATACCCCAAGGGCACCCAGCGCGCCATGAAACGCGGCTCCAGTTGGGCGATCACCACCATCGACAGCAGGCCCAGGCCAAACGAGGACGCCTGCTTGATCAGCAGGTCCCAGTTCTTGCCGCTGGCCGAATACAGTACAAAAAGGCTGCCGGCTGCCAGGGTCAGCAGCAGGATCAGCAGGGGGCCATCAATGTGCATGCGTTGCAGCAACGTCGCACGGCGACGCATCACATCTTCGCTGGAGAGGATGCGGTCAAAATTACTCTTCACGGGCCGTAACCTCGGGGCTTGAAGGGGGGCCGCCATACTCGGGCTTGAGCCGGCCATCGTCGGCCAGCAGCCAGGCGTCCATCACCTGGCGTACCACTGGGGCCGCGACGCCGGAGCCGGACTCGCCGTTCTCGACCATCACTGCCACCACGATTTTCGGGTCTTCCGCCGGGGCAAAGCCGACAAACAAGGCGTGGTCGCGGTGGCGTTCCTGGACCTTGGAGCGGTCATACTTTTCGCCCTGTTTGATCGCGACCACCTGGGCCGTACCACTCTTGCCGGCAATGCGGTACTGCGCGCCGACCGCCGCCTTGCGCGCAGTGCCGCGAGCGCCGTGCATCACCTGCTGCATGCCGTGGTTGACCTTGGCCCAGTCGGACGGGTCACGCAGCACGATGTCAGGAATCGGATTGTCGTCCACCGGTTTTTCGCCTTCGATGGTTCTGGCCAGGTGCGGTCGGTTCCACACGCCTTTGTTCGCCACCAGCGCCGTGGCCTGGGCCAGTTGCAGCGGAGTGGCCTGCATATAGCCCTGGCCGATACCCAGGATCAGGGTTTCGCCGGGGAACCACGCCTGGCGGCGGGTCGCACGCTTCCACTCCCGAGACGGCATCAGGCCGGGGGATTCTTCGAACATGTCCAGGGAGACTTTCTGACCGAGGCCGAACTTGCCCATGTAGGCAGACAGCCGATCAATTCCCAGTTTATGGGCCAGGTCGTAAAAATAGGTGTCGTTGGAGCGCATGATCGCGGTGTCCAAGTCGACATAGCCGTCACCGGAGCGGTTCCAGTTACGGTACTTGTGGTCGTAGTTGGGCAGCATGTAGTAGCCAGGGTCGTACACCCGGCTTGAGGCCGTGACCACGCCAGCATCCAGGCCGGCAATCGCCACCGCCGGCTTGATGGTCGAGCCCGGCGGGTACAGGCCGCGCAACACACGGTTGAACAGTGGCCGGTCGATGGAATCACGCAGCTCGGCGTAGGCCTTGAAGCTGATGCCAGTCACAAAGGGGTTGGGGTCGAAGCTGGGCTGGCTGACCATCGCCAGCACTTCGCCAGTCTTCGGGTCCAGCGCCACTACGGCACCCCGCCGACCGCCCAGGGCCATCTCGGCAGCTTCCTGCAACTTGATGTCCAGGCTAAGGACAATGTCCTTGCCCGGCACCGGGTCGGTGCGCTTGAGCACGCGCAATACGCGGCCACGCGCATTGGTCTCGACTTCCTCGTTACCTACCTGGCCATGCAACTCGGCCTCGTAGAAACGCTCGATGCCGGTTTTGCCGATATGATGGGTGCCGCTGTAGTTGATCGGGTCGAGGGTTTTCAGCTCTTTCTCGTTGATCCGCCCCATGTAACCAACGGAGTGGGCAAAGTGCGGCCCTTGCGGGTAATGCCGCACCAACTGCGCCACCACTTCCACACCCGGCAGGCGGAACTGGTTCACCGCAATCCGGGCGATCTGCTCTTCGGTCAGCTCGAACAGGATCGGCACCGGCTCGAACGGCCGGCGCCCCTGCCGCATGCGCTTCTCGAAGACGGCCCGGTCTTCCGGCGTCAGTTGCAGCACCTCGACGATGACATCGAGGACCTGCTTCCAATCGCCGGAGCGTTCACGGGTCATGCTCAGGCTGAAGCTGGGCCGGTTATCGGCAACCACTACGCCATTGCGGTCGAAAATCAGCCCACGGGTCGGAGGAATCGGCTGCACATGCACCCGGTTGTTTTCCGACAGCGTGGAGTGATAGTCGTACTGGATCACCTGGAGGAAATACAGCCGCGCAATCAGCACGCACATCAGCACCACCACCAAGACAGCACCGAACACCACCCGCGCGCGTACCAGACGTGCGTCTTTCTCGTGGTCCTTGATGCGGATCGGCTGGGTCATCGGGGGCGGCGCAGACTATTTGTGGTAAGGGTGCCCGGACAGGACTGTCCAGGCGCGATACAGCTGTTCACCGATCAGAATCCTTACCAACGGGTGCGGCAACGTCAGCGCCGACAGCGACCAGCGCTGATCGGCCCGCGCACAGACTTCCGGCGCCAGCCCTTCCGGGCCGCCGACCATGAAATTGACCGTGCGCGAATCCAGGCGCCAGCGATCCAGTTCCACCGCCAGTTGCTCGGTGCTCCAGGGCTTGCCGTGCACTTCAAGGGTGACGATGCGCTCATTGGGGCCGACCTTGGCCAGCATGGCTTCGCCTTCCTGACGGATAAAGCGCGCCACGTCGGCGTTCTTGCCCCGGGTATTGAGCGGTATTTCCACCAGCTCAAGCGACAGCTCAGCGGGCAGACGCTTGGCATATTCGTGCCAGCCTTCTTCCACCCACTTGGGCATGCGTGAACCGACAGCGATCAGACGCAGGCGCACAGCCGTTCCTTATTCCTGGTCTTTGTTGAGCTTGTCGAAGTGCGCGTGGCCCACTTCCGGGCTGTGGTGCTTGCCATCGGCGGCACGGCTCTGCTCGGCGCCTTTCCACAGACGTTCCAGGTCGTAGAACTGGCGAGCGTTGGAGGTCATCATGTGAACGATCACATCGTCCATGTCCAGCAGCACCCAGTCGCTGTCGCCCTTGCCTTCTTCACCCAGTGGCTTGACGCCCTGGGCTTTGACGGCTTCGCGAACCTTGTCCAGCATCGCGCCGATCTGGCGGTTGGAGGTACCGGTGGCGATGATCATGAAGTCGGTGATGCTCTGCTTGTCGCGCACGTCCAGCACCTGGATGTCCTGGGCTTTAACGTCTTCCAGGGCAGCCACGGCGACTTTCACCAGCTCTTCGCCAGCCAATTCCGGGCCGACATGGGCTTCAACCGGCAGCGGCGCGCTTTTGAAGGTGCCTTTGCGCTTAACTTTGCTTACGTCTTTGTTCGTCATATAAAACTCGTTTTGCTCGTATGTTCGGGCGCTTGCTGCACGGTTCGTGCGTTCAAGCGCGCCTTTTCAGTTCGACGCACGGTAAAGCCCGTGCGCATCGATGTAGGCCAGGACCGCGTCAGGCACCAGGAAACGTACCGACTTCCCGCTGGCCAGCAGTTGACGGATCTGGGTGGCGGACACCGCAAGCGGGGTCTGCCAGACGAATGCAATATTCCCGTTCGGCCCGGTCAGGGCCAAGGGGTCACTTACCGACCGCGCGGCCAGCAGGTTGCGCAAGGCATCCGGCGGTTCGCTGTCGGCATCCGGGCGTTGCAAAACCAGGATGTGGCAATGCTGGAGGAGTTCCTCCCAGCGGTGCCAAGAGGGCAGGCCGCAAAATGCGTCCCAGCCCAAAAGCAGAAACAGTGGGTCATCCGCGGCCAATTCGGCGCGCATCAGCTCCAGGGTGTCGATAGTGTAGGACGGTTTATCGCGCTTGAGTTCGCGATCGTCCACCACCAGCGGCGATATACCCTCTACGGCAACACGCACCATTTCCAGGCGTTGCTCGGCGGCCACCTGCGGCGTGTCGCGATGGGGCGGCCGGAAATTGGGCAGCAGGCGCAGCTCATCCAGCGCAAGGGCATCCGCAACTTCGAGGGCACTGCGCAAATGGCCAATGTGCACGGGGTCGAAAGTACCGCCGAGCAGCCCGATGCGTTTAGTCATCAAGTGCGCACATGACCGTCGCCAAACACCACGTACTTCTCACTGGTCAGCCCTTCGAGGCCCACCGGGCCGCGTGCGTGGAGCTTGTCGGTGGAAATACCGATCTCAGCCCCCAGGCCGTACTCGAAGCCGTCGGCAAAACGCGTCGAGGCGTTGACCATCACCGAAGCGGAATCCACTTCGTTGAGGAAACGCCGGGCATCGCTGAAATGCTCGGAAACGATGGCGTCGGTGTGCTTGGAGCCATAGGTATTGATGTGTTCGATGGCCTGGTCCAGGTCGTCGACGATGCGGATCGACAGGATCGGGGCCGTGTACTCGGTGTACCAGTCCTGCTCAGTCGCCTCGATGACGTCCGCGCCCAGCAACGCCCGGGTGCGCTCGCAACCGCGCAGTTCTACCGACTTGTCACGGTAGATGGCAGCCAGCGGCGGCAGCACGCGCTCGGCAATGCCAGCGTGCACCAGCAGGGTTTCCATGGTGTTGCACGGCGCGTAGCGGTGGGTCTTGGCGTTGTCGGCAATGCGGATCGCCTTGTCGAGGTCGGCGGCGATGTCGATGAACACATGGCAGACGCCGTCCAGGTGCTTGATAACTGGCACCTTGGCATCGCGGCTGACGCGCTCGATCAGGCTCTTGCCACCCCGCGGCACGATCACGTCGACGAATTCCGGCATGGTGATCAGCGCGCCCACGGCAGCACGGTCGATGGTTTCCACCACTTGCACCACTTCAGCCGGTAACTCGGCCACGGCCAGGCCCTGCTGGATGCAGGCGGCGATGGCGCGGTTGGAATTGATCGCTTCGGAACCGCCACGCAGGATGGTGGCGTTGCCTGACTTCAGGCACAGGCTCGCGGCGTCGATGGTCACGTTCGGGCGCGACTCATAGATGATGCCTATCACGCCCAGGGGCACGCGCATCTTGCCCACCTGGATGCCGGACGGCAGGTAGCGCATGTCGCGAATTTCACCGATGGGGTCAGGCAGCTTGGCTACCTGACGCAGGCCTTCGATCATGTCGTCGATACGTGCCGGGGTCAGCGCCAGGCGGTCCAGCAGGGCTGGCTCCAGGCCATTAGCGCGCCCATTGGCCAGGTCCAGCTCGTTGGCGGCGGTCAACTCGGAGCGCGAAGCATCCAGAGCATCCGCAGCCGCCAGCAGCGCACGGTTCTTCTGCGCGGTGCTCGCACGGGCGATCAACCGCGAGGCCTGCCGGGCAGCGCGACCCAGGCGGGTCATGTAGTCAAGAACGGACTCAGTCATGGTCAGGGAGTCTTGGCAAAGAGGAAAGCGGCAGATTATAGCTGTGACGCCGCCCGACTGACAGCGGTGAGGGGCGGATGGTCGAAATGAACTGTAAAAACCCCGGGTTCAGCCGTAATTAAGGTGAGAGTTGTTATGATTCGGTCACATTTAGCCGTATCAACCCTTGACCGCCATGCCCGACTTCCCCTTCCTGCTCCCCGCCAGCCCGCTGCCCGATAGCTTCTTCGACCGCGATGCGCAACTGCTTGCGCGTGAATTACTCGGAAAAGTCATTCGTCATCGTGTGGGCGATCTCTGGCTTTCGGCGCGAATTATTGAAACCGAAGCCTATTACGTGGCCGAAAAAGGCAGCCACGCCTCACTCGGCTACACAGAAAAGCGTAAGGCTTTGTTTCTGGATGGTGGCCATATCTACATGTACTACGCCCGTGGCGGTGATTCGTTGAACTTCAGCGCCCACGGCCCGGGCAATGCAGTGCTGATCAAATCGGCCTATCCCTGGGTCGACGAAATTTCCGGTGCGGCGAGCCTGGCGCAGATGCTGTTGAACAACCCCAACCCCGATGGCAGCCCACGCCCCTCGCAGAAGCTGTGTGCGGGCCAGACGCTGCTGTGCAAGGCACTGGGCCTGAAAGTGCCGATGTGGGATGCCAAGCGCTTCGACCAGGAACTGCTGTATGTCGAAGACGTGGGCCAGGTGCCCACGCAGATTATCCAGACCACGCGCCTGGGCATTCCCAGCGGGCGCGATGAGCACTTGATGTACCGCTTCGTCGATGCTGGCTATGCGCCTTATTGCACGCGGAACCCGCTGCGTCGGGGGCAGGTCGAAGGCCGGGATTATTTTTTGATTTGACCGGGCAGAACCAAGCAACACATCCCATGTGGGAGCTGGCTTGCCTGCGATAGCGGTGCGTCAGGCAACTTCAATGCTGGCCATACCGCAGCCATCGCAGGCAAGCCAGCTCCCACAGTTGAATTTCACCGTCTCAAATTCTGTTTTGTATGCATGGAGTGGATTGTATGGGCCAATGGCTCGATAGCATCACCGGCTGGTTGACCCTCAACCCACAATGGCTGGCAGCGGCAGTGTTTATCGTCGCGTGCGTGGAATGCCTGGCGATTGCCGGGTTGATCGTGCCAGGCACGGTATTGCTGTTTGCAATCGCCGCGTTGGCTGGCAGCGGTGCGCTGTCGCTGAGTGAAACCCTGCTGCTGGGCTTCCTCGGCGGCTTATTGGGCGACGGCGTTTCCTATTACCTGGGCCGCCATTTCCATCAGAACATCCGGCGCCTGCCCGGCCTGCGCCAGCATCCTGAATGGATGAACGGCGCAGAAACCTACTTCCACAAGTACGGAATCGCCAGCTTGTTGGTCGGGCGCTTCATCGGCCCATTGCGTCCCATGCTGCCCATGGTCGCCGGCATGTGCGACATGCCCTTCCCGCGCTTTGCCGCTGTGAGCATCATTGCCGCAGCGGGTTGGACCGTGGCCTATCTGCTGCCGGGCTGGGCTGCCGGCGCCGCGTTCCGTCTGCCCTTGCCGGAAGGCTTCTGGCCGGAAGCGGCGATTATCGCGGCGTGCCTGGCGGTACTGCTGGGGATAAGTTTGAACAGCAGTTGGCGCGGGCATCGGCGCACCACCTTGTGGATTGGTTGCGCCAGCCTGGTGTTGTTGATCGCGCTGTTTATCGGCTACCCCCATCTCAATGACTTCGACCAGGGCCTGAGCGCACTGGTGCAGGAACATCGCAGCCCGTGGCTGGACGAGGTGATGGTGCGGGTCACCCAACTGGGTGAGTTCAAGAAGATGTTTTTCGCCAGCGCCGTGTTCACTGGCCTGTTGCTGTTGGCACGGCAGTGGCGCCACGCCGTGTTTGTCGGCGCCACCCTCGCTGGCGCGGCAGTGATCAACACCGGCACCAAGCTGTTTTTCGCCCGTGGCCGCCCGGAAATCCTAACGGACCCGCTGACCAGCTTCAGCATGCCCAGCGGCCATGCCTCCGGGGCCTTTGCCTTCTTCCTGGCGCTCGCGGTATTGGCCGGTCGCGGCCAACCTACGCGGCTGCGCCTGACCTGGATGCTGCTGGGCTGCATTCCCGCGGCGTTCATTGCCTTGTCGCGGGTGTACCTGGGCGCCCATTGGCCCACGGACATCCTGGCCGGCACCTTGCTGGCAATGACCGTGTGTGCGTTCAGCCTGACGGCGATCGAGCACCGCAACCCATTGCCAGCCATGTCGCAAAAAGCCTGGTGGCTGGTGCTGCCCGCCGTGGTGGCCGTGCTCGGTTTCATCGCCTTTACCGGTACGCCCCACGCACTGCTCAGGTACGCCTATTGACCCTTGGCCGGGCCGATCCAGCCCACGGAGGCGCTGCGCCGTTCAGCGCAACGCTCGCGGCGCTCCAGCAGCATCTCATCGGCCATTTCGGCGGCGCGCTCGGTGATGTACTCTGCGCCACGCGTGGCTTCCTGCTGGAGTAATTGCGTGGTCACGCTGACAAAATAAGCGTCCCACGCGACTTGTTCCGAGGGGGTCAGCCGAATCATGGTTATCTCCGATCATTGTTGTGCGATCGGAAAATAGTGCAGGCGGCGCAGTGGAGGCGACCGAGCAAAGTCTGAAAGTCCTGTAAGGCAAATCCGAACATCAGGTGAACAGCTCGCCCTGCAATTCATCGAGCAACAGCTGGATCGCATCCAGGCGTTGCCCTGGGTCGTCCAGTTGCAGCAAGTCGATCTTGTCGGCCTCGTTAAATGGAAGCAGATAGGCCAACTGATTGCTCAGGGCTTGCTGGCCTTCGGCCTGGCCGCCCATGTCCAGCGAGGCCACCATCGGGTGCTCGGCCAGAGCCTCAAGCAACGCCAGCAAGTCGGCGTCCTCTTCGCCCAGCGGCTGGTCCGGCAATTCTTGCAGCCATTGCACATCAGCTACCAGCAACTGGTCTTTCTGCACGCCGGCCTCACGCACGCGGAAACGACGGCCACCTTCGACGCGAATGCCCAGCAGGCCGTTGTCCTGCTGTTTGAAGTCACGAATCAGCGCTTCACAACCGACAAGCGCATAACCGTCCGGGGCCGTGCCTACCTCTGAGCCATCCAGGATGCACACCACACCAAAGCCTTCGCCCTTTTTCATGCAACGGCCGATCATGTCCAGGTAGCGCGCCTCAAATATCTGCAAGTCGAGGGTGCAGCCCGGGAACAGCACAGTGTTGAGGGGGAATAGCGCCAGACTCATAACGGTTTCCTTAAAACCTGGGTTAAACAATGACCGACACCGCCAACGGCAGGAACACCGCCGTGGCCACGCCCATCAAACTCATGGCCAGCGCCGCGAAGGCGCCGCATTCTTCGCTTTCCTGCAGGGCTACCGAAGTGCCGACAGCGTGGGCGGTCATGCCCAGGGCCATGCCCCGCGCTTCGGGGCTGCGTACACCCAGGCGCGACAAGAGCGCTGGACCGATCATCGCGCCGACCACCCCAGTGATCAATACAAACACCGCCGCCAAGGCCGCCACGCCGCCGATCTGTTCGGCCACCAGCATGGCAATCGGCGAGGTGACCGACTTGGGCGCCATGGTCATCAGCACCCTGTGCTCGGCCCCGAACCACCATCCCAACGCCACACAAAGGCCGGTGGCCAATACCCCGCCTACCACCAGCGTAGTAAATATCGGCCAGAACAATTGGCGAATCCGTCGCAGGTTCAGATAAAGCGGCACCGCCAGGGCCACGGTCGCAGGCCCAAGCAGGATGCCCATGATCTCGGTACTCTTGCGGTATTCGGCGTAGCTCAGCCCGCAGGTGAGCAGCACGCCGATCACCAGCAACATCGACACCAGCACCGGCTGCAGGAAGATCCAGCGGGTTTTCTCGAACCCCGCCAGCACCAGCTGATAGGCGCCCAGAGTGATACCGATACCGAACAGCGGGTGATGAATGACCGCCGTCCAGGCGCCCTGCCAGTCGAGGATCATTGGTCCTTCTCCTTGCGCTTGACCATCTGCTGCATCAGCACACCGACAAAGCCCATGGCGATCACCAGCGACAGCACCAGCGCCCCGACGATGGCCCAGAAATCCGCCACGATGTCCTTGGCATACACCATCACTCCCACGGCCGGCGGCACCAGCAGCAGCGGCAGGTAACGCAACAGGCTGCCGGCCGCCAAGCTCAGGGGCTCGCCGACTTCACCGCGCCAGACCAGAAAGCCCAGCATCAGCAACAAGCCGATGATCGGCCCCGGGAGTACCGGCACCAGCAAATGATTGATCGCGGTGCCGATCAGTTGAAACAGCACCAGCCAGGTCAGGCCACGTAACAGCATCCCGCTCTCCCCCCTCAAAACTCGCGCGCATTATAAGCATGCCCGCCCTATGCTCCGGCATTCGCCAAAAGCATGTTGGGTTGACCAGGCTGAATGCCCATGATGATCTACATTGGTTCTCTGTAACCCATAAAAACGCCCCTTATCAACGGGCACATAAGTGATGAACCAAGGAGAGACGCAATGCCCTATGTACCCGTAGCGCAGCTCAAAGATTACGTCGGAAAGGAACTGGGACGTTCCGAATGGCTCACCATCGACCAGGCGCGTATCAACCTGTTCGCGGAAGCCACGGGCGATCATCAGTTCATCCACGTCGACCCGGTCAAGGCGGCGCAGACCCCGTTCGGCAGCACTATCGCCCACGGGTTCCTGTCGCTGTCGCTGATGCCCAAGCTGATGGAAGACATCCTGATCATGCCCGAAGGCTTGAAGATGGCCGTCAACTACGGCCTGGACAGCGTGCGCTTTATCCAGCCGGTGAAAGTGAACTCCAAGGTGCGCCTGAACGTCACCCTCACTGACGTCACCGAGAAAAAACCGGGCCAATGGCTGTTCAAGGCCACCGCCACCCTGGAAATCGAAGGCCAGGAGAAGCCGGCCTACATTGCCGAGTCGCTGTCACTCTGCTTCGTATGATCGCCACCCCCCAACTGTAGGAGCGAGCTTGCTCGCGAAGGTCGTCAGCGATAACGCGTGCTTGCTGAACAAATGCGGCGCCTGTGAGTTTTTCGCGGGCAAGCCCGCTCCTACAGGTGGTAGATCCTGCGCATAGACCACTAGGTTCGGCACCCCGGCTACGGCATACTCGGCGCTCAATTATCCGGATCCCGCTATGCGCCCACTCGCTCCTCTTGCCCTTGCCCTGTTGCTCACCGCTTGCGGAGACGGCGAATCGCTGTTGCCGCCCGATGCGCGTTTGCCCGATGGCGGCCGCTACCGTGGCGATGTGGTCAACGGTTTGCTGCAAGGCCAAGGCCGTGTGGACTACCCCAATGGCAGTTGGTACGCCGGCCAGTTCGACAAAGGCCAGTGGCACGGCCAGGGCGAATGGCATGGCAGCAATGGCGAAGTCTATAAAGGCGAATTCAAGCAGGGCCTGTTTGATGGCCAGGGTAGCCTGACCACCTCGGGCAGCAGCTACGTGGGCGGTTTCAAGAACGGCCGACGCAACGGCGAAGGCACCCTCAAAGAGGGGCAGATGACTTATCGCGGCGAATTCCAGGACGACCAGTACTCAGGCCTCGGCCGCCTGGAACTGGCCGACGGCAGCCAGTACCAGGGCCAGTTCGCCCACGGCAAGCCCAATGGCGAAGGCCAGCGCAATGACGACAGCGGCAACCAGTTCAGCGGCCGCTTTGTCGATGGCCAACTGGAAGGCAATGGCACTTTCAATAGCGCCGAAGGCGATATCTATGTCGGCCAGTTCAAACAGAACCAGCTCAATGGCAAAGGTCGCTACGAGAACGCCGACGGCGATGTGTGGATCGGCCAGTTCAAGGAAGGCGCGCTGACCGGCAAAGGCGAATTGATCGGGGTCGATGGCAGCCACTATGTCGGCCAGTTCAGTGACTGGCGCTTTACCGGCGAAGGGCGCCTGAACCTCACCGATGGCAGTTTCTATATCGGTGGCTTCGACAGCGACAACTATCAAGGCCGTGGCACCCTGGTACTCACCGACGGCACCGTGCAGTCCGGCACCTGGGTCAACGGCCTGCGCGTGCGCGACGCCGAGGGCAAGCTGCTGCCCGACCCTCTGGAGACCGGCATACTGGCTCAAGGCCGCTTGCTCGATGACGCCCTGGCGACAGTGCCCGCGTCCACTCCGGCCGTGGAGCTATACACCTTGGTGCTGGCCGGCGACGGCAAGCAAAGCGTATTCCTGCGCGAGGCCGACTACGTCAGCAACCTGCTCGCCACCCGCTTCGGCGCGCGCGGGCAGGTGCGCCTGGTCAACCACCGCGACCATATCGCCGACCGCCCCCTGGCCACCCGCGAAAGCCTGCGCCGCTCGGTGCAAACCCTGGCCGAACGGACCGGACCGGAAGACCTGGTGTTCATTTACATGACCAGCCATGGCACCCATGAGCATGAGCTGGTGCTCGACCAACCGCGCATGGAACTGGCCGACCTGCCCGCCGACGAGCTGGCCGCCGTGCTCGCACCGCTGAAAAACCGCGACAAGGTCATCGTGATCTCCGCGTGTTACTCCGGCGGTTTCATACCGGCGCTCAAAGATGAGCGCACCCTGATCATGACCGCCTCCCGTGCAGACCGCGTGTCATTCGGCTGCTCGGAAGAAGCAGACTTCACCTACTTCGGTGATGCCCTTTTCGCACAAGCTTTCAACCAGACGGATGATTTGCAACACGCCTTCAAACTGGCGCAACTGCACGTGGCCGAACGCGAACAGGCGGACAACTTCGAAGCCTCCGAACCGCAGATCTGGGCCCCTAAAGGCGTGATCGCCCATTGGCAATTATTACGTAAACAGCAGGCACGAAAGGCGCTCGAAAGCGTCTCAATGAATAGCAAGGAAGCCAAAGGCAACTAAGCTGTAACGTGTAACAAGGGGGGAAACACCATGTACCTGACACCGCAGCATATCTTGCTGGCCGGGGCTTCCGGCCTCACTGGCGAACACCTGCTCGACCGCCTGCTCAACGAACCCACCGTGACCCGCGTGCTGGCACCCAGCCGCAAACCATTGGCTGAACATCCACGCCTGGAAAACCCGGTGGGCGACCCGGCGGTGTTCCTGCCGCAACTGAGCGGCCGCGTGGATATTGCCTTCTGCTGCCTGGGCAGCACGATCAAAAAGGCCGGCTCGGAAGCGGCGTTCCGTGCGGTCGACCTGGACATGGTGGTGGCCTTCGCCAAGCGCGCACGGGAACTGGGCGCGCGGCATCTGATCGTGATCAGTGCGATTGGCGCCGACCCGAAATCCTCGGTGTTCTACAACCGGGTCAAGGGGGAAATGGAACTGGCGCTGAGAGCGCAAGACTGGCCGCAGTTGACCATCGTACGTCCATCGCTGCTGCTGGGGGAGCGGTTGGAACCGCGCCTGGCCGAGCAGTTGGCCGGGCCGCTGTCACGACTGATTCCCGGTAAGTACCACGGTATTGAAGTCTGCGAACTGGCCCGCGCCATGTGGCGCCTGGCGCTGGAGGAACAGGATGGCGTGCGGGTGGTGGAATCGGACGAGTTGCGCAAGCTCGGCAAGTAATGATGCAGCGCTTGTACTGGCCTCATCGCAGGCAAGCCTGCTCCCACACTTGAAATGCATTCCCCAGTAAGAATGATCTGCAGCCCTCCTATCTGGAATTCGATCCACTGTGGGAGCCGGGCTTGCCCGCGATGGGCATAGGTATCTACATAACTCTGTTAGCTCAACGGTAACCACGATGCGACGCGAGCCGCTCTTGATCTTGATCTGCTTTTGATCTTAGGCGCCCCGTTAAACCACGCTGGCCGGAATTCGACAGTGATTTGGGGGGTAAACTGGCAGGGATGCCGGTTTAGCCGCCCCGCGCCATGGATGGCGCGTGGCGGCGGCCCCCCAAATCACTGGCGGATTACGGGCACGCCGAGCCTAAGCGAGGTGCCGAGTGGTGGGGCAAGAGCGTTTTGCTTACTTTGCCGCTTTTGCAAAGTGAGCCGCCGTCAGGGCGGAACCCTAAGTGGCCGTTACCGCAGGAATGGATATGTACACGGTCCAACTGTGTTGACTGTCAGGCCGTCTTCGCAGGCAAGCCAGCTCCCACATTGGATCGCGGGGCATCAGCTATATCTGTGTCGGCTGCCAGGCCGTCACGGGAGCAAGCTCCCTCGCCACAGATTTAGCGTCGTGCCGAAGTTGTGTAGATACCTATGCCGCGATGGGGCCGGCCCAGGCAGCCACTAACTTACAGCCCGCCCGTGGCGTTGAAGCCCACACCCAGCACCGTCAACACCGACAGTGGCAACAATAAGGTATCGAGCAACGCGCTGGCCGGCAGGTCGAGATGGGGGTAGCTCGGGGCCTCGGCACCAAAGCGGTCCTTGGCGCAGCAGCCGCCATTGATCGCGTACAGATCCAGGCGTGTGCCGGCATACACCACCGGGGCGCCCGGTTGCGCGGCATCCAGCGTGCGCGCGGTGGCACAGCCGGTGAGTTGCAGCGCCATCAACAGCAGCAGTGCTTTATTCATCGCCGCCCAGATGGTGCTCGCCCCAACGCGGCAACATGTCCTGGGGAATGTTCAACAGGTTGAGAATGCGCGCCACCACAAAGTCCACCAGGTCATCAATGGTCTGTGGCTGGTGATAGAAACCAGGCGACGCGGGCAGGATGGTCACGCCCATGTTCGACAACTTGAGCATGTGCTCCAGGTGAATGCTCGAATACGGCGCTTCGCGCGGCACCAGGATCAACTGGCGGCGCTCCTTCAAGGTCACATCCGCCGCCCGTTCGATCAGGTTGTTGCAGGCGCCCGTGGCAATCGCCGACAAGGTGCCGGTGGAACACGGCACCACCACCATCGCCGCTGGCGCACCGGAGCCTGAGGCTACCGGCGACATCCAGTCCTCTTTGCCGTAGACCTTGATCTGCCCCGCCGCTGCGCCGGTGTACTCGGTGAGGAATGCCTGCATCATCTGCACCTTGGAAGGCAGCGCGACATCGGTCTCAGTCGCCAGCACCAATTGCGCCGCCTTGGAGATCAGAAAATGCACCTCACGGTCTTCACGCACCAGGCAGTCGAGCAGGCGCAAGCCGTAGGGCGCACCGGATGCGCCGGTCATCGCCAGGGTGATGCGTTCCGGCCCGCTCATTTCAGTGCCTCGGCCAGCTTGCCGTGCAGGCCGCCAAAGCCGCCGTTGCTCATGACCACCACGTGGGTGCCGGGCTGGGCCAAGGATTTCACATGCTCAATGATGCCTTCCAACGAATCGCAGACTGTGGAGGGCACGGTGCATAGCGCAGCAATCGCGGGCAAATCCCAGCCGAGGTTGGCCGGCGCATACCACACCACCTGGTCGGCATCGTTGACGCTCTCGGGCAGGCCATCACGGTGCGCGCCCAGCTTCATGGAGTTGGAGCGCGGCTCGACGATGGCAATGATCTGCGCATCGCCGACGCGCTTGCGCAGGCCATCCAGGGTGGTGGCAATTGCGGTCGGGTGGTGGGCAAAGTCGTCGTAGATGGTAATTCCATTTACTTCAGCGACTTTCTCCATGCGCCGCTTCACACTCTTGAACGCGCTCAAGGCGGCAATGCCCATGGCTGGCACCACGCCAACATGCCGAGCGGCAGCCAGGCTCACCAAAGCGTTGGCCACGTTGTGTTGGCCGGTCATGCCCCAATCGACGATGCCTTGGGGCTGGCCTTCGAACAGCACTTCAAACCGCGAACCGTCTTCGCTGAGCAACCTCGCCTGCCACTGCCCGTCCGCGCCGGTGGTTTGCACCGGGGTCCAGCAGCCCATGTCGATCACACGCTGCAACGCAGGCTCGGTGGTGGGATGAATGACAAGGCCCTCACTTGGAATAGTGCGCACCAAGTGGTGGAACTGGCGCTCAATCGCCGGCAGATCGGGAAAGATATCCGCGTGATCGAACTCAAGGTTGTTCAGGATCGCCGTGCGTGGGCGGTAATGGACGAACTTGGAGCGCTTGTCGAAAAAGGCGCTGTCGTATTCATCGGCCTCGATCACAAAAAACGGCGTCTCCCCAAGGCGCGCCGACACCGAGAAGTTCTGCGGCACACCGCCAATCAGGAAACCCGGGGTCATGCCCGCATGCTCCAGCACCCAGGCGAGCATGCTGCTGGTGGTGGTCTTGCCGTGAGTGCCGGCCACTGCCAGGACCCAACGGCCCTGCAGCACATGGTCCGCCAGCCACTGGGGGCCGGAGACGTAAGGCAAGCCTTTGTTCAGTACGTATTCCACCGCCGGGTTACCGCGAGACATGGCGTTGCCGATGACGACCAGGTCCGGCACAGGGTCGAATTGCGAAGGGTCGTAACCTTGGGTCAGCTCAATCCCTTGCGCCTGTAGCTGCGTGCTCATGGGTGGATAAACATTGGCATCGGAGCCTGTTACGTGATGGCCCAGCTCTTTGGCCAGAACCGCCATCGAACCCATGAACGTACCGCAGATACCCAGAATATGAATGTGCATAGTTGACCTCGTAAACATCGAGGCAGGTTAGCGTAGGGTGGGAAAGTTCGCACGCTTTAGCTGAGCACGAAACGCTCGCCGGTAGGATCCGGCACAAGGGAGCTCTTAAACCGCGCTGCCGGCGTTTTTAAGCTCAGCGTCTTTCAAGGTAGCGCGTGAGACAAAAAACGAGCAGTTCGCAATAATCAGGTTACTCCGACAGCGCCCCTTACTGCATGGCGTCCCGTGAAATGCCATGTTTGCGTAACTTGCGGTACAGCGTATTGCGACTGACCCCCAACTGTTCAGCCACATGGCTCATATGCCAGCGCTGCTGCGCCAACGCGTTGAGCAATGCCTGGCGCTCGGCGTTCTCCAGCGGCGACACGCATGGCGCATCCACCCTCGCCCCTTGCGGCTGCGCTTGGCGAATCAGGGCCGGCAAGTCTTCAAGACCGACTCGCCCGCCCTCACAGAGCGCCACTACCGTGCGCAACACCGTACGCAACTGCCGCAGGTTGCCGGGCCATTGGAATGCTAGCAAGGCCTGGCGCGCAGGTTCGTCCAGCAGCACCTGCTCGGTGCCCGCTTCCTGGGCCAGGAGGAAGTCCAACAGTTGCGACTTGTCACTGCGTTCGCGCAACGGCGGCAGGGCCACTTCCAAGCCGTTCAAGCGGTAATACAGGTCTTCGCGAAAGCTGCCATCGGCCACGCGCTCCAGCAAATTTCGGTGCGTGGCGCTGATGATGCGCACGTTCACCGCTTGAGGTTCGCCGCCGATAGGCACCACCAGGCGATCCTCCAGCACCCGTAACAGGCGGGTTTGCAACGCCAGGGGCATGTCGCCGATTTCGTCGAGAAACAACGTGCCGCCGTCGGCCTGTTGCAGTTTGCCGCGCATGCCTTCTTTAAGGGCGCCGGTGAAACTGCCGGCGCGATAGCCAAACAATTCGCTCTCGATCAGGTTTTCTGGAATCGCCGCACAGTTCAGCGCAACAAAGGCCTTATCGCCCCGCTGGCTACCCTGATGCACGGCCTTGGCGAAAGCTTCTTTACCGCAGCCGGTTTCGCCGTTGATCAGCAAGGGCACGTCGCGCTCGAACACTCGCGAGGCCTTGCGTAGCTCATTTTGCAACGCCGGGTCGCCCACGCAGATACCCAAAGGCCGTGGCGCCTGCGGCTTGATGAGGGGTACCGGCACACTGCGCGGCTGGCCTCGCAGCGCTGCAAACAAAGGCCGACCATCGCGGGTGCGCAGCGGCCAACTGGCCGTGGCATTCGCGCTGGCCCGGCCCAGCAACTGATCCAGGGAGCAGTCGAAAAATGCTTCCACCGGCTGGCCCACCAAGCCGCCGCGTAGCTGCCCCAACAGGTTCAGAGCGCTCTGGTTGACCGCACAAATGCGCCCTTCACCATCGAACGCCAGCAAGCCTTCGCTGAATAACCCGACCGACTCGGCCTGCAGGTGAAAACGCAGCAGCCAGTGGTGTTCGAAGTGGCGCAGGAAGTAGCAACTTTCGATCATCTTGGCCGACAGGTTCACCAGCGCCATGGTGTGGAACTGGCTCTGGCGCGACACGGCTTCGCGGGCCGAGGACACATCCAGCACCGCCAGCAATTCACCATGAGGGTCGAACACGGGGCTCGCCGAACAGGTCAGCCCGGTATGACGGCCGCGAAAATGCTCGTCACGGTGGATCGTCAATGACTGCCGCTCCACCAGGCAGGTGCCGATGCCGTTGGTGCCTTCGCAGGCTTCGCTCCAGTCAGCGCCCAGCCATAAGCCGGCGCGCTCGAAGATCTTGCGCTCGGACGGCGCGGTGACACAGTTGAGGATCACCCCACGCGCATCGGTGAGCAGCACCGCATGACCGGCGCCGGAGAGTTGTTGGTGCAGGCTGTTCATTTCGCTGCCGGCGATGTGCAGCACTTGGCGCAGGCGCTCGCGACTTTCCAGCAAGCGCCCGTGCTCGAGCACGGTGGGCGCGATGGTCAGCGCCGGGTCGAGGTGGTAATCCTCCACGCAGCGCAGCCAGGAGCGTGCGATGGACGGGTCGCTGCCAGGCCCTTGGGAAAGCTCTTGGCCACGGGTGACGGTCAAGACTTGCTGGGCATGGCGACTGAAATGATCGTTATGCATGTTCTTATTATTCTCCCTGCGTGAGAACGCCCAGCATCCCCCAGCCATCCGGCCATTGCAATCCCGGCCCGACCCACCGGTCACAGGCTGTATCGTTTGTGGCACAAACTGTCACCCTGCCTGTATCACTCCCGCCACGGCAAAGCTTTGCAACAAAGCCCAACCTCTTGATTCTGCTGGCCCGCACGGCGATGGCCCGACCTTTGCTCTACGCTTTATAACGCGCTCGCAGCGCTGTACTCCAATAAACATAAAAGCAGGAGATGCCCACCATGCGTTATGCACACCCCGGTACTGAAGGCGCCATCGTTTCGTTCAAGGCCAAGTACGGCAACTACATCGGCGGCGAGTTCGTGGCGCCGGTCGATGGCAACTACTTTTCCAACACCTCGCCGGTCAACGGCAAGCCGATTGCCGACTTCCCGCGCTCCACCGCCAAAGACGTCGACAAGGCGTTGGACGCCGCCCACGCCGCCGCGGACGCCTGGGGCAAAACCAGCGCCCAGGACCGCTCGCTGGTACTGCTGAAAATCGCCGACCGTATCGAGCAAAACCTCGAACTGCTGGCCATCACCGAAACCTGGGACAACGGCAAAGCCGTGCGCGAAACCCTCAACGCCGACATCCCTCTGGCCGCCGACCACTTCCGCTACTTCGCTGGCTGCATCCGCGCCCAGGAAGGCAGCAGCGCGGAAATCAACGAACTCACCGCCGCCTACCACTTCCACGAACCGCTGGGTGTGGTTGGCCAGATCATCCCGTGGAACTTCCCACTGCTGATGGCCGCGTGGAAACTCGCACCGGCCCTGGCCGCCGGTAACTGCGTGGTGCTCAAGCCAGCCGAGCAAACGCCATTGGGCATCAGCGTGCTGATGGAGCTGATCGGCGACCTGCTGCCACCGGGCGTGCTGAACGTGGTGCACGGTTTCGGCAAGGAAGCTGGCGAAGCCCTTGCCACCAGCAAGCGCATCGCCAAGATCGCTTTTACCGGTTCAACGCCTGTGGGCTCGCACATCATGCATGCCGCGGCCGAGAACATCATTCCGTCCACGGTCGAGCTGGGCGGCAAGTCGCCGAACATCTTCTTCGCCGACATCATGAAAGCGGAACCTGCATTTATCGAAAAAGCCGCCGAAGGCCTGGTGCTGGCGTTCTTCAACCAGGGCGAAGTGTGCACCTGCCCTTCCCGCGCTCTGGTGGAAGAGTCGATCTACGACGACTTCATGAAAGTGGTGATGAAGAAGGTCGAGTCGATCAAGCGTGGTGACCCGCTGGACACCGACACCATGGTCGGCGCCCAAGCGTCCGAGCAACAGTTCGACAAGATCCTGTCCTACCTGGAAATCGCCAAGGGCGAAGGCGCGCAATTGCTCACCGGCGGCAAGGTCGAGAAGCTCACGGGCGACCTGGCCACCGGTTATTACATCCAGCCGACCCTGCTCAAGGGCACCAACGACATGCGTGTGTTCCAGGAAGAAATCTTCGGCCCGGTGGTAAGCATCACCACTTTCAAGGATGAAGCCGAAGCCCTGGCGATTGCCAACGACACCGAGTTCGGCCTGGGCGCCGGCCTGTGGACCCGCGACATCAACCGCGCCTACCGCATGGGCCGGGCGATCAAGGCCGGCCGCGTGTGGACCAACTGCTACCACCTGTACCCGGCGCATGCCGCGTTTGGTGGTTACAAGAAGTCTGGCGTGGGCCGTGAGACTCACAAGATGATGTTGGATCATTACCAGCAGACCAAAAACTTGCTGGTGAGCTACGACATTAATCCGTTGGGCTTTTTCTAACTTAGCCTCATAACAAGCAACCCGCTCCCAACTTGAAATGCAATCAAGTTTGGGAGCTGGCTTGCCTGCTCCTACACTTGAACTTCGCCAGTAATTGCTACCTCGTTCGGCACACAGATGCCGAGTTAAAAACAATAACAATCAAAGGTACTTCCCATGCCTAGCGAACCCACTGGTTCTTCTGTCGACTTCGAAAAAGTCGGCACCGATTATTTTCAACAACGCGAACTGAAAAAAGGCGCCGCCGGCTGGGTACTACTGGTTGGCCTTGGCGTCGCCTATGTTATTTCCGGCGATTACGCCGGCTGGAACTTCGGCCTGGCCCAAGGCGGCTGGGGCGGCATGTTCCTCGCCACTTTGCTGATGGCCACCATGTACCTGTGCATGTGCTTTTCCCTGGCCGAGCTGTCCTCCATGATCCCCACTGCTGGCGGTGGCTACGGTTTTGCCCGCAGCGCATTCGGCCCTTGGGGCGGGTTCCTCACGGGTACTGCCATCCTTATCGAATACGCCATCGCCCCCGCCGCCATCGCAGTGTTTATCGGCGCCTATTGCGAGTCGTTGTTCGGCATTGGCGGCTGGATGATCTACCTGGCGTTCTACATCATCTTTATCGGCATCCACATCTTTGGTGTGGGCGAAGCCTTGAAGCTGATGTTCGTGATCACCGCTGTCGCCGCGATTGCCCTGGGCGTGTTCCTGGTGTCGATGGTGCCGCACTTCAACGTCGCCAACCTGCTGGATATACCCGTGACCGAGGCCAAGGGCGCCAGCAGCTTCCTGCCGTTCGGCTACGTCGGCGTGTGGGCCGCGATCCCTTATGCCATCTGGTTTTTCCTGGCGGTGGAAGGCGTGCCGCTGGCCGCTGAAGAAACCAAGAACCCCAAGCGCGACCTGCCGCGCGGGCTGATCGGCGCGATTGTGGTGCTGACCAGTTTTGCCCTGTTGATCCTGGTGATCGCGCCGGGCGGTGCGGGGACTTACGCGCTGATCAAGTCCGGCAACCCGCTGGTTGAAGCCTTGGCATTGTCCTACGGCGGTTCCACCTGGATGGGCAGCTTCGTCAACCTGGTCGGCCTGGCCGGTTTGATCGCGAGCTTTTTCTCGATTATCTACGCCTATTCGCGACAGATCTTTGCCTTGTCCCGTGCCGGTTACCTGCCGCGCAAATTGTCCGAGACCAACAAGAGCAAGGCGCCAGTATTGGCACTGGTGATCCCAGGCATTATCGGCTTTGGCCTGTCGCTGACCGGCCAGGGTGACTTGCTGATCCTGGTGGCGGTGTTTGGCGCCACCATTTCCTACGTATTGATGATGGCCGCCCACATCACCCTGCGCATTCGTCGCCCTAAAATGGAGCGGCCATACCGCACGCCGGGTGGCATCTTCACCTCGGGCGTGGCGCTGGTGCTGGCTTGCGTGGCAGTAGTGGCAGGCTTTCTGGTGGACCCGCGCGTGGTGATTGGCGCGGCGATCATCTATGGAGTATTAATTGCTTACTTTGCTTTCTACAGCCGGCATCACTTGGTAGCAGGCACGCCGGAAGAGGAATTCGCGGCGATCCAGGCCGCAGAGGCCGCCCTGCACTAACTGCCGAAAACCTCGACGCGGCGTCTTGCCCACAGCAGGCCCGCGTCATCAAGGAGACACTGTATGGCAAGCTTTTCCCACGCGGTGGGCGCTCAAACCTACCGCTTCGACAGCCTCAAGGACGTAATGGCCAAGGCCAGCCCCGCACGCTCCGGGGACTTCCTCGCCGGTGTCGCCGCCCAGAATGACGGCGAACGTGTGGCGGCGCAGATGGCGCTGGCGAATATCCCGCTCAAGCACTTCCTGCAAGAAGCACTGATTCCTTATGAAAGCGATGAAGTCACCCGGCTGATCATCGACACCCACGATAAACAGGCGTTTGCAGCGGTCAGCCACCTCACCGTCGGCGGCCTGCGCGACTGGCTGCTCAGCGATGCGGCTGATGAACATACCCTACGCGCATTAGCGCCAGGGCTGACACCGGAAATGGCCGCGGCCGTGTCCAAGATCATGCGCGTGCAAGACCTGGTGCTGGTGGCGCAGAAGATCCGCGTGGTCACCCAGTTTCGCGGCACCCTGGGCCTGCGCGGGCGCTTGTCCACGCGCTTGCAGCCCAACCACCCCACCGACGAACCGGCCGGCATCGCCGCGAGCATTCTCGACGGCCTGCTGTACGGCAACGGCGACGCCATGATCGGCATCAACCCGGCCACCGACAGCATCGCCTCGATCTGCGCCATGCTGGAGATGCTGGACGCGATCATCCAGCGCTACGAAATCCCCACCCAGGCCTGCGTGCTCACCCACGTCACCACCTCCATCGAAGCGATCAACCGCGGCGTACCGCTGGACCTGGTGTTTCAGTCGATTGCCGGTACCGAAGCGGCCAATGCCAGTTTCGGGATCAACCTGAACGTGCTGCAGGAAGGTTATGACGCGGGCTTGAGCCTCAAGCGCGGCACCCTGGGCCAGAACCTGATGTACTTCGAAACCGGCCAGGGCAGCGCCTTGTCGGCCAATGCGCACTTTGGCGTCGACCAGCAAACCTGTGAAACCCGTGCCTACGCCGTGGCGCGGCACTTCAAGCCGTTTCTGGTGAACACCGTGGTCGGTTTTATCGGCCCGGAGTACCTGTACAACGGCAAGCAGATTATCCGCGCCGGCCTGGAAGACCACTTCTGCGGCAAGCTGCTGGGCGTACCCATGGGTTGCGACATCTGCTACACCAACCACGCCGAAGCCGACCAGGACGACATGGACACCCTGCTGACCCTGCTCGGCGTGGCCGGCATCAACTTCATCATGGGCATTCCCGGCTCCGACGACATCATGCTCAACTACCAGACCACCTCATTCCACGACGCTCTGTACGCGCGGCAAACATTGGGTTTAAAACCGGCGCCGGAGTTCGAGCAGTGGCTGGCGAAAATGGGCATCTTCACGCAGGCTGATGGCAAGGTGCACTTTGGCAACAACCTGCCACCGGCCTTTCGCCACGCCTTGGCGCAATTGGGATGAAGGAGCCGACCGTGCAACCAGAATTGCCTGACAACCCGTGGCTGGAACTGCGCCGCCTGACCCCGGCGCGTATTGCCCTGGGCCGCACCGGCACCAGCCTTCCCACCAGCGCCCAACTGGACTTCCAGTTTGCCCATGCCCAGGCGCGGGACGCGGTGCACCTGCCCTTCGATCACGCCGGGCTCAGCCACCAACTGGCCGAACGTGGCCGAGACAGCCTGTTGTTGCACAGCGCCGCCACGGACCGGCACATCTACCTGCAACGCCCGGACCTTGGGCGACGCCTGAGCGATGAGTCGGCGCAAACGCTGCGCGACTACGCCCTGGCCCAGCCCGGTGGTGTGGACTTGGCCATCGTGGTGGCCGATGGCCTGTCGGCACTGGCCGTGCATAAACATACAGCGCCGTTTCTGGCGCGCCTGGAAGAACAGACCCACGCCGAAGGCTGGTCCTTGTCACCGGTGATCCTGGTGGAGCAAGGCCGCGTGGCAGTGGCCGATGAAATCGGGCAGCTACTGGGCGCCAAGATGGTGGTGATCCTGATCGGCGAACGGCCGGGGCTCAGCTCGCCGGACAGCCTGGGCCTGTATTTCACCTACAACCCCAAGGTCGGCCTCACCGATGCCTATCGCAACTGCATCTCCAATGTGCGGCTCGAAGGCTTGAGCTACGGCATGGCGGCCCATCGCCTGCTGTACTTGATGCGAGAGGCGTGTCGCCGGCAGTTGTCGGGGGTCAATCTCAAGGATGAGGCGCAGGTTCAGACCCTCGAATCCGACGACCCGGACCTGATGAAGGGCAATTTCCTGCTCAGCCCAGCGGATGACCGCTAGCGGCACGATTGCGCTTTTTGGCGTCATTAGGCAGCATCGAGTCACGGCCGCTCGTGTGGTCATACCCCATTTGGAAGTTGAGGCCTGGCATGCGGATTACTCAAGCGACCCTGGAACACCTGGACCTGTTGACCCCGTTGTTCGTCAAATACCGCGAGTTCTACGGGGCCTTGCCGTTCCCGGACTCGTCACGGGCCTTCCTTGAAAAGCGCCTGCGGCGCAAGGAGTCGGTGATCTACCTGGCCCTGGCCGACGATGACGACAAGCGGCTGCTGGGGTTTTGCCAGCTGTATCCGAGTTTTTCTTCGTTGTCGCTCAAGCGAGTGTGGATCCTCAACGACATCTATGTGGCCGAGGACGCACGCCGGCAACTGGTGGCCGACAACCTGATGCGCACGGCCAAGAAAATGGCCAAGGACACCCACGCTGTACGGTTGCGGGTATCGACCAGCAGCGATAACGACGTGGCGCAGAAGACCTATGAATCGATTGGGTTTCGCGAAGACACCGAATTCAAAAACTACGTGTTGCCGATCAACGAAGACTGAAAACCAGTCAGCCAGACACCGCAATATCCTTGTAGGAGCTGGCTTGCCTGCGATGGGCGGAGTGTCAGCGAGCATTTCTCATACTGACCCACCGCTATCGCAGGCAAGCCAGCTCCCACATTGGATCCGGCGACTGGCTTGAAGCCCAACCCCTTCACAATTTCGCGACACTCCCCGCTACAAAAGCCACACGCTTTTCACCTCTCAATCCGTATAATGCCGACCTTTCAGGGTTGTAAGAACCGCGACAATTACTTGTAGCCTTATTGCCTGAGCTTCCGCACAAGCCCGCTGAGTCGGGCTATTCACACAGGTGCCATCCATGGATTTCAACCCGCTCGACCTTATCCTGCATCTCGATGTCTACCTCGACATGCTGGTAACCAATTACGGTCCGTGGATCTACGCCATTCTGTTCCTGGTGATTTTTTGCGAAACCGGCCTGGTGGTCATGCCCTTCCTGCCGGGCGACTCCTTGCTGTTCATCGCCGGTGCTGTAGCGGCTGGCGGCGGTATGGACCCAGTCCTGCTGGCCGGCCTGCTGATGCTGGCGGCCATCCTCGGCGATAGCACCAACTACGTGATCGGACGAACGGCGGGCGAGCGCTTGTTCAGCAACCCGAACTCCAAGATCTTCCGCCGCGACTACCTGCAAAAAACCCACGACTTCTACGACAAACACGGCGGCAAGACCGTGACCCTGGCGCGCTTCCTGCCGATCCTGCGTACCTTCGCGCCGTTCGTCGCGGGCGTGGCCAAGATGCCGTATCCGCGCTTCTTCGGCTTCAGCGTACTGGGCACCATCCTGTGGGTCGGTGGCTTGGTGACCTTGGGTTACTTCTTCGGCAACGTGCCTTTTATCAAGAAGAACCTGTCGCTGCTGGTGGTGTTCATCATCCTGCTGTCCCTGGTGCCGATGATTATTGGCGTAGTGCGCAGCCGCTTTGGCCGCACGTCCTCCGAAGCCAACCCGCACTGACCCCCCCGTGTGGTCCCTCAGCGCCTGGCGTCGCCGGCGCCTGCTGGCCAAGCACCCGATTGCCGATGACACCTGGCAACGGGTGCGCCACCACCTGACCTTCCTCGACGGCATCACGCCGGAGCAAGACCAGTGGCTGCGCGAAGCCTGCGTGGTGTTCCTCAGCGAAAAACACCTCACCGCCCTGCCCGGCGTCGAACTGCACCAGGAACAACGCCTGCTGCTCGCCGCGCAGGCGCAATTGCCGCTGATGAACCTGGGCGACCTCGACTGGTACCAGGGCTTCCATGAGATCGTGCTGTACCCCGACGACTTCCTCAGCCCGCAACGCCATCGCGATGCCAGTGGCGTGGAGCACGAATGGGACGGCGAACACAGCGGCGAAGCCTGGCAACAAGGCCCGGTGATCCTCGCCTGGCCTGGTGTGCTCGCCAGCGGCCAATGGGAAGGCTACAACCTGGTCATCCACGAACTGGCGCACAAGCTGGACATGCTCAACGGCGACGCCAACGGCCTGCCGCCTCTGCACAATGACATGCGCGTGCAGGACTGGGCCAGCGTCATGCAAGGCGCCTTCGATGACCTCAACCGCCAGTTGGACGCCAACCCAGACGCCGAGACCGAGATAGACCCTTACGCTGCGGAAAACCCGGCGGAATTCTTTGCCGTCACCAGTGAGTATTTCTTCAGCGCCCCGGATTTACTGGTCAACAGTTATCCACAGGTGTACGCCCAACTCAGCCGCTTTTATCGCCAGGATCCCCTGGCCCGCCTGATTCAACTGCAAGCCAGCGACCCGCGCTACTCGCCACAGGGCGAATGACCGTACGACGCTTGGCGCATGGCATCGGCGTCAGAATATGCCTATAATCGCCGCCACTTTTAGGCCAATCCGGCCATGTCATATGGCCAACTAACGGGGGCAACGCCCAATGAGCTACAGCAAGATTCCGGCTGGCAAAGACCTGCCGAACGACATCTACGTCGCCATCGAAATTCCGGCCAACCACGCGCCGATCAAATACGAAATCGACAAAGACAGCGACTGCCTGTTCGTTGACCGTTTCATGGCCACCCCGATGTTCTACCCGGCCAACTACGGTTTCATCCCCAACACCCTGGCTGACGACGGTGACCCCCTCGACGTGCTGGTCGTGACCCCTTACCCGGTCACCCCAGGCTCGGTTATCCGCGCCCGTCCAGTCGGCATCCTGAACATGACCGACGACGGCGGCGGCGATGCCAAAGTCATCGCAGTGCCACACGACAAGCTGTCCCAGCTGTATGTGGACGTGAAGGAATACACCGACCTGCCGCCACTGCTGCTGGAACAGATCAAGCACTTCTTCGAGAACTACAAAGACCTCGAAAAAGGCAAATGGGTGAAGATCGACGGTTGGGGCAACGCAGACGCCGCCCGCGCCGAGATCATGAAGTCGGTTGCCGCCTACAAAGGCTGATACCCGCGCCTCATTGCCACGGCAAATAAAAAGCCCCGTTAATTCGGGGCTTTTTTATGGGCGAGACTAAACATTAAGTTTAATGTTTAGTTGCAGCGTTTAACCAAGTTGCACATATGAAAGATCAAGCCATAACTAAGCCAGATCCTACAACTGCAAATCAACGCATGGTTTATTTGATGGGACTTTCCGGCCAGTAAACTCTGCGTTTATGAATACATCAGGTGATCGTTTAAAAGCACTACTACGGGAAGTTCATCTTTCCGCCTCCGACTTCGCCAAGAACCGCGGCGTCACGCCTCAGCACGTGAACAACTGGTTCAAACGCGGCGTCCCCATGGGCCGACTCAACGAGATCGCAGAATTGCTGTGCGTCTCTAGTCGCTGGTTAAGCGACGGTAAAGGCCCCAAGCACCCGCCTGCCAACTACCTGTTGGAAGGCCCCATCGCAAGGATTGCAACTACCCGCGAAGACACAGGCAAATACCTCACAGGCCCCGCCTGCCGCCCGGAGAAAACCGACGTGGAGATTCCTCTCCACCCCACCTTCACCTCAACCGAACGCATCCGCGTCTCCCTGCACAATCTGGAAACCCTCAACGTCAACCCCGACCGCGCGATAGGCGCCTACATGGTCGACAACAGCATGATCGACATCATCCAACAAGGCGCCACCCTCGCCATCGACCGAGGCCGCACCCAAATCATCGACGGTGAAATCTACGCCGTCGAACACGATGGCATGCTGCGCATCAAATACCTCTACAACCGTCCTGGCGGCGGCCTGCGCATGCGCAGCCACAACGCCAGCGAACACCCGGACGAATACCTCAACCATGAGGAACGCTTCGAACAAAGCTTCAAGATCGTCGGCTGGGTATTCTGGTGGTCCACCCTCAACAACCGCCGCCCACCGGTGCCGCTGGATGAACACCTGCTGGGCTGGGAAGGCTCTAAATCGGAACCGGAGGTGGGCAACTGAGGTGAATGTGGGTATCATGCGCCGCACATTTGGCAGGGGTCGCTTTTAGCTGACACCCTGCTGGCGAAGCGGAGGAGTTCCCGCGGATGCCCCTACTATTCAGCCTGACGCAATGTGGGCTGAGCGATTTGAAGGCTGGTGAGGTTTGTCAAAAACAAGCTGAGGCAGTCCCCGAGAAGCCGGCCACAAGCCGGCTTTTTAATGCCCGTAAAACACAGTTCCAATTACCCAACAGCTGCTGGCCCCCCCCTTCAATCAATGTCATTGAGGCAGACAATTCATTCCTGTTCTGCGCAGCGACCTGAGGCCTGAAATCGAGCCTTAAGCATTGTCCACCTTAAGTTGACAGTAATACTCCTCCCACCCGATTTATCCCCCGTCACCCACCCATTAATCTGTGCCCATGTTGAACGCAACGCCCAACCAACCTAAACAAAAAAAGGATTCAACCATGAGCACTGCAACCTACAACCGCTTGAACAAAGACGACGCCATTGTTCTGCTGGTCGACCATCAGACCGGCCTGATCTCCCTGGTGCAGGACTTCTCGCCCAACGAGTTCAAGAACAACGTGCTGGCCCTGGCTGACCTGGCCAAGTTCTTCAACTTGCCGACCATCCTCACTACCAGTTTCGAGCAAGGCCCTAACGGCCCGCTGGTGCCGGAGTTGAAGGAGATGTTCCCGGACGCGCCGTATATCGCTCGCCCTGGTCAGATCAATGCCTGGGACAACGAGGATTTCGTCAAGGCGATCAAGGCCACCGGGCGTAAGCAGATCATCATTGCCGGTGTGGTGACGGATGTGTGTGTGGCGTTCCCGACGTTGTCGGCGCTGGCGGAAGGGTTTGAGGTGTTTGTGGTGACGGATGCGTCGGGCACGTTCAACACCACGGTGCAGCAGGCCGCGTGGAGCCGGATGACGCAGGCCGGTGCACAGTTGATGAACTGGTTCTCGGTGGCGTGTGAGTTGCACCGCGACTGGCGCAACGATATCGAAGGGCTGGGGAATTTGTTGTCCCAGCGGATTCCTAACTATCGCAATTTGATGAATGGGTATGCGGCGCTGACTGCCCAGCCTAAGTAAGTAACCACGCTGTATGACAAGCCTGCTTTGAGAAGCAGGCTTTTTCATTTCACGGCTTACCCGACCAGCAATTGCCCAACCACCGCCTCCAGCTTCGCCACAGCTTCTACTCGCTTCGCAGCAGATATCCGCCTGACGTTATGCAGCTTCCATTGCACAGCAGGCAACTCTTCGATCCCAGGCAAATTCAACTTCACCCAGTCAGGCTCTCCTTGTTTGAGCGAAATCAGAAAGGCGGCATCCTGCTCGCAGAATTGTTGCTGGATCGCAGTCAGCAAAGCCTCTCTGGTTACCTCTAATTCTTCAAGAGTGACCGGCGCTCGCGTCATGCCAGCAAATTCAGCCTGAAACATGTCCGCCAGTGGCCTCCACCGTGGGGCAAGCAGCTCAGCCATAGGCCGCCCATGACTGATCAAATACACCAGGAAGCCCTCAAAAATTTCGCGTGTCAGCCCTTCTTCTCGAAGCATCAACATCACGTCGAAAAGGTCCCTTGGATGCTGCCGATCCAGTGCAGCGCAGATTTTACCGCCGTAGAGGTCGGGCAAGGCCACCACCGCTATCGAGGCAAACCCAAACTCATCCTCGACCAACGGCACTACGTCACGCTCCTGCGGCTGCAGGGCAGTCCCGCGCAGCACTGGCGAAACTTCAATTTTAATCTGGGCCTGAGCGTTTCTTACGAGAATCCGAAGCTCATCGTCTCGATTTGCTTGAACGGTCGCGATGCCCGAAGGGAGGCCTCGTGCTATGGCACCGGCAATGCGCCCCAACGCCTGACGAACGTCGGCCAATGCCTGCTGGCGGGCAGTGTTGGGCAGATACGCCAGGTCTATATCTACCGACAGCCGAGGCAAGTCCCGCACAAACAGGTTAATGGCGGTCCCTCCTTTCAGTGCGAAACATCGTTCTGCCGCTACGTAAGGAATGACCTGCACCAGCAGACGAACCTGAGCGGCATAACGTGGATCAAGTGACATTGGCAAAACGCTCCGGAACGGTAATGAGGAACTCTTTATCGAGTCGACCGCCCCGGATGATTTGCCGCTTGCCCTTACCCATGTCGATGCTGGAACGATCTATTCGCCCATACCACGCATGGTTCGCGTTACGTGCCAGCAACAGGAACACGCGTTTGACGCGGATCGAGTTGCACGATTCAAGCAGTTTTTGCAGGCGTTTGGGGCTGAGTGTGGCCAGACCGCTCAATACATCGGTCACACCGCTGAACAGCATTTCATCGTCGCTTTGATGGATAAGCTCAAGCACCGCACGCTCCGGGGTGGAGATTTTTAGCGCAAATTGGCGGTACGGCACTTGGAAAACTTGTAACGCCATATCTTTCAATTCCACAAAAAGCGCGCCTCGGTAGAAACTTACCTGCCCCCCCCATTCATGCTTGCGAAACCAGCCTGGTAGAAGGGCTTCTGGTGTGGCGAATAGATCGACTATCTGCTTTCCGAAGGTCAGGTAGTGGCTGTAACCGGCCAGGCTCAACGCCGTCGCACCACCCGGCCAAATCTGCACCGTTGCGTCTTGTTGCAGTGCGAAAACACCGCCATGCCAGTCAAGATCGTCGCCGCTGCGTTTCCACGCACCATGCCCCACACGCTCTACCCAGCCCGTGTGCTGATATTTTTGAATGAGGCTCGGCCCAACGCCGTGCTCGTGCAGCCACGCTTGAGTGGCAATAGAGCCCGGTGGCCAATCAGCGAGAAGGCGGTTTATTTTCATGATAGATATCACCCTATAGGGGTATTTATATGAAAAATATTAAACCACGGAAAAGTTGAGCGTGACTATCCTTGCGAAGCTTTTGATTGCAATCGTGAATGGGTACGTTCAATACCAAGGTGCAGTGACGCGGAGCGTGGGAACGATCAACTTCCTTAATCCAGGATCAAGTGCGGCAGAAACCGGCTTGAGTCTTTGGTGATCAAGCTATTGTCCTCTCGCACACCTATGCCAGCGGCCTGGTCGCCAATTACCCAAGAGCCGATCAGCGTGTAGCTGTCACCAAATTTCGGCAGCGGTGCGAACTCCTGAAGGATGAATGGCGCATCCGTGTAGGGGCCGTCTTCTTTTACGATCAGGCCGTCGGCGGTTTGCAGTTCGATGTTGGCGCCTTCCCGGGAGAAGAACGGTTTGCGCACCCAACCTTTTGGTACGGCCTTGCCTGGGTCGGTGTCCAGGTGGGACGCGAGCAGGTTGGGGTGGCCTTGGTTGAATTCCCACAGCAGCGGCAGGATGCCTTTGTTGGAGAGGACGGATTTCCACGCGGGCTCGAAGAACTGCGTGTCGCTCTGGGCAATCGCGGCACCAAAGGGCTCGTGGAAGATGAACTCCCAGGCGTGCAGTTTGAACAGGTGGGGGATCCAGCGATCTTCAAGGTCGACGAAGCGGCCTTCGCTGGTCAGGCCGATGTCTTCGACGTCGATGTGGCGCGATTCGATGCCGACTTTTTCGGCAACCAGACGCAGGTAGTCGGTGGTGCCTTTGTCTTCGATGGAGTCTTTCATCGAGGCGAAGTAGAACGGCTGGTTGACCTGCAGTTGGGCGAAGGCCTGGTGCAGTTTGGTGTCGATGCTATTGAACTGGTCGGCGTGCTTGGGCAGCAGGCCGCGCTCGATGCATTGTTCCAGCCAGCCCCACTGAAACGCGGCTGCTTCATAAAGGCTGGTGGGGGTGTCGTAGTTGAGCTCCAGCAACTTGGCGGGCCCGCTGCCGTTGTAGGAGAAGTCCATGCGCCCGTACAGGTGCGGGTGACCTTCGAGCCATGAGGTTCGGATCATGTCGTAGAAAGGCGCGGGGATGCTCAGGCGTTCAAGCAGTTCTTCGCTGTGGACCACGCGGGCGACGAGGTCCATGCACATGTCATGGAGCTCGGTGGTCGGGTCTTCGAGGTCGCGCTCGATTTGCTTGAGCGTGAACTGGTAGTACGCGCTTTCGTCCCAGTAAGGTTCGTCGTCGATGGTATGGAACAGGAAGCCAAGACTCTCGGCTGTGTGTTTCCAGTCATGACGCTCTGCGCATTGGATCTTCTTCATGGCCGGTGTCCTTAGCTGCTCGACCCGCCGCCCCAGCCGCTGCGTGCGCTGGCTTTGCTGCCGAAGCCGCCGCGGGAGGTGGCCGATGAAACCGAGCTCGACTTAGGTGAAGAGCGCAGCGTGTTGGTGTAATTGCTGCTGCCGTACCGGGCCTGGTTGGAGCGGCCAAAGGTCGCGCCATTGGAGACGCGTTGGTTAAGCGTCGAGTTGCCATAGTTGCCACGATCATCGCGATAGCGGTACACCGGTTCCGAACGGTAGCTGTTGCGGTTGTTGCTCAGCATGTTGCCGATCAGCAAGCCGGTCAGCAGGCTGCTGGTGGAGAAGCCTGAGCCGCCGCCGCTGGCCTGAGCGTTGGCCGCTTGCGCATTGGCAGCGTCGACCTGGGATTGGGTCACCTGGCCTTCGGCGGTCAGTTCGAAACCGCCCAAGCGCGGGATGAATTTGCCGGTGGAGTCTTGCTGGCACCAATCAGCGACAAAGTCAGCGTCGCAATCGGCCTGGCTGTCATACACCGGCGCAATGCGGCGATGCTCGGCCATGGCCGTCATGTAGGCGTCCGAGCAGACGTCCACCGGAAGCTTTTCATCGGCGCATTGCTGTACCGACTGGAAGTTGTACTTCTTTTGCAGGTCGTAGGTTTTTTCCGTTGGGCCGCAGCCGGATATCGCCATGGCGACCGACGCTGCCAGCGACAGCTGGACGTACTTGCTTCGTTTCATCGGGAGCTCCGTGCGCAATCAGTTCGAGGTGGGCGTCATGCACGCGGCATTCAGCATGCCGACGCTGATGGCCACCGCGGCCACGTAGATACCGGCCGCCAGTTCGCCCTTCTTGATGCGCTCGGACGTGCCTTTGAGCACCAGGCTGGTCAGCAGGAACGCCAGCAGCTGGACGACGGCGGCGATCACGGCCCAGACGATGAAGTCGAGAACGTTGATCGAGTAGGCGATCACGTTGCTGGCCGGAATGGCGAAACCGACGATGGCACCGCCCAGGGCGACCGCTGCGGAGGTGTTGCCCGCACGGATCAGTTCGAACTCCTTGTGCGGGGTGATGCGGGTGTAGATGAACTGGAACAGCGCGAACAGTACCGCAGCCCCCAGGATGTAGAGGACAAAGCCGAGCACCGCAGCTTTGTTGAGGGAGATGGAGAGTGCTTCTAGCATGGACGGCTTCCTTTTTTAGAGCGTAGTCAGGTCGGTGGTGTACAGCGAAATGCCCAGGGATGTGCTCAGGCTGATGGTGCCTTCGGCATCTTCTTCGACGGAGAACAGCAGGAACTCTCGACGGTCGGTCAGGCCGGTGTCGCGGGCGTATAGCATCGAACGGTGCTCGACGCTGTAAGTGGCTTCTGGGCTGGTGACCTGTTCGCTCATCGCCACCAATTCGGTCTGGCCGTTCTCGCTGCCCCACTCCCGGAAGTACTCGACGCCGTCGTGGGTGTAGGTCGGCAGCCCGATCAGGCTCTGTGGGCCCGCGAGCCTGCGCAGTTCCGCTTCGCTGCTGATGGTGACGTAGCTGAGGTAGTTGAACAGAATCACTGACTCGACCTGGCCCGCTATCTGGCCGGTGGTGTGCACCTGCAACCAATAATCTTCGTCGTTCATGTAATAACGCGACAGCCAGGTGGACTGGCCAAGATCGATGGTGCCATTGCTCCAGATTTCCTGGGAGCCGGGGATCACCACGTTGGTTTTTTCATCGAGCAGCAATTTCAGGGTGGTGTCGAACATCACGCCCTTGCCCGGCGCCAGGCCCAAAGGGCCGGTAGCAGGCAGGCTTGGGCTGGCGGTTCGGCTCGAGTCGGTAGTGGTTTTTGGGGCCTCAAGCCCCATCAACTGTTTAAGCCATCCCATGGGAGATTTCCTTAAGGCGAGTGGAAGCGATGTAGAAGAGTTCGCCGCCTTTGACCTGTGTGGCACTGGGCGGATTGATCGACGGCTGCTGAACGCCTTTGGCGCGATAGCCGATGAGGGTGGCGTTGTGGCGCTCCTTCATCTGCGTGTACAGCTCGCCGAACGTTGCCTCAAAGGCATCGGGCAATTTCATCAGGTACTGGGTGGCGCCCTGCCCCACGCACAGCAACTCATTGATGACCACCGACGACCCCGGATCCTGGGAGGCGCGCACCAGCATTTCGATCGCCATGCTGGACGTGCATTCCAGGCGCGGGGCGTAGGAGCTGGCCAGTGCAGCGATTTCACTTTCGTTGAAGTGGGCGACCACATGCCCGACGGGGCTCAGTTGATTCACCGCCAGCACGGTGGCCAGCGTCAGGTCATCAGACGGGGTTCGCACCAGCACACGCTCGGCACCGGGCACACCGGCACGCAGCAACAGTGCGGTGGAAGACAGGCTTTCGCCGCGGATGAACGCTGCTTTGCCCGGCATCGGGTTTTCTTCAAGGCTGCAATCGCAGATCACGATCAGGTTGTCGTTCGAGGTTTCGTCTTGCAGCAACAACTCAATCACCCGCTCGCTGGACGCGCCCTCCCAGCCGATCAGCACGGTATGGCCGACCTTGCCGGTGAAATCACCTTTGCCCTTCATGCCTTTTCTCCATGCATCGATAACACTGCTGGTGGTTTTGCCGATGGCGGCCGTGAGCAGCGCAATGCCCCCGAGCATGACCCAGGCCGCCACGAAAATTCGTCCCGCCGAGGTCTGCGGCGCGAGGTCGCCATAGCCGACGGTGAGTGTGGTGGTGAGGTAGAAGTAGATAAACGTGGCGGGAGCAGTGAGGGGTTGTTCGCCCAGCAACACCAGGCCCAGGTAAGCCGTGCTCAGGTGGACACCCAAGGCAACGATCAGTCCTGCCCAACCGAAGCGGTGAAAGAGGGACGAGGCGTACATGCGTAACAGTAGGAAAATCGACATTTGGCCCCTGGCTCCCTGGGTACTTGAATCCTGACGACAGCATCGCCTCGGCGTCTGGATGCTCAAGTGCGTTCACCCGGCATTAAACCCGCTGCGCGGCGTGGATAGAAGTACCTTGGCTGCAATAAATCCGGCGAGCGCACCAAACAGATGCCCTTCGAAGGAAACGCCCTGCCGCGGAAGGAAGCCCAAGATCAGCCCGCCATACAGCAAAGCCACGACAGCGGCTGTTAGCAGGTTGCCCCAGCTTCTGTGGAACCAGGCGCGAGACAGCAGATAGGCCCATAGCCCGAACACCCAGCCGCTGGCGCCGACGTGTACGCCTGAAAAACCAAACAGCCAGACCAACAAGCCGCCCAGCAGAATGACGATGGCACTGACGGCGATGAACCGGTTGACCCCTTCGATGATGACCAAAGAACCCAGGATCACAAAGGCAATCAGGTTGGCGCTCAGGTGGGCGAAGGAGGCGTGCAAAAACGGTGATGTGAGGATGCCGAACAGACCCTGCATCGTTCTCGGGATTAGCCCGAATGCCATGAGGCTGTAACCGGTCGCCACATTGAGCAGTTGCAGCGCGACCATGAAGAGGGCCAGGCCTGCGATTGTCTTGAAACCCTTCAAGGCGTTCATCCTGACCTCAACATACAAAAGAAGGGCACTGCCACTGTGGCGAGGGAGCTTGCTCCCTCGCCACAGAGTTGCAGGCTTAACTGACCTGCGTTGATTACTCAGCCGACTTTTGCTTCAGACGCTCCAGAATCGCATTGGCACTGCCTTCGTTCGGCGTGATGCCGGCATCGCGCAGTTTGCGCTCCAGGTCCGTGCCCGTTGACGCATCAGCCAGCTCATCCTGGGCTTGCAGCTCAGCGGCACGTTGCTGCTGCTTGGCCTGCAAGCGATTGAGCGTACCGACGGCAGTTTCCAGCTTGCCGTTGGCACCACCGCTGGCAATGGAGGCACTGACCTGGGCCTTTTGCACGCTGTCGCGAGCCTTGGCCATGTCCACTTGCTGGCGCAGGCTTTTGATGCGGCTCTCGGCTTTGGTGATGTCTTTGCGCATGCTTTCAGCGTACCCACCGAACTCGGTGGTCTGCTTTTGCTCCACGTCCCGCTCGTTGGTCAGGGTCGAAATGGCTTCGGCCACTTCCAGGGCGAGGTCTTCACGGTTGGCCTGGATAGCGGCCATCGCCTTGGATTCCAGGTCTTTGATCTTGGCGTCGTACTCGCCAACGCGATCAGCCGCCAGTTTGTGCTTGGCCATGATGCTTACCAATTCACGCTTGGCGTTGGCCAAGGCGCTGTCGGCATCGCGAATTTCCTGGTCGAGGATGCGCAGGGCCTGTTGGTCGACGATCGATTCGCCGACTTCGCTGGCACCGCCACGTAACGCGGTGAACAATTTGCTCCAGATGGACTGAGTCATTGGATTTTCCCGAATAATTAAATGAAGAAACGTTCGAAGGCTTCGCTGGCGCGCTGCACGTTATCAACCAGGGTTTTCACCTCGGTCACGATGTTGGTCAGGCTGGAGTCGGAGCTGAGCGCACCGAACATGTTGTAAACCACCTGCCCGTTCGGCATGGACTCGATACCGATGGACGACAACGGGAACATCTCCCGGCTGCGCAGCACGGCGTCGTTGAATTTCGCGACATCGTTGATGGACTCGGCGTCGACCAGGACGGTATCCACGATGATTTGCTCGCCCACCACCGCGATGTAAATCGGCAAGCCACCAAAGTCGTTCATCTCCAGCTTGATGCTGGACTCGGAGCCTTGGACGAGAGAAAGCGTAATGTCATTGGACGTCACGTCATCCAGCGCCTGAAGAGCACTGAAGAGGCGATCGATATTCCAGTTGGTACCTGCGCTCATGAAATTCTCCGACATGAATGAGCCAGCCAGGATCGGTTGGCGTAGCTGTTTCTCCATTTGCTTGAGCAGGCTTCGATTTTCGGGAAGCACCCAAGTCTCGTGTTTCACATAACCCGCCGCCGCCAGCCCCGCACGCATCTGCTTCATGTAAAAGCTCGACGGCTTTTTTGCGGACGGCTTCAAGCGCTCTCCCTTGAGGCTTGTTGAATCGGTATCGGGCCCAGTTGATGGGCTCGATGGAGAGCTGCTGTTCATGGTACTGACCTCGCTGTGAAAAAATCACGCGTGAGAAAATCTACAGGCAATCCGCAAGGTACTCAATAGCTCACGCGTGAGATTTTTCCTTACAATTTTCAGTCATCGAGAGAGCCCGCCAACGAAGGCAAAAACTGCGCCCGACTCCAACAAGAAGTCAGTGACATGCTTGATCAAGGCGTTTTCGATTTCGCGCTCCTGCGCATTCTGACCGAGGCAGAGGAAATCAAAGCGGTACGGGTCTTTGAGGGATTCGCGCGCCAGGTCGGATTGCGCTTTGGGCAGGTGGCTTTCGAAGTTGCTGACGGCCTTGCCACTGCGTTCCAGCAGGCGGTTTTCAATGTGCATCACCAAGGTGTTGCGCGGCCAGTTATGTTTAACGGCCTGATTGATGCGCGCTGTTGCGCCTGATGGATGCGGCCCTTGAGGTCTGTCAGCCAATCGCCGTAGCCCTCAGGAGGCGCGATCAACCCGATAGAAGTTTCGCTCATGCCTTTTTTACTCTGGTGTTTTCGGCAGGCTAGCCAGCCGACAGTACCGTCACAAGCATTCGAGAACAGTTCAGGAAGGATCCCGCGTACCTCACAGAAAGGTCCTGCTGGCACTTGACTCTACCCTATACGGCACCCCCTACCCTGAATGCCCTTTTCTCAGAACTTATCACCATGAGTCAGCGCATTCTGGTCATTCTCGGCCACCCGTCCTCCGATAGCTTTTGTTCCGCCCTCGCGCGCACCTATATCCACGCTGCGAAAACGGCCGGCCACGAAGTCCGCGTCCTGCGCCTGGGTGATCTCAGGTTCGACCCCATCCTTAATCATGGCTATACCCAGGCACAGACGCTGGAGCCCGACTTGCTCAGCGCCCAGTCCGACATCCTTTGGGCCGAGCACCTGGCGTGGGTTTTCCCTGTCTGGTGGGGCGGAGTCCCGGCTCTGATGAAGGGCTTTATCGACCGCGTTTTCCTACCCGGCTTTGCCTTCAAATACCGCGCAGGCAAGGCATTCCCAGACAAGCTGTTAAAGGGCCGAACCGCGCACTTGTTAGTGACCCTCGATACGCCGCCGTGGTATTACCGCTGGGTTTATCGCATGCCGGCCATCCACCAGATGCGTCGTACCACACTGGCGCTCTGTGGCATCACGACGAGCAAGACACTGCTGTTGGGGCCGGTACTGGGCTCAACGCTGACGCAGCGGGCCAAGTGGCTGAAACAGGCCAGCGCACTATTTGAAAAAGGGAGTTTTCATGTACATCGGCAAAGCCGCGCAGTTGTCCGGCACAACCATCAAGGCGATTCGTCACTATGAGGCGATCGGGCTGATGCCCGCGCCTGCGCGTCAGGGCGGTTATCGCGTTTATACCGCGCAGAATGTCGAGCGGCTGATGTTTATAAAGTGCGCGCAACAGCTGGGGTTCAAGCTCAAGGAATTGCAGGAGATTTTGCTGGGGTACGAGGGTGATGCGCTTCCTTGGGACCGGGCTGAGCAAGCCATCGCCGACAAGAAGCGCACGCTGGCCGCGCAAATCGCCGTATTGCGACGGATGCAGGCTGGGCTGATTGCGTTCGAAACCCAACTCAAAGGCGCTCAAGGGGACTGCTCGTCAATCAGTAGCTTCGCGATTTGAAGTGGCCTTTATGTATGGGTTAACGCCGACTTTTACCCGTCCGTTGTAGCCGCAATCTGATTTTTCCAACCGTTCATCCAGCCGTTTTTTACTGCGGCAGACTCCGACGCCTTGCCTTGCGACGAGACGTCATGGATGACCCAACCTGCCCACATCAACTTTATCGAACACGAGCTAAATGGTTTCCATCAGAGCCTGGCGGAGTACCGCCAGCAGATGGGCGCCTGGTATTCGCGCGCGCTGGATACGGTCAGTCATGCAGCGGACATGCCGTCGTTGCTGGGTATGGATCGGGTGTTGCGGGCTGGGGATGCACAGCAGTCGGTGAGTCTTGGCGATACGGATTTTTCCACCGTGACCCGCTGTCCTGCGGGTGGTGTGCTGAAGATCCAGAGCAGGTTCGAGTCAGCGTACGACGTGCCGATCGGCAATATCCCGGTTGAGGTGATCGGGCTGGATGACGGCAGTTCCAGGGTCATCCTGCTCGACGAGCACGGCGAAGGTTCCCACGACTGCGCCGCTGGCGGGCGTTATCAGGTGAGGGTTCAAGGCGGTGTTTCAGCGCAGCAAGTCGACGCCTTGTTTGCTTCCTATGCGGGGCTGACAGCGGATCTGGAGCAATGGCTGCGCGAGCAGTGGCAAGGCTTCAAGCCACACTGGCAGCAATCCACCGCCAGCGCGATTGGCAACGGCGTGCTGGCCGGCAGTTGGGCAGCGATCCGTGACGCGTGGGACAGCATCAAGCAGGTGCAGGCGATTCTTGAAGACCCGCTCAAGTACGTCGAGCAACTGGGTAGCGAGGCGGCCAGGTTGGCGCAAATCGCCACTGATGCGCCCAAGGTCATGGAACAGGCGATGTTGCTGGCCAGTGATGAGGCGGCGCGGTACCTGTTACTGCGCACCGCCATGATCTGGCTGGAGGCGTTACCGCCCAGTGAAGTCGCACAAGCAGCCGCCGGTTTTATGGTGTCGCTGCTGATTGACCTGGTGATTGGCGTGGTGTTGACCATCGCGCTGCCGGCAGCGGGCGTGGCGTATTTGAGTATGCGCCTGGTCAAGTACGGTGCGTGGGTGCTTCAGTCAGCCGTGGGCTTCGTGACCGGTGTGCTGACGATCCTCACGAAGTTCATGCAGGCGGTGGACCGCTACAAAGCGGTGGCGGTTCGCGGGGTGGTGGGTAAGCTGAAGCAAGGCACGATGCAGATGCGCTGGCGGGCGCGGCAGAACGCGGTGCTGACGCAGAAAGAGCATGTGGATGATGTGCCCGCCGTGGCTTCAAATCCGAAGGGGGATGCTGCGGCGTCTGCGGATAAAACGGTCACTCACGGTTGCCCGGTGTCGATGGTCACTGGCGAGGAGTTGCTGACCCTTACCGACGGCGCGCTGGATGGGATCTTGCCGTTTGAGTGGACGCGGCTGTACCGCACCAGCGCGGTGGAGATCGATTGTGGGTTGGGGTTTGGTTGGAGCCATGCGCTGGCCCATCGGCTGGTGGTGTCGGGCGATTTGGTGGTGTGGACTGACCATGAGAACCGCCGTACTCAGTTTCCCTTGCCCACCGACTCTCGGCCCGCGATCACCAATAGCCTGGCCGAAGCGGCGATCTACTTGGGTTCGGCGCCTGACGAGTTGGTGTTGGCCCAGGCCTCGCGCCTCTATCACTTTCGCGATGGTGTGCTGACAACCATCAGCGATGCGTATGACAACCGCCTGCGTCTTTTCCGTGATCGTTCAGGGCGGATTGAGCGGCTGGATAACGGTGCTGGCCGTTCGCTGCTTTTGCGTTATGAGCTGGATCGCATCGTCGCGGTGGACTACCAGATGCATCGCGCCAAAGGGCGAGAGCCCTACGTGTGGGAGACCGAGCAGAACGTTGTTTCCTACGCCTATGACGAACACGGACGACTGGTCTGCGCGACCAATGCTGTCGGGGAAAGCGAGCGTTATCGGTATGACGATCAGCACGTCATTCTTGAACGCCAACTGGCCGGTGGCGCGAGTTTCTTCTGGGAATGGGAACGCGCAGGCAAGGCGGCGCGATGTGTGCGGCATTGGGCGAGCTTTTCGCAGATGGACACGCGTTATGCCTGGGGCGATGACGGGCGCGTCACCGTGCATAACGCCGACGGTAGCCAGGAGGTGTATGTCCATGACCAGCGGGCGCGGTTGGTGCAGCGCATCGATCCGGACGGCGCTCAGCATTACAAATCCTACGATGACCAAGGCCGGCTGACCGTCGAGCAAGACCCGATGGGCGCGGTGACAGCCTATCAGTATGACGATGCCGGACGCTTGGTGGCGCTGTTTCCGGGGGATGATGAGCCGACTGCCTACGAGCATGACAATGGGTTCGTACGGGTTATACGGCGTGGTGAGGCGGTCTGGAAATATGAGCGTAATGGCCAAGGCGACATTACGCGCAGGACCGATCCCGATGGCAACTCGACTGACTACAGCTACAACAAACATGGGCAACTGACGGGGATTTGGTACCCGGACAGCAGTTGTCATCGGCTGGTGTGGAACGAGCGTGGGCAGTTGCTGGAGGAGCAATTGCCCAATGGTGGGATCAAGCGTTATCGCTATGACGACTTGGGGCGACAGGTTGCCCGTGAGGATGAGCATGGCGCACTAATCCAGTATCAGTGGGACGCCGCAGGACGCTTGCTGAAACTGATCCAGCCCAGTGGTGCTTGCAGGGAATTCAGCTACAACCCCTACGGCAAAATCATCGCCGAACGCGACGAACTCGGCCACGTCACCCGCTACGAATACGCAGACGGCCTGCACCTGATCAGCCGCCGCCTTAACGCCGATGGCACCCAGGTCAAGTACCGCTACGACAGCGCCCGGCTGCTCCTCACCGAGATCGAAAACGAAGCCGGCGAAACCTACCAACTCGACTACCACCCCAACGGCCTGATCCGCAAGGAAACCGGCTTCGACGGCCAACGCACCGCGTATGCCTACGACCTCAACGGCAACCTGCTGGAAAAAACCGAGTACGGCGACGATGACAGTCAGCTCATCACCCGCTACCAGCGCGATTACGCCGGGCGCCTCGTAAGAAAAACCCTGCCCGATGACAGCGTTGTCGACTATGCCTATGACCGCCAAGGCAACCTCCTCAGCGTCGAAGACGGCCACTGGGCGTTGGCCTACGAATACGACCGCCAAAACCGCCTCACCGCCGAACACCAAGGCTGGGGCACCCTGCGCTACGGCTACGACGCCTGCGGGCAACTGAAAAACCTGTGCCTGCCAGACAACAATCGCATCACCTTCAACCACGACAAAGGCGGCCACCTCGCCACGGTCGAACTCAACGGTGAAGTACTCACCTCACATCTATTCAACAGCGGCCGCGAACACCAGCGCCAGCAAGGCCAACTGCTCAGCCACTACCACTACGACGATCAACACCGCCTGCACGCCCACGCGGTCACCCAGCAACAGAAGCACCTCTACCAACGCCAATACGACTACGACAAAGCCGGCAACCTCACCCGCCTGCTCGACACCCGCAAAGGCGAACACCGCTACCACTACGCCCCCCTCGCCCGCCTGACCCGCGCCGACCACTCCCAAGACGTGCAGGAACGCTTCGGCCACAACCCGGCCGGCAACCTGCTGATGCAAGACCGCCCCGGCCCGGACATTGTCGCGGCCAACCGCCTGATGATCCAGGGCGACCGCCATTACGACTACGACGCCTTCGGCAACTTGATTCGTGAGCGGCGCGGCAAAGGCCAGCAACTCATCACCGAATACCACTACGACTGCCAGCATCGGCTGATCGGCATCACCCAACCAAACGGCCAGCCAGCTATCGCTACGACCCATTTGGGCGACGCATCAGCAAAACCGTCGACGGCAAGACCACCGAGTTTTTCTGGCAAGGCGACAAGCTGATTGCCGAACACCACGCAGAACGCCATCGAAGCTACCTCTACGAACCAGACAGCTTCCGCCCACTGGCGCTACTGGAAGGCTTCGGCCCCCAAGCCACAACGCCCTACCACTACCAACTCGACCACCTCGGCACCCCGCAGGAACTCACCAGCCCCGAGGGCGAAATCGTCTGGTCCGCCCACTACCGCGCCTACGGCCAGATCGCCCGGCTCGACGCGGGCAAAATCGACAACCCGCTGCGCTTTCAAGGTCAGTATTTCGATGCGGAAAGCGGGCTGCATTACAACCGCCATCGATACTACAATCCGGATATTGGTCGTTACCTGACACCGGACCCGGTGAAGTTGGCGGGGGGGATCAATGGGTACCAGTACGTACTCAATCCAACGGGATGGACAGACCCGTTAGGCTTGAATAATTGCCCGGGGCAAAACGGATGCAATGCTAGAACAGAGCCTCAGGATCCCGCGATTGATGCCAAAGTCAATGCAGGCGAACCAAATAGGCCCTCTGCAACACAACATCCGACAGCATTTGCCAGCGAGTCAAAACTAAATGAGCATTACGAGAAGCATGGACCTGAATTCGGCGCTGGCTCTAGTCACGAATACTTACTCACCGCACAACATGTAATAAATGAAGGCACGCCGGTTCATTATTCGTATAGAAATACCCCAACAACCGGATACGTTTTACTAATGGGAACAAATAGAACAGGGCAAGCGAAATTTGCGTTTGCGGGAACGAATACAAGCGGTCATATTACGACGTTGCATGCAAAAAGCGGAAAAGACTTCTGGAGGATGATAAATGGCGACCCCTCTGACAAAACCATTAGACCATACAGAAAATAGCTATATAAAAGCACAGGTGTTAGCACTCAATGAGCATATAGAGGAAGACATAACTCTGCTCATTGAAGGAACCATCATAAATTGCTTCGTCAGCTACTGCCCATATGACATAGAGATCGGGAAGACCTACAACGTCGAGCTGACAATGAATCTATCTGACGATTATGAGATCGAGAAGGTCGAACCGAGAGCACCATTGATTGAAAAGATAAGCCCCGGCTACGCCTACCTGCTTTATGGAAACCTATGCGACACACAGTTTTACAGCTTCGCCTCATTAAACGATGAGGATATACACTATGACCACCCTGAATATAACGAGCATTTCATAAAACTAAAAGTCGACAGAATCGACGTCAGCTTTCGTTGATCATCAAGCGAGCCCGCATGAAAACGAATTCTTTGGCTCGGTGCCTCCTAGACGATGAGCCGAATACCCAGCACAATCGGCTCACAAAATGAGCCGAATAGACCCTCTATTCGGCTCACGCACCCAGGCACTCATCCATGGATCATCCGAACTGGATCTGGCAACACACCGACTGGCCTCACTTTCACTGGCAGCCTGGGCGGCTGGCGGCCTTGCTGCGCGAGTGTGGGCAGGCCCAAGGCAAGCTACTGGGCATGCTGGGTTCTGTCACCCAGGCAGTCAGCGCGCAGAATGAATTGGATGCCCTGCTGCAAAATATCCTGACCTCTTCGGCCATCGAGGGTGAGCAGTTGAACGTTGGTTCGGTGCGCTCCTCCCTGGCACGACGAATGGGTTTGGAAGTCACGAAGGACGGCCAGGTCAGCCGCCGCAGTGAAGGGCTGGCCGATCTGATGATGGATGCCACCGAGCAATTTGCGCAGCCGTTCACCCTCGCGCGCCTGATGAATTGGCACCATTTGTTGTTCCCAGAGCCTGAGGCAGGCTTTGCCACACGCGAGCTCAGCGTCGGCGCGTTGAGGGGCAATGAGCCGATGCAGGTGGTGTCGGGCAGGCTTGATCGGCCAACCGTGCATTTTGAGGCGCCGCCACGTCACGGCCTGGAGCACGCTGTGGAGGATTTCCTGGAGTGGTTCGAAACCAGTCGCAATCAACCTGAACTGGATCCATTGGTTCGTGCAGGTGTTGCGCACTTCTGGTTCATCACCTTGCATCCTTTCGATGACGGCAATGGTCGCCTGACGCGCGCCATCACTGACTTGGCCTTGGCCCAAGGCGAACACCACGCCATTCGCTTTTACGCCATGTCGGCCAGCATCCTGGAGGACCGGGCCGGTTACTACACCGCCTTGGAGTCCAGTCAAAAGGCCACGCTGGATATCACCGACTGGCTGGAATGGTTTCTTAAAACCCTGTTGCGCAGCCTGCAACAGGCGATGACACGGATAGACCGGGTGTTGGCCAAAAGCCGGTTCTGGCAGCAGCACCGTGGCGTCTCGCTCTGCGTCGAGCAAGTCAAGGTACTCAATCGCCTGCTCGAGGGTGGTGAGCGGGGCTTCGAACAGGGCATCAGCGCCGCGCAATACCAAGCGGTGGCCAAAGTGTCCAAGGCCACTGCGACGCGGCACCTGGCAGACCTGCTGGAGAAAAACTGCCTGGTGCGCCTCCCCGGGGGTGGCCGCAGTACGCGTTATCACGTCAATCCCCCTTACGAGTAACCCCCACTCATTTGCCCCAATCCCCCATGTCTGCTAGTGTCGCGCCGGTTTACCGTCTACCGGAATTGCCGCCATGGCCCGCAAAAAAGTTGCACTCGATTTCGAACAATCCCTCGCCGACCTGCAAGCCCTGGTCGAGCGTCTGGAGAACGGCGAGTTGTCGCTGGAAGACTCGTTGACAGCGTTTGAGCAAGGCATCGGCCTGACCCGCGACTGTCAGAGCGCGTTGGCGCAGGCGGAGCAGAAGGTCCAGGTGTTGCTGGAGCGTGACGGGGAGTTGGCCGAAGAACCTTTCGATGCGGAACAGCCGGAATGATCAGCGCATATCAGGCCAGTAGCCAAGCCCGGGTGAATGCCGCGCTGGAGCCCCTGTTTGTTGCGCCAAGCCCGGAAATGACGCGCCTGTATGAAGCCATGCGCTACAGCGTGATGAATGGCGGCAAGCGTGTGCGCCCGTTGCTGGCCTATGCCGCCTGCGAAGCTCTCGGGGCGCCGGCAGCCGAGGCGAATGGTGCGGCCTGTGCGGTCGAGTTGATCCACGCCTATTCCCTGGTGCATGACGATTTGCCAGCAATGGACGATGACGATTTGCGTCGCGGCCAGCCCACCACCCATAAAGCCTTTGATGAAGCCTATGCGATCCTGGCCGGTGACGGCTTGCAGAGCCTGGCGTTCAGCGCATTGCTGGACCCGCGCTTGAGCAGCGTCAACGCCGAGATCCGCCTGCGCATGGTCACCGCCCTGGCCCACGCCGCAGGCCCGGCTGGCATGGTCGGCGGGCAAGCCATCGACATGGGATCGGTCAGCCTCAAGCTGGATCAAAAAGCCCTGGAACATATGCATCGCCACAAGACCGGCGCGCTGATTGAGGCGGCCGTGCAGTTGGGCGCACTGGCCAGTGGCCGCGCCGGCGCCGAGCAATTGGCGGCCCTGCAGACCTACTCACGCGCTATCGGCCTGGCCTTCCAGGTGCAGGACGATATTCTCGACGTGGAAAGTGATACCGCCACCCTCGGCAAACGCCAAGGCGCCGATATCGCACGGGACAAGCCGACTTATCCTGCCTTGCTGGGGCTGCAAGCCGCCAAGGCGTATGCCGTCGAGCTGCGCGACCAGGCCCTGGATGCCCTGCGACCTTTCGACGCGGCGGCCGAGCCACTGCGTGACCTGGCGCGGTATATCGTCGAACGTCGCCACTGACAGCCGCGGCCATTTGCGCCGCATATCGGCCAAGTTAGGCCCTCTGCGTGGGCAGTTTGCACGGCTTGAGGTAAACTGCCGCCTCTTCTATACCTATAACGATTCGCCTGATGCCCACGACGTTTCAAGAGATTCCCCGCAAACGCCCGTCTACGCCCCTGCTCGACCGTGCTGCCACGCCGGACGGCCTGCGTCGACTGGGTGAAGCCGAGCTGGAAACCCTGGCCGATGAGCTGCGCCTGGAATTGCTCTACACGGTCGGACAGACCGGTGGGCATTTTGGCGCCGGGCTGGGCGTGATCGAGCTGACCATCGCCTTGCATTACGTGTTCGACACCCCGGACGACCGGCTGGTGTGGGACGTGGGCCACCAGGCGTATCCGCATAAAATCCTCACCGGCCGTCGCGAGCGCATGGCCAGCCTGCGTCAGAAGGACGGCCTGGCCGCCTTCCCGCGCCGTGCCGAGAGCGAGTACGACACTTTTGGCGTCGGCCACTCCAGCACGTCCATCAGTGCAGCGCTGGGCATGGCGATTGCCGCCCGCCTGCAAGGCAGTGAGCGCAAGGCGATTGCGGTGATTGGTGATGGCGCGCTGACCGCCGGCATGGCCTTCGAAGCGCTGAACCATGCGCCGGAAGTGGACGCCAACATGTTGGTGATCCTCAACGACAACGACATGTCGATTTCGCGCAACGTGGGTGGCCTGTCCAATTACCTGGCGAAGATCCTCTCCAGCCGTACCTACGCCAGCATGCGCGAAGGCAGCAAGAAAGTGCTGTCGCGCCTGCCTGGCGCGTGGGAAATCGCGCGTCGCACCGAAGAATACGCCAAGGGCATGCTGGTACCCGGCACCCTGTTCGAAGAGCTGGGCTGGAACTATATCGGCCCTATCGACGGCCACGACCTGCCCACCCTGATCGCCACGTTGCGCAACATGCGCGACCTCAAGGGCCCGCAGTTCCTGCATATCGTCACCAAAAAAGGCAAAGGTTTCGCTCCGGCGGAAGTCGATCCGATTGGTTACCACGCGATCACCAAGCTCGAACCCCTCGATGCCCCCGCCGCCGCGCCGAAAAAAGCCAGCGGGCCGAAGTATTCCGGGGTGTTTGGCGAATGGCTGTGCGACATGGCCGCCGCCGACCCGCGCCTGGTGGGTGTTACCCCGGCGATGAAGGAAGGCTCCGATCTGGTGGCGTTCAGCGAGCGTTTCCCGCTGCGTTACTTCGACGTGGCGATTGCCGAACAACACGCCGTGACCTTCGCGGCCGGCATGGCCTGCGAAGGCGCCAAGCCAGTGGTGGCGATCTACTCCACCTTCCTGCAACGCGGTTATGACCAACTGGTTCACGATGTGGCGGTGCAGAACCTCGATGTGCTGTTCGCCATCGATCGCGCCGGCCTGGTAGGCGAAGACGGTCCGACCCATGCCGGCAGTTTCGATCTCTCGTACCTGCGCTGCATTCCCGGCATGCTGGTGATGACTCCGAGCGACGAGAACGAACTGCGCAAGATGCTCAGCACCGGCCACCTGTACAACGGCCCGGCCGCCGTGCGCTACCCGCGCGGCACAGGCCCGAATGCCGTGATCGAGAAAGACCTGGAGCCGATTGAAATCGGTAAAGGCATCGTGCGTCGCCAAGGCAGCAAGACTGCATTCCTGGTGTTTGGCGTACAACTGGCCGAAGCCTTGAGAGTCGCTGAGAAGATCGACGCCACCGTGGTCGACATGCGGTTCGTCAAGCCACTGGATGACGCGTTGGTGCGCGAGATCGCCGCTGGCCATGAGCTGCTGGTGACCGTCGAAGAGAACGCCATCATGGGCGGCGCCGGTGCGGCGGTCAGCGAGTTCCTGGCGCGGGAGAATATCCTCAAGTCGGTGCTGCACCTGGGCTTGCCGGATGTATACGTCGAGCACGCCAAGCCGGCGCAGATGCTGGCTGAATGCGGGTTGGATGAGGCGGGTATCGAGGCGTCCGTTCGCGAGCGCCTGGCGCTACTGAATCTGTAATCTGCCCCAAATGTGGGAGCTGGCTTGCCTGCGATGACGGCGGCACATTCGCTAACAATGTGTCAGATACACCGCTATCGCAGGCAAGCCAGCTCCCACAGTGGTTTTGCATGACCTTCGAATGCGATGGACAGCCCATGAAACGCCTGTGCCTTGCCCTGCTGCTGCTACCCTGCGCTGACCTGCTCGCCGACACCCGCGACCAGGCCCTGAAGCTCTCCGACGTGGTCATCAGCGCCAACCGCCAAGTCCAGGCGCGTAATGACAGCAGCGCCGCCAACACCGTATTCACCCGCGCCGACATCGACCGCCTTCAGCCCACCAGCGTCACCGACCTGCTCAACCGCGTGCCGGGCGTGCAAGTTGCGCCAACCGGTGGGCGTGGCAGTTTGCCGGGGGTTTTCATTCGCGGCACCAAGTCGGCGCAGAGCCTGGTGCTGGTGGACGGCCAACGCATCGCCAACACCACCTCCGGCGACAGCGGCTTGCAATACCTCAACGTCGATCAGATTGAACGGGTGGAAGTGCTGCGCGGTTCACGTTCGGTGATTTACGGCAGCGATGCGATTGGCGGGGTGATTCAGGTGTTTACCCGGCGCAATGCCGAGCAAGGCTTGCAGCCGCGCTTGAAACTGGGCTTTGGCAGCAACCAGACCTGGGAGCGCAGCCTGGGCCTGTCGGGCGGCGATGAACACACGCGCTTCAACCTGGGAGCGAGCCTGGATGAAACCGCCGGTATCAACGCGAGCCACACGTCGTTTCCCAGTGACGGCGACCATGATGCCTACCGCAACCAGTCCATCAGCCTGAACCTCAGCCATTCGTTCAGCGATGAGCTGGAGGCGGGCTTCAACCTGTTGGATAACCGTGGCAAGTCGGAGTACGACAACAGTTATGGCCGCTACGACGGCGCCACCGGGCAGAGCCTGGGCCAGAAACCCTACACCGACTACACCGTGAGCAGCGCCAGCGGCTATCTCGATGCCAAGCTCAATGACAGCTGGCGGTCGCGCCTGGAGCTGGGCCACAGTGAAAACCGCGACACCAAGCGCGATACCCTCAGCGATGATTACAGCGCATTCAACACCTACCGCGACTCGGTCAATTGGCAGAACGACCTGACCCTGGACGAGCAAAACAGCCTGATCGTGGGTGGCGACTGGTATGAAGACCGTTTCCACGGTTCCACCACCTTTACCGAGAACAGCCGCTGGAACCGGGCGGCCTTCGTGCAGCACCGCTTCCAAAGCCAATGGTTTTCCACCGAGCTGGGCCTGCGCCGTGACCAGAACCAGCAGTTCGGCGGCCAGAACAGTTGGAGCGGCACCCTGACCTTGCCGGTCAACCCCGACAATGACCTGCTCTTGAGCTACAGCGAAGGCTTTCGCGCGCCGAACTTCAACGACCTCTATTACCCCGACACCCAGTACAGCAACCCCAACCTGCAGCCCGAGACATCAAAGAGCTACGAGCTGCAATGGCGCAGCCAACTGAGCGACAGCACGCGCCTGGAAGCCTCGCTGTATCGCACCGACCTGAGCGACGCGATTATCCTTGACGCTGGCAAGCCGCAAAACGTGGCGTCGGCGCGGATCAACGGCTTTGAAGCGGCGCTCAAGCAGGAACTGTTTGGCTGGCAGGGCAACCTGGGCCTTTCGCTTATCGACCCGCGTGACCGTGACAGCGGCCACACCCTGGCACGTCGCGCACGGCGAACGGTGAACCTGGATCTGGACCGGCAATTTGATCAACTCGGTCTCGGCGCCAGCTGGCAAGCGATCAGCAGCAGCTACGACGATGAAGCCAACCGCAACCGTCTGGGCGGTTATGCCTTGTTGGGGCTGCGCAGTAGTTGGGCGTTGAACCGGGAGGTGTCGTTGTCGTTGAAGGTGGATAACGTGCTGGACAAGTCTTACGCACGGGCGAAGTACAGCTACCTCGGGGAAAGCCAGAATTATCGTGAAGAAGGTCGGGTGTGGGTGGTTGGGGTGACATGGACACCTGAGTTCTGAGGGGCCTGCACCGATGTCATCGCAGGCAAGCCAGCTCCCACAATTGAAATGCATTCCCCTGTGGGAGCTGGCTTGCCTGCGATAGCGGTTTCAAAGGTTAGGTGATAAAACCTGACACAACCGCCCCACCGCCTCCAGCATCTGCCCGCTGGGCCGTTCCAGGCCCTTGTCCGGCACCAACCGCACCCGAGCAGCCATCGCCGGCCACGCCTTCCAGGCCTCCTTCTGAGCCTGATCCCCCACCAGGATCACCTCGGGGTCTCGCGCCAACACCGATTCGATATTCACCTGCGGCGCCGGCAACTTCAGGTCATCAAACACATTGCGCGCCCCGCACACGCTGAGGGCGTCGCTGATGATCTGCCCACCGCCCACGGTGTACAGCGGCTGGTTCCACACTTGGTAAAACACCCGCAGCGGCTCGGCCCGCTGGTAGCGCTGGCGCAACTCGGCCAAGCGCTGGCGCAGTTGTACCGCGAACTGGCGCCCTGCCTCAGCGCGGCCCAATTGCTCGGCAATGGCCTGCACCTGGGCGGTCAGTTGTTCAAGGCTGTGGGGTTCAGCGACGTACACCGGGATATTCAACCGCTGGAGCTGCTCGCGCTGGGCCGGGCCGACGCTGCCAGGCCACAGCAGGATCAAGTCGGGCTTGAGGCTGAGCAGGCGCTCCATGTCCAACTGGCCGTAGTGCCCGACCGAAGGCACCTTCGCCAACGCCGCCGGGCGGTCACCACCGTCAAGCACGCCGATCAGCAAGTCCTCGGCACCCAGTTCAAGCACGATTTCAGACAGTGACGGCGCCAGGCTGACGACGCGTTCGACCGCCAACGCCTGGGCACTGAATACCAGCAGCGCCAGCCAATAGCGCTTCATCCTAACTGGCGCGGTATGCGATAGAGGTAGAACAGCACCAGCGTCGACAGCGCCAACAGAAACAGCGGCACCGCCTCCAGGCCGACGAATACCGCCAGCGCACCGATCCAGGCCGGTAACGCTGCAACCAGCAAGGCCGTGCGCCGACGCGCCGCCAGGGTGATCCAGGCCGCGGGTTCGTCAGCAGTATCAAGGGCTTTGGAGGTGGCGATCAGCGCGTGTTTGTAGGCGTGAAAATAACGCAGGCTGAGAAACATCGAGGCCACGCCGGCGATGAAGAATGGCATGGCCAATACGGGCAACAAGGATTCAGCACGGCCAAACAGCTGGTTGATCACGAACAAGGGCAGCAACGCCAGGGCCAGGTACTGCCACCAGTTGAAGGACAGTCGCCGTTTCACCTGGCCACGGGTCACGCGCGGTCGACCTCGCCCTGGTGCTCGTTGCCCATCATGTGGTCGAGCTTGCTGGCTTTGGTGGCCAGGTAGAGTTTGTTGTGCGGGTTATGCCCGGTGTGCAGTGGTACGCGCTCGGCCACGGTGATGCCCATCTCGGTCAAGGCTTTGACCTTGCGGGGGTTGTTGGTCATCAGGCGCAGGGATTTGACCCCCAGGTGCTCGAGCATCGGCAGGCAGATGGCGTAGTCGCGCTGGTCGGCAGCAAAGCCCAGGCGCTCGTTGGCCTCGACGGTGTCGGCGCCGCCGTCTTGCAGCTCGTAGGCACGAATCTTGTTCAACAGGCCAATGCCCCGGCCTTCCTGGCGCAAGTACAGCAACACGCCACGACCTTCACGGGCGATGGCTTGCAGTGCGGCCTCCAGTTGCGAGCCGCAGTCACAGCGCTGGCTGAACAGCGCATCGCCGGTCAGGCACTCGGAATGCACACGCCCCAGCACCGGCGCGCCATCGGCGATGTCGCCGAGGCTGAGCACAACGTGCTCGCGCCCGGTGGCTTCTTCAAGAAAGCCGTGCATGGTGAACGTGGCAAAAGGGGTAGGCAGCTTGGAAGCGGCGACGAAAACGACGGGCACCGTGTGCTCCTGATTTCAGATTTCACAGAGGCGGGCATTGTAACAGCACGTTCCTACAGACGCTTAAGCTGAATTATCGCTGATAAAGATCAATAGGTTCGATTGGCCTTTGAGTCAGTTCTATGGGCGTCAGAACGGATACGGCTGTTTCCAGCGTTCGAAAATCGCTTTCAACTCACCGGTCTGGACCAGGATGCCCAAACGCTGGTCATACACGGCCATCAATGCCCTGCCGCGCTCGGTGTCGGAAAAGCCTACGTAGAGCGGCAGCTCAGCGATATGGGTGAGTTTGAACAGCGCCGGGTCTTGCGCCTGGCTGAGCACGTATTTGGCTTCGGTGAGGGCGTCGATATAAAAATCGGCACGGCCGTGTTGCAGCATCGGCAGAATGCCGCTGCGCCGCTCGATCTGGTTGAAGCGCTGCACGTTGGGCAGATACCCCTCGTATTTATAGCCGCGCACCCAGGCCAGGCGGTAGTTGCCCAGGGTCGCCAATGTCGGCGTGGGTAAAGTTGCCAGCCCGAGAGCGTAGACATGATCGGCGTCGAAGTTCCAGTGCGGGTACAGCACTGCGCTGGCCTCATCGCGATAGGTGCCGACACAACCATCTACCTCACCACGCTGGGCCAGGCCGACCGATCGGGTGTAGGGCACGCTGCGGGTTTGCAAGGTAATGCCTGCTGGCTCGAAGACGTGGCGCAGCAGGTCCCAGGCCAGGCCGCTACCATCTTTGTTGGTGTAGTCGTTCCACTCCTCACTGGCCAGCACGATTTTGCCGGGCACGGGAGTGTCCGCCTGGGCCAGGGAAACGAAGGTACACAGCACGATCAGCAGCCAGCGGCATGCAGCCATAGTCACGGCCTCTTACTCGGGATAATCGTCTAAAGGGTAGCGCAGACCGCCGGCTCAGGGCGTCTGGCGAAAATGCTGGTAGCCGCGCACAGCCGGGGTAATGTCCTGGCCGTCGACGTCGAGCAGCGTCACGCCGTGCCCCGTTTCGACCCGACCGACCACATGCACCGGCCAGCCATCCGCCTGCAACGGGGCCAACTCGGACGGTGGCAAGGTGAACGCCAACACATAGTCGTCGCCCCCGCTCAACGCCGCTACTTGAGCCTGGTCTTCACCGACAAACGCCAGCAAGGCCTCGGACAACGGCAACCGCTGGCGCTCAACCACCAGGCGCACCGCTGACGCCTTGGCGATATGCCCACAGTCAGCCAACAGCCCATCGGAGATATCCATCGCCGCTGTCGCCTTGCCCCGCAGCGCCAGCCCCAGGGCCAGCTGCGGTTGCGGCGACCAGTAATGCGCCAGCAGCGGCTCGGCGATTGCTGCGTCAGCCGTGCGTTGCCCCAATACCAGCGGCAAGGCGCCAGCGGCATTGCCTAACTCGCCCCCCACACAAAGCAGGTCGCCGGGCTGTGCACCGCTACGCGTCAAGGCCTGGCCAGCCGGCACACGGCCGAATACGGTCAGGGTCAGGCTCAACGGCCCACGGGTGGTATCGCCGCCCACCAAGCCTACGCCGCAGCTTTGCGCCATGGCGTTCAAGCCTTGGGCATAGCGTTGCAGCCAATCGGCTTCGACGCTCGGCGTGGTCAGGGCAAGGGTAAAGGCGAGGGGGTGGGCGCCCATGGCGGCCAGGTCGCTCATCGCCACGGCCAGCGAGCGCTGGCCGAGCAGGAACGGGTCACAGGGGTCGGCAAAATGCACGCCAGCCACCAGCGTATCGGTAGAGACTGCCAATTGCTCCCCGGCGGGAAGCGCCAGCAAGGCGCAGTCGTCGCCGATCCCCAGGGCAATGCCTTCGCCGCCTTGCGCACAAGGCGCGGCGGCGAAGTATGTGCGGATCAGCTCAAACTCACCCATTGAGGAATCAAGCGCAGATTAGCGCTTGTGTTCCTTCACTTCGGCTTCACGCAGGCGCGGGGCCAGCTTGTCGAGCACGCCGTTGACGAACTTGTGACCGTCGGTCGAACCGTAGACTTTCGCCAGTTCGATGCCTTCGTTGATCACGACGCGGTACGGCACGTCGACGCGCTTGAGCAGCTCCCAGGTGGACAGGCGCATCACGCACAGCTCAACCGGGTCGAGTTCTTCGATGGTCAGGTCCAGGCATGGCGCCAGGGCTGTGTCGATCTCGGTCAAGTTGGCATGTACGCCGTGCAGGATGTCGTGGAAGTAGCTCTGGTCGGCGAAGGTGAAATCGTTATCGACGCGAAACTGTGCCTCGATTTCGTTCAGCGAAGCGCCCGCCAAGTGACGCTGGTACAGCGCCTGGGTCGCGAGTTGACGCGCCTTGCGGCGCTTCTCGCTCTTGGACGGTTTGCCGGCATCGGCAGGACGCGGGTCCTGAGGGTTGAACTGATCGCTTTCGTCGGAAATCACTTGGCCTCCAACTGCGACAGCAGGCTGACCATTTCCAGGGCGGACAAGGCAGCTTCAGCGCCTTTGTTACCGGCCTTGGTGCCGGAACGCTCGATGGCTTGCTCGATGGAATCCACGGTCAGTACGCCGAAAGCGACTGGCACGCCGAACTCCATGGACACCTGGGCCAGGCCCTTGGTGCATTCGCCGGCTACGTATTCGAAGTGCGGGGTGCCGCCACGAATGACCGCGCCCAGGGCGATGATCGCCGCGTATTCACCCTGCTGAGCAACTTTTTGCGCAACCAGTGGAATTTCGAAGGCGCCAGGGGCACGGATAAGGGTGATATCGCTCTCGCTCACACCGTGGCGAACCAGGGCGTCAACCGCACCGCTTACCAGGCTTTCAACCACGAAGCTGTTGAAGCGGCCAACCACCAGGGCATAGCGGCCTTTGGGGGCGATGAAGGTACCTTCGATGGTCTTCAGGGTCATTCGACAAATCTCTTAAAGAGCCGGGACGCGAAAAGTGCGTCCCTCAGTGATGATTTAACCGCGAACAAGGGGCAAAAATCGCCGGCCTTTATTCGGAGGGCACGTATTCTACAACTTCCAGGTCGAATCCGGATATCGCATTAAATTTCATCGGTGCGCTCATCAGGCGCATTTTGCGCACGCCCAGATCGCGCAGGATCTGCGAACCGGCACCGACGATGCTGTAGGTGGTCGGTTTTTTCACCGGCACAGCGTCGGCGGTTTCGCGGATGTGCGCCAGCAACACATCACCATCGAGCGGGTGACCGAGCAACAGCACCACACCGCTGCCGGCCTCGGAAACCGCAGCCATGGCGGCGCGCAGGCTCCAGCGGCCCGGCTGCTTGACCATCAACAGGTCACGCAGTGGGTCCATGTTGTGCACGCGTACCAGGGTCGGTTCTTCGGCGCAAATGTTGCCCAGGGTCAGGGCCATGTGCACGTCGCCTTCCACTGAATCACGGTAGGTCACCAAATTGAATTGGCCCAGCTCGCTGTCCAGTGGCTGCTCGGCAATCCGCTGAACGGTACGTTCGTGGATCATCCGGTAGTGAATCAGGTCGGCGATGGTGCCGATCTTGAGGTTGTGCTCTGCGGCAAAGGCTTCGAGCTCAGTACGACGGGCCATGGTGCCATCGTCGTTCATCACTTCGCAGATCACCCCGCTTGGCTCGAAACCGGCCATGCGCGCCAGGTCGCAGGCGGCTTCGGTGTGACCAGCGCGGGCCAGGGTACCGCCCGGTTGGGCCATCAGCGGGAAGATGTGGCCGGGGCTGACGATGTCTTCAGCCTTGGCGTCTTTCGCCGCCGCAGCTTGCACGGTGCGGGCGCGGTCAGCGGCGGAAATGCCAGTAGTGACGCCCGTGGTGGCTTCAATCGATACGGTGAACTTGGTGCCGAAACCCGAGCCATTGCGCGGCGCCATCAAGGGCAGCTTGAGCAATTCGCAGCGTTCGCGGCTCATGGGCATGCAGATCAGCCCACGGGCGTGCTTGGCCATGAAGTTGATGTGCTCGGGCTTGCACGCTTCGGCGGCCATGATGATATCGCCTTCGTTCTCGCGATCTTCGTCATCCATGAGGATGACCATCTTGCCTTGGCGGATGTCTTCAACCAGTTCTTCGATGCTATTGAGCGCCACGCGGCACCCCCTTGGTCAGGATTTCAGGTAGCCGTTAGCGGCCAGAAAACTTTCGGTGATGTTGCCTGATGCAGGCTCTGCGGCCTTTTCGCCCAGCAACAGGCGCTCCAGGTAACGGGCAAGCAAGTCCACTTCCAGGTTCACCCGGCGACCCGGCTGGTACGAGGCCATGATGGTTTCGCTGAGGGTGTGGGGAATGATGGTCAGTTCAAATTCAGCGCCATTCACGGCGTTCACGGTCAGGCTGGTGCCATCGACGGTGATCGAGCCTTTGTGGGCGATGTACTTGGCCAGCTCTTTTGGCGCGCGGATACGGAATTCCACGGCGCGGGCGTTTTCGCTGCGGGCCACCACTTCGCCGACACCGTCGACATGACCGCTGACCAGGTGACCGCCCAGGCGGGTGGTGGGCGTCAGGGCTTTTTCCAGGTTGACCGGGCTGCCGGCCGCAAGATCGTTCATCGCGGTGCAGTCCAGGGTTTCCCGGCTGACATCGGCAGCAAAGCCGTTGCCCGGCAGCTCGATGACGGTCAGGCACACGCCGCTGACGGCGATGCTGTCGCCGAGCTTGACGTCGCCGAGGTCCAGCTTGCCGGTTTCAACCAGCAGGCGGACATCCCCGCCTTTGGGGGTCATTGCACGGATGCTGCCGATGGATTCGATAATGCCGGTGAACATTTCGTTCTCCTGAAAACGAGGGGGCTGACGCTCAAGCGCAGGCCGGGAATTATACGCTCACTGCTGGGACGGGGATGGCAGTGACTCGCCAGTCGTCGCCCACAGCGCGCATTTCGGTGATCTTGAGTTGGGGAGCATCGGCCAACTTATCAAGCGGCCAGTCCAGCAACGGGCGGGCAGCGGAGCCGAGGAACTTGCCGGCGATGAATATCACGTATTCATCCACCAGGCCTTGTTGGGCAAACGCGCCGGCCAGGCTTGGGCCGGCTTCCACCAACATATCGTTGACGCCACGGGCAGCCAGGGCGACCAATGCCGAGCGCAGGTCAACCTGGCCCTCCACACCTGGAACCACAAGGCACTCAGGGCCCCGGGGGAACTGGTTCTCCGGAGTCACGCAGGTGATGACCAATGCCGGGCCGGCCTTGAAGAACGGTGCGTTGAGCGGCACCCGCAGGCGGCCATCGATCAGCACACGCAACGGCGGGCGCGACATGGCCAGGGCGGTGGTTGCGTCGTCCAGGCCCAGTTCGGCGGCGCGTACGGTCAAGCGGGCACCGTCGGCCAGTACCGTGTCGGCACCGGTCAGCACCACGCTGGCCTCGGCACGCAAGCGTTGCACCGCAGCACGGGCGGCGGGGCCGGTGATCCATTGGCTTTCGCCGCTGGCCATCGCCGTGCGGCCGTCCAGGCTCATCGCCAGCTTGACCCGCACAAACGGCAGACCGTGCTCCATGCGCTTGAGGAAGCCGGGGTTAAGCGCCCGCGCTTCGGTTTCCAGCACACCGCTGCGCACCTCGATACCCGCCTGGGCCAGGCGCTGCATACCTCGGCCAGCCACTTCGGGGTTCGGGTCCTGCATGCCGGCCACCACCCGGGCGACGCCGGCGGTCACCAGCGCATCGGCACAGGGCGGCGTACGGCCATGATGGCTGCACGGTTCAAGGGTCACGTACACCGTCGCGCCACGGGCCTTGTCGCCAGCGGCGCGCAGGGCATTGGGCTCGGCATGGGGCTCGCCGGTGCGCTCATGCCAGCCTTCGCCGACAATCTGCCCGTCACGCACTATCACGCAGCCAACCCGCGGGTTGGGGTGGGTGGTGTACAGGCCCTTGCGCGCCAATTCGAGGGCGCGGGCCATGTAGTGGGCGTCGAGCACAGCCTGTTCAGATGTCATTGTTTGGAGGGCTCACGGGCCAGGCGGTCGATCTCTTCGCGGAACTCATTGAGGTCCTGGAAGCGTCGATACACCGAGGCAAAACGGATATAGGCGACTTCGTCGAGCTTTTGCAGCTCGCCCATCACCAACTCGCCGACCACCAGGCTCTTGACCTCGCGCTCGCCGGTCGCCCGCAGCTTGTGCTTGATATGCACCAGCGCCGCTTCCAGGCGCTCGACACTCACCGGGCGTTTTTCCAGGGCGCGCTGCATACCGGCGCGCAGTTTTTCTTCGTCGAAAGGCTGGCGGCTGCCGTCGGACTTGATCAGACGCGGCAACACCAGTTCGGCGGTTTCAAAGGTGGTGAAACGTTCACCACAGGCCAGGCATTCGCGCCGGCGACGCACTTGGTCGCCCTCGGCGACCAGACGCGAGTCGATGACCTTGGTGTCGTTGGCACCGCAGAAGGGACAGTGCATGGTTGGCAGGCAACAAAAAATGGGAGGGCCATGGTAGCGCATCCCTGTGGCAAGACAAGCCATAGCCTTTACGGTATATAGGCAGGCTTATATGTTTGATATTGTTTAAGTCACGGATTTTGTCCTTTCTGGAGCCGTACATGCAGTTACGACCACTCGTTCTACTCAGCCTGTTCAGTTTTCTGGTCGCCTGCAGCAGCGAAGCCCCCAAGCCGGCCGCGCCTCAACCGACACCCGCGCAAGAGAAGAAAGTCCCGGGCATTGAAGACCTCGGCCCCCTGCCCGCCTATCAGCGCGAAATCAGCGGCAGCCTGACCAACGTGCCAGCCGGTGCCGAAGTCGAGATGGCGCTCTTGGTGATCGACGACCGTTCGCGCCCGCAGCAACTGCTCGCCAGCAGCGTACTGAGCGGCAACGGCAAGCCCTTGGCCTTCCGCCTGCGCTTCAACCCTGAAGCCTTCCCGGCCGGTGCCCGCGTTGAATTGCGCGGTCGCGCCAGCCAGTCCGGCCAGTTGATCCTGCATCTGCCTGCCGTGCGCGTCACCCAGGCGATCACCCAGAGCACCGGCCCCTTGCAACTCGTCAAGGCACCATGACACCACCGCTGCACCTGCAGCGTGCCTTGAGCGAACTGATCGGCGACGCGCAATTAGTGCCCTGCCCACTGCCGGGCACCGAATTGTCGCTGTGGCTGCTCGACGCCGACAACATGGACCGCGCCTTCAGCCAGGAAGAAACCCGGCGCATCCTGCATGAGCCGCCCTATTGGAGCTTTTGCTGGGCCAGCGGCCTGGCGTTGGCCCGCTACCTGGCGGCGCATCCCGAGTGGGTCGCCGGCAAACGCGTGCTGGATTTCGGCGCAGGTTCGGGCGTAGCCGGGATCGCCGCCGTCAAGGCTGGGGCCCTGGAGGTGGTGGCCTGCGACCTGGACCCACTGGCCTTGGCCGCTTGCCGTGCGAATGCCGAGCTCAACCAGGTGTCACTGAGTTATTCGGCAGACTTTTTTGCCGAAGCCGACCGCTTCGACCTGATCCTGGTGGCCGATGTACTCTACGACCGCGCCAACCTGCCGTTGCTGGATCAGTTCCTCACCCGCGGCCGCGAAGCGCTGGTGGCGGATTCGCGGGTACGGGACTTCCAGCATCCGGATTACCAGCGGTTGGAGATCCTCGAGGCCTTGACCCTGCCGGACCTGGCCGAGCCTTGGGAGTTTCGCAAGGTGAGCCTGTACCATTCGCGGCGCGCTTGAGGCCATCGCGGGCAAGCCCGCTCCCACAGGGGAATGCATTTCAAAGGTGAGAGCTGGTTTGCCTGCGATAGCGGTCTTGAATCCAGGATGCTTTCAGCCAACCTCGCCAGCCCTTATAGTTGCCCCCATTCCTGCTTTATTCGAGACGCCCCATGAGTGAGCCCACGCCGTACATCTTCGACGTCACCACCGCCAACTTCGACCAGGCCGTTATCCAGAACTCCTTCGAAAAGCCCGTATTGGTCGATTTCTGGGCCGAGTGGTGCGCACCCTGCAAAGCACTGATGCCAATGCTGGCGAAGATTGCCGAGAGTTATCAGGGTGAGTTGCTGCTGGCCAAGATCGACTGCGAAGCCGAACAGGACATCGTGGCGCGTTTTGGCATTCAAAGCCTGCCGACGGTGGTGCTGTTCAAGGATGGTCAACCGGTGGACGGTTTTGCCGGTGCACAGCCGGAGTCGGCAGTGCGGGCGATGCTGGAGCCCCATGTGCAAATGCCACCGCCGGCTGCGGCGGACCCGTTGGAGCAGGCTCAGGCGCTGTTCAGCGAAGGCCGTATCAGCGAGGCCGAAGCGTTGCTGGTGCAATTATTGGGCGAGGACAATACCAACGCCGCCGCTCTGATCCTGTATGCACGCTGCCTGGCCGAACGCGGTGAATTGGGTGAAGCCCAGGCCGTGCTCGACGCGGTCAAGAACGACGACCACAAGGCCGCCCTGGCCGGGGCCAAGGCGCAAATCACCTTCCTGCGCCAGGCTGCGGATTTGCCGGACGCTGCCGAGCTGAAAAGCCGCCTGGCGCAAAACCCGCAGGATGACGAAGCGGCCTATCAGTTGGCGATCCAGCAACTGGCGCGCCAGCAATACGACGCGGCACTGGAAGGTTTGCTCAAGTTGTTTATCCGCAACCGCAGCTACAGCGAAGGCCTGCCCCACAAGACCTTGCTGCAGGTGTTCGAATTGCTGGGCAATGATCACCCGCTGGTCACGGTGTACCGCCGCAAGTTGTTTGCCGCGTTGTATTAATCACCGATCCAACTGTACAGCGGCGTATCCCCGCCGCTGCTTACCTTCACCTTGGCGCTGTGGCGCAGGCGCACCAACAGGCGCTTGCCTGCCCCGGCATCGCCAGCCAAGCCTTCGAGTTGGTCGAGCAATTCCAGGCCATTGAGTTGCCCGGCCTTGCGTAGCAAATCCTGGGCGTTCTGCCACAGGTCTTCGTTCTGTTTGACCGGCGCCGCAGCCGGTGCGCTGGGGGTTGGGGCGGCCTGCAGTTGGGCGCCCAATCGCGCCCAATCGCCGTCGTCAAGCTCCAAGGTCAAGTCCACCGGCAACTCACCGATGGTTCCACGAATTCGCAACATCGTCCTTACTCCTGCATTTTTCTGACGGGCATGCTCCCATGCAGCTTGCGCAACACCAAGCGGGCGGTCAAACTCTCGGATCAATTGTTATAAGATCACATAACAAAACTTTCATCCTGGAGCCCTCTCATGCGCCGTTTGCTGCTTGCTTTGCCGTTTGCCCTGCTGCCACTGGCTGTCGCTCATGCTCACGAAGACCACGACCACGAGCACGGCAGCCTCGGCGCCCATGAACATGGCGTCGGGCGCCTGAATGCCGTATTGGACGGCCAGGCCTTGGAGCTGGAACTGGACAGCCCGGCCATGAACCTGGTGGGTTTCGAACATGCCGCCACCAGCGCCGCCGACAAAGCCAAGGTCGCCGCCGTGCGCAAGCAGCTGGAAAATCCATCGGCACTGTTCAACCTGCCCAAGGCCGCAGGTTGCGTGGTCAGCAGCCAGGAACTCAACAGCCCGTTGTTCGGTGACAAACCAGAAGCTGAGCATGACGACGATGACCACGCCACCGACGGCAAGGGCGCAGCCGCCCACAAGCATGATCACGACCACAGTGAAATTCACGCCCATTACCAGTTCACCTGCGCCACGCCGGCGGCCCTGGGCAACCTGGACTTGAGCCAAGTGTTCAAGACCTTCCCCGCCACGCAGAAAATTCAGGTACAACTGATCGGCCCGAGCGGTCAGCAAGGTGTTGAAGCGACGGCCACCGCCGCCACCCTGAAGTTCTGACTTGAAAGCACAGTCCCTGTGGGGGCTGGCTTGCCTGCGATACAGGCGATGCGGTGCAACAGGCACACCGTAGCGATGCCATCGCAGGCAAGCCAGCTCCCACAGTGGATCGGCGCCATTTTCGACTACCAGGCGACACTGACTTCCCATGACTCAAGCGTTAATCGAACTGTCCGACCTGGGCTTCAACTGGCCCGGACACCCGCAGTTGCTGGACATTCCCGCGTTCCGCCTGGAACCCGGGGAAACCCTGTTCCTCAAGGGCCCGAGCGGCAGTGGCAAGACCACTCTGCTCGGGCTGTTGGGAGGCGTGCAGAAGCCCAGCCAGGGCAGCATCCGCCTGCTCGGCCAGGAGTTGACCGAACTCTCGGCCGGTGCTCGTGACCGTTTCCGTGTGGACCACACCGGCTATATCTTCCAGCAGTTCAACCTGCTGCCGTTTCTGTCGGTGCGCGAGAACGTCGAGCTGCCTTGCCACTTTTCCAAGCTGCGCGCGCAACGGGCCAAACAGCGCCACGGCAGTGTCGACCAGGCCGCTGCGACCTTGCTCGCACACTTGGGTTTGAAGGACCAGAGCCTGCTGGAACGCCGTGCCGATTCGCTGTCCATCGGCCAGCAACAACGGGTGGCCGCTGCCCGAGCGCTGATCGGACAACCGGAACTGGTGATTGCCGACGAACCCACCTCGGCCCTGGACTACGACGCCCGCGAAGCCTTCCTGCAGTTGCTGTTCGCAGAATGCCGCGAAGCGGGCGCCAGCCTGTTGTTTGTCAGCCATGACCAGAGCCTGGCCTCGCTGTTCGACCGCAACCTGTCGCTGGCCGAACTCAATCGCGCCGCCATGCCCGCAGAGGTTTGAGATGTATCTGTTCCGTCTAGCCATGGCCAGCCTGGCTAACCGCCGCTTTACCGCGATCCTCACCGCGTTTGCCATCGCGCTTTCCGTCTGCTTGCTGCTCGCGGTGGAGCGTGTGCGCGTCGAGGCGCGCAACAGTTTCGCCAGCACCATCAGCGGCACCGACCTGATCGTCGGCGCCCGTTCCGGCTCGGTCAACCTGCTGCTGTATTCGGTGTTCCGCATTGGCAACGCCACCAACAACATCCGTTGGGACAGCTACGAGCACTTCGCTGCCAACCCTCAAGTGAAATGGGCGATCCCGATCTCCCTCGGCGACTCCCATCGCGGCTACCGGGTGATGGGCACCAACGAATCCTACTTCGAGCACTACCAGTACGGGCGCAAGCAAAACCTCGAGCTGGCCAGCGGCCGCGCCTTCGCCACCGACCCGTTCGAGGTGGTGCTCGGCGCCGAAGTGGCCGACGCGCTGCATTACAAACTCGGCGACAAGCTGGTGCTGGCCCACGGCGTGGCGGTGGTCAGCCTGGTCAAGCATGACGACAAGCCGTTCACGGTGGTGGGCATTCTCAAGCGCACCGGCACGCCGGTGGACCGCACGCTGCATATCAGCCTCGGCGGCATGGAAGCGATCCATATCGACTGGCACAACGGTGTGCCGGCCCAGGGCAAAGGCCGCATCAGTGCTGACCAGGCGCGCAATATGGACCTGACGCCGCAGGCCATTACCGCGTTCATGCTCGGCCTGAACAACAAGATTTCCACCTTTGCCTTGCAACGAGAGATCAACGAATTCCGTGGCGAGCCAATGCTGGCGATCCTGCCCGGTGTCGCGCTGCAAGAACTCTGGAGCATGATGGGCACTGCCGAAAAAGCCTTGTTTGTGATCTCGCTGTTCGTGGTGCTGACCGGCTTGATCGGCATGCTCACCGCGATTCTCACCAGCCTTAACGAGCGCCGCCGCGAGATGGCGATCCTGCGGTCGGTGGGCGCGCGGCCTTGGCACATCGCAACGCTGCTGATCTTCGAAGCCTTCGCTCTGGCCTTGTCCGGCGTAATGGCGGGCCTGGGGTTGCTGTACCTGTGCATCGCGGCCTCGCGGGGTTATTTGCAGGCAAACTACGGTCTGGACCTGCCGATGTCGTGGCCGAGCGAATATGAATGGACGTTGCTCGCCGGTATCCTGGCAGCCGCCCTGTTGATGGGCAGCGTGCCCGCGTGGCGCGCCTACCGCCAATCTTTGGCCGATGGCCTGTCCATCCGTTTATGAGGAAGGCTTCGATGCGTCGTGCCCTGTTTGCCCTGTTGTTGTTGATGGCCGTGCCTGCCTGGGCGCAGGAACAGCCCAAGGATCTGTCCTGGCAGGAGATGATCCCGCCGGATGCGCCACCGGAAGTGCCCAATATGAAGCCGCTGCACGACCTGTCGAACATGGCCGATGCCTTGTCCGTCGAAGCCGCGCCGGCGGCCAAGCAGGACATGCCTAATGCGCCAGTGGTACAGAGCCTGGACGGCCAGCACATTCGCCTGCCGGGGTATATCGTGCCCCTGGAAGTCAGCGAAGAAGGCCGCACCACGGAGTTTCTGCTGGTGCCGTATTTCGGCGCCTGTATCCATGTGCCGCCACCGCCGTCGAACCAGATCGTGCATGTGAAAAGCGAGGTGGGGGTGAAGCTCGATGAGCTGTATCAGCCGTATTGGATCGAAGGCGCGATGCAGGTCAAGCCATCGTCCAGCGAATTGGCGGACGCGGGTTACCAGATGAACGCTCAGAAGATTTACATGTACGAGCTCGAGGAATAACCCCCACACACCGCAGCTCCCACAGGTTTAGATCAGTGGCGAAAGTGACTGATCACCCTTTCATTGAGCTGAGTCAAAAGACCGAGCGGAACGATCTTTACCATTGGACGTACAACTTTTAAACGTCCTTTGGAGCTCCCATGAACAAGTCTCTGCTCGGCGCGTCCCTCTTCGCGCTCGCCCTCGTCGCCCCTGTCGCTCACGCTCACCAGGCGGGCGATATTCTGGTTCGCGCCGGTGCAATTACCGTGAACCCGAAGGCCGACAGCAGCAGCGTCAAGGTTGACCAGGGCCCATTGGCCGGCACCAATCTGGGCGGCAAGGCGACCATGAGCAGCGACACCCAACTGGGCTTGAACTTCGCCTACATGATCACCGACCACGTCGGCATCGAATTGCTCGCGGCCACGCCGTTCGAGCATGACGTGAAGATCAAGAACACCGCCCTGGGCGCCGCCAATGGCAAGCTCGGCACGCTGAAACACCTGCCGCCGACCTTGAGCGTCGTGTACTACCCGCTGGACCACAAATCCGCGTTCCAACCGTATGTGGGCGCCGGTATCAACTACACCTGGATCTACGACGAGCACGTGGGCAGCCGCGCCGAACAGGCTGGTTTCAGCAACTTCAAGGCCGAGAACTCTTGGGGCTGGGCTGCACAGATCGGCGCCGACTACATGATCAACGACAAGTGGATGATCAACGCCCAAGCGCGCTACATCGACATCAGCACCAAAGCGACTGTGGATAACAACGCGCTGGGCCAGGGCACTCGGGCCAAGGTCAATGTGGATGTAGACCCGATGGTTTACATGGTGGGTATCGGTTACAAATTCTGAGTTCGGTTTAAGCCACACCGCATAACCCATGTGGGAGGGGGCTTATGTGGGAGCCGGGCTTGCCCGCGATGCAGACACCACGGTGTATCAGTGATACCCAGGTGATGCTATCGCAGGCAAGCCAGCTCCCACATAAGTCCCCTCCCACATTTTGTGTTTTGAGGGTGTCAGCTATGGCGGTAGAAGCGATCCAGGAGAGCCGGCAAACCTGCCCGCCATGCCCGTGGTTTGATGCCAAAGGTGTGGAGGATTTTCTTGCAGGCCAACACCGCATGCTGCGGTTCATCCGCCGCATCCGGCCGCGCTGCGTGAGCCTGGGCGGTGGGGGACTCGATGGCCAGCGGATGGAAGTTGCGCGCTTCAGTCAGAATCGCCTGCCCCAGCGCCAACGGGGTAGTCGCCTCGTGGCCGGCGTAGTGGTAGGTGCCCCACAGCGGCGCAGCGCAATCGAGTTGCTTGAGCACCGAGATAATCACCCGCGCCGCATCGTCCACCGGCGTCGGGTTGCCCCGGCGGTCGTCGGCCATCAGTAGCTCGTCGGCGCTCTCGGCCCGGGCCAGGAAGCGCCCGAGCGTGCCGTCGACGCTGTCATCGAGCAACCAGCCAAACCGCAGCAGCACATGCTGCGGGCACGTAGCGCGCACGCTTTGTTCGATACGCCACAACGCCTGGCCGCGCAGGCCCAAGGGCACCGGCTCGTCTTTCTCGCTGTAGGCGGTGGCGCGGGAGCCATCGAACACGCGGTAGCTGGAGGGTTGCAGCAGGGTGATGCTGTGATGCTGGCACAGCTCGGCCAGGCGTTCGATGGCGAACTCCTGGGCGGCCAAGCGGGTTTCGCTCACGGCTTCGGCCTGGAACCAGTCGAAATAGTAGGCGAGGTTGATCAAGGCATCGGGACGGGTGTCGTCGAGCAATTGGGTGAGGCTTGCGGCATCCCAGCCGTCTTGGGGCGGTTTGGGGGCGAGGAAACCGATGTCTTCCTCCGCACCGAGGCGAATCAGCGCCTGCCCGAGGGCATTCCCGCCGCCCAGTAACATAAGGCGCATTCGCATAGATTGAGCAGGCCCGGTCTGTTTGGAACGATGGTTATTATCGACAGGCGCGTGTGCCCTGTCGTAGGTCATTGCCAGAATCGTTGCATTTTGCGGGCTTGTAGCGCAACCGTCACGGATTAAGTGTCTTGACGTCGGGTTCGGCGGCCTCCTGTTTCAGCGCCGTACGGGGTGCAAGCAGCACCTGCTGTGGATAAGTCTGGGCGAAATGCACCGACTCGCAATTATCCACAAGCTTTTTCAAACGCTGGTTGAACGCGCGGCTGACCGCGTATTGGCCACCCGACACCGTACGGAACTGCGCCGTGAGCACCACGCCATTGAGGTCCATCTTGTCCACGCCAAATACTTCAAGCGGCCCTTGCAGGTTGTACTTGAGGAACACGTCGTCGCGAATCGATTGGCCCGCTTCGCGGATCAGCTCCACGGCCCTGTCCACATCGGTGTCGTAGGTGAATTGCACCGAGAAGAACGCATAGGCAAATTGACGGGACTGGTTAGTGACCGCCTTGATCTGCCCGAACGGCACCGAATGCACAAACCCCTTGCCGTCACGCAGGCGCAGGGTGCGGATGGTCAGGCCCTCCACGGTGCCGGCGTGGCCGGAGTCGAGCACCACCCAATCGCCGATGGACAGGGTGTCTTCGATAATGATGAACAGGCCGGTGATCACGTCCTGCACCAATTGCTGGGAACCGAAACCGATCGCCAGTCCCACCACCCCGGCGCCCGCCAGCAACGGCGCGACATTGATGCCCAGGTTGGCCATGGTGGTGATCGCGCAGATCACCACCAGGATGATCTTCACCGCATTGCGCAGCAGCGGCAGGATGGTTTTGACCCGGGTACTGGGCTGGCGACTGGAGCGCTTATTCACCGGTGGTTTGAGGGCTTCCTGGATCGCGGTGTCGAGCACCACCCAGAACAGCCAGGTCACCAACAGGATCAGGCCGATACTGCTGAGGGAATCACTGATGGCCCGGCCCACCGAGTTGCGCTGGGCGAATTCGAACAGCGAAACACCCCAGATACGCCCGAGTATCTCGATAAACACGATGGCCATGACGATACGCAAAATCGCGTGCAGCAAACTCAGGAAGCGTTCCTTGTAGGCGCTGCTGCGTTGGATCGATACCTGGCTGCGGGACTTGAACAGGTGTTGCACCACGGTGCTGAGAAATACCGTGCCGATCAGTAACAAGGTGGTGAGCAGCGCGCAGCGCAGGGCCTCTTGGTTGTCGTCACCGGCACCGATCAGGTTGACCGCCGACACCAGCACCATCAACAGAATCGGCCAGTACCAGAGCCCGGAAAACACCCGCAGCGACTGTTGTAATGCCGGATGTTTGAGGCGCTGGGCCAATGGCCGGTTGCGGATCAAATGGGCCACCGGCCGACGCAGGCGTACCACCAGCACGCCAAAGATGACCGCTGCAAACAGGCCGGTAAACACGGCGATGCTGCTGGTGATATTGCCGCCCAGTTGCCGAGCGATTTGCGGGCTGGTCAGCGCATCGCTGAGGGCCGCGAGAAAGCCGATCAGGAATAGAGGCTTGGGGCAATAGTCACGAATGATCCGCACGGCAGGTCGCTTGTGGCCGACGTTGAACATGACAATGACGCACAGCAACAGCGAGGTGGAAAAGATGCCACTGCTGGTGGCGTAGGCAAAACACAGTGCCAGGGCTCGGCCGACAGACGCAGGTAAGAAGTGACTGACATACAGGGTCAGCGGCAGGCAGATCAGCGCTGGAATCGTGTAGGGCACCACATAGCTCAGCAGGCCTTGCAGGCGCCGGCGCCGCGCGAGGAGTGGGCGCTGGCTCGACCGTCGCACAATCAAGCGCCCAAGCATCGTCAACACCGCAAAGGCACCGATCCACACCCCGGACAACAGCAGGAAATCGCCAGCCACGCTCCAGGGCGAGCGTGCAGCTGTCTGGTCTACCAGGCGCCCTACTTCATCCGCGGCGCGGTCGGCACGCAGGCGCCAGGCGTCAATGAGGTTCTGGTTGAGGTCGAGCTTGTTCTGCACGTCATCAATACTGGAACTGATGGCCCCGAGCAGCCCGCCCTCCACCAGCAGCTCCGGCTTGGCCGGTGTGTCGGCAGCAGGCGCAGAGGCCGCGGCCTGCAATGCGCCGTTGCCGCAGAGCAGCAGTGCGCCAAGCAGTAATGCAGTCTTTAGATTCAGCAAAACAGCGAGCTCCTTCAGCAGGGTCTGTAAGGAACTGACGGGTTTGGGCCTTGATCGTTCCCCGCATGGGCTATGCCCTCCCCTATTTTCATACCCTGTACCGCCTGTAGGAATGTGGAAACTTTCAGCCAAATAGCGCAGTCATCCCATAACGGAGGTCACCTCACCCACCATCCACGGGAGCACACATGGCGGCGATTCACATCGGCATTTCCGGCTGGCGCTACACGCCCTGGCGCGGGGACTTTTACCCCGAAGGGCTGACCCAGAAACGCGAGTTGCAGTTTGCGTCACGCGCCGTCAACAGCATCGAAATCAACGGCTCGTTCTACGCGCTGCAAACCCCCAAGCGCTACGCCGAGTGGTATGCCGATACGCCCGAAGGTTTCATGTTCAGTGTCAAGGCGCCCCGTTTCATCACGCATATCCTGCGCCTGCGCGACGTGCACAAGCCGATGGCAAATTTCTTCGCTTCCGGGGTGCTGGAACTCAAAGAAAAACTCGGCCCCATCCTCTGGCAGTTTCCGCCCAGCTTCAAATTCGACGCCACGCTGTTCGAAACCTTCCTCGCCGAGTTACCCACCAACACGCAACAGGCCGCCGCCCTCGCCCGCCAGCATGAGCCACGCCTGAACGGCAAGGCGAGCATGAAGGCCTATGCCAAGAAGCCGTTGCGCCATGCCGTGGAGATTCGCCATAAGAGTTTTGCCGTGCCCGAGTTCATCAAGATGCTGGATAAGCACGGTGTGGCGCTGGTGGTTGCGGACACTGCCGGCAAGTGGCCGTACGTGGAAGACGTGACCGCCAACTTCATGTACCTGCGCTTGCACGGCGACAAGCAGTTATACGCCAGCGGTTATAGCGCCGAAGCGCTCCAGCGCTGGGGTGACCGAATCGAACGCTGGGCCCAAGGCAAGCAGCCTGCCGATGCACACCTAATCGACCCTCACCACACACCCCGCAGGCGTAAACAGCGCGATGTGTTCTGCTTTTTCGACAACGACATCAAAGTTCGCGCCCCCTTCGATGCACGCCAATTGCTGCAACGTTTCGGGCTGGACCAACACTTGCTCACCGAACCTGGCCGGCTGCCGGAACCAGGAGTATTGCCATGACGCATCCAGAGCTGATCCCCACCCCGCCGACCACCGCCATCACCCGTTTCACGGTGCTGACGGTTAATATCCACAAGGGTTTCACCGCACTGAATCGCCGCTTCATCTTGCCCGAGCTGCGTGAAGCGGTGCGCAGCGTGGGCGCAGACATGGTGTTCTTGCAGGAGATCCATGGCACCCACGAACGCCATCCCCAGCGCTACAGCGACTGGCCAAAAATGCCGCAGTATGAATTCCTCGCCGACAGCATCTGGCCGCAATTTGCCTATGGGCGCAATGCGGTGTACCCCCATGGCGATCATGGCAATGCACTGCTGTCGAAATTCCAGATCATCCGCTACGACAACCTCGATATTTCGCAAAGCGGCCATGAAAACCGCGGCCTGCTGCATTGCGTGTTGCGCCTGCCGGGCAGCGGCCAGCAGGTGCACGCGATCTGCATCCACCTGGGCTTGCGCGAGGTGCATCGCCAACAACAATTGCGCTTGCTGGAACAACGTATCAGCGAGATTCCCGCCGATGCGCCGTTGGTGGTCGCTGGCGATTTCAACGACTGGCGGCAAAAAGCCGACCTGAGCCAAAGCGGCCTGCAGGAAGTGTTCATGCACACCCTCGGCAAACCGGCGCGCACCTTCCCGGCACGCCTGCCGTTGCTGCCGCTGGACCGCATTTATGTGCGTAACCTGACGGTGCACAACCCTCGCGTGCTCACCACTCGCCCCTGGTCCCATTTATCAGACCATGTGCCGCTGTCGGTGGAGGTTGAGTTATGAACGTTGCGGTAGACCATATCGCCACAGACCAACCGCCAGATGACAGCAAGGCGCGAGATCTGGATTACGGCTGGCAGAGCGGCAACCAGGTGGCGTTGCTGGAGAACGGCGAGGCGTACTTTCCTGCCGTGTTCGAGGCATTGCGCAGCGCCGAGCGCGAGATCCTGCTGGAGACCTTCATCCTTTTTGAAGACAAGGTCGGCTTTGAGCTGCACGGCATCCTCATCGAGGCGGCCAAGCGTGGGGTAAAGGTGGTGGTCAGCCTCGACGGTTTTGGTTGCGGCGAGCTGAGCCCGGGCTTCCTGCGGGAGTTGGCCGAAGCCGGGGTGATGGTGCAGATGTTCGACCCGGCGCCCAAGACCTTCGGCATACGCACTAACTGGTTTCGCCGCCTGCACCGCAAGATTGTAGTGGTGGATGCCCGCGTGGCGTTTATCGGCGGGATCAATTTTTCTGCTGACCACTTGGCGGATTTCGGCCCCGAAGCCAAGCAGGATTACGCCGTGCAGGTGATCGGCCCGGCCGTGGCCGACCTGCACCATTTCGCCCTTGCCCAAAGTGGCCGCCAGGTGCGCAGCCGTCGCGGTTGGCGGCGGCGCCAACAGCGGCCTTCACCCTGGACGAACGAGCCAGGCGACGGCCTGGTACGCCTGATTTACCGCGACAATATCCAGCATCGTGACGACATCGAAGAAGCGTATATCCACGCCTTGAGCCAGGCCCGGCAGCGGGTGGTGATCGCCAACGCGTACTTCTTCCCCGGCTACCGCTTGCTTCGCGAGATCCGTAACGCGGCGCGCCGTGGCGTGCAGGTGCAGTTGATCATGCAGGGCCAGCCCGACGTGCTGTTGGCGAAACTGGCCGCGCGCATGCTCTATGACTATCTGCTCAAGGATGGCGTGGTGATTCACGAATACTGCCAACGCCCATTGCACGGCAAGGTGGCGCTGGTGGATGACGAATGGAGCACCGTCGGTTCGAGCAACCTGGACCCACTGAGCCTGGCATTGAACCTGGAGGCCAATGTGCTGATTCGCGACCGGGCTTTCAATCAGCAGCTCTACGAACGCCTGGAAGCCCTCGCCCACAATCATTGCCAGACCATGCCGGAAAAGCGCAAGCCACGCCTGTGGCTCTGGCGCTTGACCGTGGGTTTCCTGGTGTTTCATGTGATGCGCCATTTCCCGGTACTGGCCAGTTGGTTGCCGGCCCACAAACCGCGCTTGAAACCTTTTGAGGCCACGCCCCATGACGTCTGAAGCCCGCCCCCAAGCGCAAGCCTCTGGGTTCAAGCGCTGGAAGAAACCGCTGACGATCGCGTTCTTCGTGCTGCTGATTGTGTTGTTTACCCTGCTGGCCCGGCGCATCGACTGGAGCGAAGTGTTCCAGACCCTGAGCGAGTTCAAGCTACGCACATTGTTCATCGCCGGCGCGCTGACGCTGTGCAGTTTTATCGTCTATGCCTGCTTCGACTTGATCGGCCGCACCTACATTCGCCAGCCATTGCGTTGGAAGCAGATATTGCCGGTGGGCATCATCAGCTACGCGTTCAACCTCAACCTCAGCGCCTGGGTCGGCGGCATCGCCATGCGGTATCGGCTGTATTCACGCCTGGGCGTGAGCACCAGCAATATCGCCAAGATCCTCGGCCTGAGCCTGGCCACCAATTGGTTCGGCTATATGGCGTTGGCCGGGGTGGTGTTCAGCAGCGGATTGGTGACCCTGCCGCCAGGCTGGAAGCTCAGCAGCGGCGCCTTGCAAGGTGTCGGAGTGTTATTGGTGATCGCGAGCCTGGGCTACCTGGCGGCGTGCCGGTTTTCGAAAAAGCGTGCGTGGTCGATTCGCGGTATCGAGATCAACTTGCCGTCGTTGCGCATGGCCTGTTTGCAGTTGGCCCTGGGTGCGTTGAACTGGTCATTGATGGCCGCGGTTATCTTTACCTTGCTGCCGGCCAAACTGGATTACCCACTGGTGCTGGGCGTGCTGTTGATCAGTGCGATTGCCGGAGTGGTCACCCACATCCCCGCCGGGTTGGGGGTGTTGGAGGCGGTGTTCATTGCGCTGTTGCAGCATGAGGCGTCGCGGGGGAGTTTGCTGGCGGGGCTGATCGCGTATCGGGCGATTTACTTTATCTGCCCGTTGTTGATTGCATTGGTGATGTATTTGGGGGTGGAGGCCAAGGCCAAGGCGTTGCGAGTAAAGAAGACAGCCTGATGAGGCGGTGGTGACTGTTGAATCGCTATCGCGGGCAAGCCCGGCTCCCACAGGGGAATGCATTCCAAGGTGGGAGCCGGGCTTGCCCGCGATAGCGATCACCAAGGCAACACCTATCGGGACTGAATGATGCTCAACCGCTCCCCCACCACCATCTCGGTAATCCAGTCCACCAGGATCGAGGTGTACGCCTGCTGCGACACCGGGTCGCTCAGGGAATGGTCGGCGCCGTCGATGATGCGGTGGGTCAGCGAATGGGTCTGCTGGCACGCCGCGCGGTAACTCATGATGGTGGCGTGGGGCACATGGTCGTCGGTTTCCGATTCGACAATCAGCACATCGCCGGTAAATTGCGCGCAGGCATGCAGGGCGCGGTTGGTTTCGGCGTGCACGAGGGTGCCACGGTAATCCATCAGGTCGGCTTTATCCAAGTCGCGCTTGGGCTTGAGCCATTCCTGGTCGCGGTACAGTGCCGGCACTCGCAGCGCCAGCCAACGTACCGGGCGCAACGAGGTGAGGATCGCCGCGAGGTACCCGCCATAACTGGTGCCCACCACTGCCACCGCCGAGGTGTCGATAGCCGGGTGGGACAGCAGGCGATCGTAAGCGGCCAACAGGTCGCGCAGGTTGTCTTCGCGGGTGACGCGGGACAAGGGGATGCCGGTGCCAGCATGGCCACGCAGGTCGAAGGTCAGGCACACACATCCAAGGCCTGCGATACCTTTGGCCCGCTCCAGGTCGCGCTCCTGGCTGCCGCCCCAGCCGTGCACGAACAATACGCCGGGCACTTTGGACTTGGGACTGAGGAATGTCCCACTCATCTGTTCGTCGTCTATATCGATGGTGATGCTCTCGCTTCTAGCCGTCATAAGTCTTGACCGTCACATACTTGAGTAGAAAGTCGCTGTTTTCGGCCGGGCCTCGGTATACCTCGATGGCATCCGCCGGCAGCGCCTGGTCTACATAGGTTTCTACCGAGGACACACGGATGGCCTTAAGGCCCGGATGGTTGATAAAACTCTGCAACGCCGCGACTTCCGCGCTGCTGGCCCCGCCCATGCGCCAGGATTGTTCGAGCACACCACTACGGCGCTGGCCTGTGCTGTCCAGGCCTTGGGCGATGTCGTAGTTGCGGCGCGAAGCGAAGAAGCCTGGGTAGGCCTCATTCGCAGCACGGTCGAAAACCAGCGCCTGTTCGATGGCCTCACGCACGTCTTCAGGCAGATCCAGTTTGAGCAGGGCAGCGTAATCACCGGGGACGACCAGCAGATCGGAACCGCCGTAGACCTCTTCCCCCTGCCCGTCTTGCGTCAAGTGCTGCTCGCCGCAGTAGCTGAATAGGTGATCGCCGATAAAACTCTGGCCCACACTGTGGGTGACCACCGCGTGCAGGTCTTGTTCCAGCACCACACCTTCATTGAACATTCTCGCCGCTTCCGGGCGCGCCACTATCGCGTCGAACTCATCCAGGCTGTGGATAACTTCCTGCCCCCGCCCTGCACAAGCATTTACGGGTTTCAGACGAATCGGGCCGCTGTAGAGCAAGCGGGTCGCGGCAGACCGTGCATCCTCAAGGGCGAACACACTCACACCGTCCAACACCACGTCACGCACACGTTCGCAGAATGACGGCGACCAGCCTTCGGGCGCCTTGGCCTCGGGACTCAGCAGCCCGTGACTGATGGCTTTGGTGCAGATGAACGCGTGATCGACATAGCCGCCCCACAGATCTTGTGGCCCCTTGATATTGAGCTGGCGCGCTTGGGCTGGCCCGACCAGGGTTTGCGTGGGCAGCAGATACAATTCCCGACCCGCATGCAGGGCCGGGTCGTAACTGCCCCCGAACTTGAGCCCCAGGATCTGCGCGAGCCAGCGTGCGAGGGCTCGGTTGGTTTCGATTTCATGCAGGGGCGCCCCCTCTCGCATGGAGTGGGCGACCACCAACTTCTTGCGACTTATGGGGGTCATGCGGTCCCCTTTTCCATCAACCTTTGTGTAGCAGTGAGGTTGCATGGATCAGGCCAACGCGGGGATTGAGGGGAGAGCTGTTAAATCAATCAATTGCGCAAAAAGTGATGGCCGTTAGCCTGTTTTATTTTGCACGACCCGGGGCGAACCCTGCGGCGTTCTGCACGATTCAAACCCCGAAGCGGTTGCGGTAATCACTGGGGGACAGGCCGGTGATTTTCTTGAAGATGGCGCGAAAGGCGCTGGGGTCCTGATAGCCGACGGTCCAGGCAATGTGATCGATCGTGCCGTTAGTGAACTCCAGCATCTGCCGCGCCTTGCCGACTCGCAGATGCTGACAGTACTCGGTGGGTTTCAGCCCGGTGGCGTTGCGAAAGCGGCGCAAGAACGTGCGCTCCTCCAGGTTCGCCTCCTGCGCCATCGCCGCCACGGACACATCCACCGCGCCACTGGCCTGCAGCCAATGCTGGACCTTGAGGACCGCACCATCACCATGCCTGAGAATCGGCGCAAAGTTGCTACCGCACTGGCTGGCACTGGCGCTGTGCTCGATCACCAGAAAGCGCGCAGTGTCAGCTGCAATGCTCGGCCCCATAAGCCGATCGACCAGGCGCAGGCCCAATTCCGACCAGGCCATCAGCCCAGCGGAGGTGATCAGGTCGCCGTCATCGACAATAGGTTTATCCGCTTCCAGTCGCACCGCCGGGTAACAGGCCGCAAAAGACTTCGCGGAGGACCAGTGGGTGGTGGCACTGCGGCCATCCAACAGGCCGCTGCGCGCCAGCATGATCGAGCCGATGCACACGCCGCCCAGCACGGTGCCGCCCGCATGTTGCAGGCGCAGCCATTCCAGCAGCGCAAGCGGCGCCTGGTCTTCGGTGAACTCTGCAATCGAGGGCGGCACCAACACGGCCATCATCGGTTGCTCGGGGCCTGGGTGGCTGTCGAACGTGCGCGCGGGCGTGCCGTGGGCATCTACCTGCCAGTGGCTGACCCGCAGCAGCGGTAATTGCGCAGATTCATGCTCGGCGGCGATGCGGTTAGCGACCCCGAACAGGTCGGTCAGCCCGTGGACTGCGGCGAGTTGCGCGCCCTGGTAGATCAACACACCCAGCTCGACAGTGCTGCGTTGCGCGGCCATTGTCAGTTTTCCCCCTGTTATTGTCGGTGCAGCCAATTCTCGGTGTGATCGCCAGCTAAGATACTAGGCCCATCAACCCATCACGAGGCAACACACATGGCCAAGCAGGCGCTCATCCTAATCGATATCCAGAACGACTACTTCCCCCAGGGCAAGTGGCCGCTCGACGGCGTGGAAGCCGCAGCGGACAAGGCGGCGCAGGTGCTCCAAGCGTTTCGACAAGCAGGCGATGCGGTGATTCATGTACGGCATGAGTTCGCTGGCGACGACGCACCGTTCTTCACACCGGGCTCCGAAGGCGCGCATTTGCATGCCAAGGTGCTCAACGAGGGCGATGAACCGGTGGTGCTCAAACACTTCGTGAATGCGTTTCGCCAAACCAACCTGCGCGAACTGCTGGAACAGCGCAGCATCACCGATGTGGTGGTAGTGGGCAGCATGAGCCATATGTGCGTTGACGCCGTGGTGCGGGCGGCAGCGGACCTGGGCTACAAGGTTACGGTGATCCATGACGCCTGCGCGACCCGCGACCAGGAATTCAACGGCCAGGTGATTCCGGCGGCACAGGTGCACGGGGCGTACATGGCCTCCCTGGCATTTGGCTATGCGGGTGTAGTGTCGGCAGAGGAATATCTGAAAGCCCAAACAGCGGCTGCGTGACCGCCACCTGGGCTGATCGCTTTAGCGTGTGGCAATGATGAACAGCCGCGGAAAGGGCAACAACACCGTGCCATCGGCCAGGGCTGGATAAGCCTGGGTAATTCGCGCCTGGTATTGCTGCAGGAAGGCGGCTTTTTCATCGTCCGTCAACGGCGCAAGAAAAGGCCGCAATGCCGAAGCCTTGAACCACTCCACCACCGCTGCGTGGTCCGCCAAGGGGTGTTGATAGGTGGTGCGCCACACATCCACGGTACTGCAATGCTTGCTCAGCAGTTCGTAGTAATAACTGGCGGTGTGCCGTTCATTGTGTTTGACCGCCCCTATCTTTGCCGACCATGGGCCATCGGCCGCGACTTCTCGGGCCAGGCGATGAGCGGGCTCGTCAAGGTTGTCCGGGGTTTGCACCGCCAGCGTACCGCCTGGGTTCAGTTGGTGGACCAAATGCGGGTAGAGCGTGGCGTGGTCGGGCAGCCATTGCAGCGAGGCATTGGCCAGGATCACATCCAAGCGTTGCGCAGGATGCCAGGCGCCGATATCTGCCAGCTCGAAGTTCAACCTGGGCAGGCGCTTGCGGGCGTCTGCCAACATGTCATCGGAGCTGTCCATGCCAGTGACGTGCGCTTGGGGGAAACGCTCGGCCAGCACTTCAGTGGAGTTTCCCGGCCCGCACCCCAGGTCGACTGCGGTGCCCACGTCGGTGTTGGGAATTGCCGCAACCAGGTCACGGACGGGGCGAGTGCGCTGCTGTTCGAACATTGTGTACTGCTTGGCGGACCAGGTCATCACAGCCTTCCTTCTTTCTTAGAGGTGGCGCCAGCCTAAATCTTGTGAGCCATGAGAACAAATGCTGGGATTGGTGTGCTGCCTGTACAAAGGCGCCCCGCGCGCGACGCCTGCACGTCGACCATAAAAAAACCCCCGATGCTTTCGCTATCGGGGGTTTTGTTTGTTCAGGGTCGGTCTTGGACCTTAGAACGGGATATCGTCATCAAAGCTGTCGAAATCCGGAGCCGGTTGCGGGGCAGCCTGTTGTGGTGCTGGGCGCGACTCACGCTGTGGCTGTTGGCTTGGCTGCGGACGCGACTGCTGTGGGCGCGGTGCCGAGTTGGACATGCCGCCCTGGCCCTGTTGGTCGCCCTGTGGACGGCCGCCCAGCAGTTGCATGGTGCCTTGCATGTCGACCACGATTTCGGTGGTGTAACGCTTGATGCCGTCTTTTTCCCACTCGCGGGTTTGCAGTTTGCCTTCGATGTACACCTGCGAACCTTTGCGCAGGTATTCACCGGCGATCTCTGCGACCTTGCCGAACATCGACACGCGGTGCCACTCGGTTTTCTCTTTGCGCTCGTTGGTCTGCTTATCGGTCCATTGCTCGCTGGTCGCCAGACTCAGGTTGGTCACAGCATTACCGTTAGGCAAGTAGCGAACTTCGGGATCCTGGCCGCAAGTACCGACCAATATGACTTTGTTAACCCCACGGGCCATAACGTTCTCCTAGGCTGGGCGCGCTGTCGGCACTGGGTTGACCAGTTGCTCGAGCGTCGCGCGATCCAATAATTCGGTGTCCAATTTGATGTAAATGGCCGCCTCTTCAGCGACCACGACTGCATCCGTTACCCCTACGACAGCCTTCAGGCGCTCTACCAGGCCGGCTTCGCGGATTGCCTCGGGCGATAGCGGCAAACGCAGACTGGTGACGTAGGGAGGTTCGCGCATGGTAACAGCAAAGACCAGCCAAAGTGCAGCCAGCCCGGCGCATCCGAGGAACACAACCGACAAACCGCCATGCTGGAACATCCAGCCGCCCATGATGCCGCCCAACGCGGAACCCAGGAACTGGCTGGTGGAATACACCCCCATGGCCGTGCCCTTGCCGCCTGCCGGTGAGACTTTACTGATCAGTGACGGCAACGACGCTTCGAGCAGGTTGAAGGCGGTGAAAAACACCACCGTACCGATCACCAGTGCTCGCAGGCTATCGCCGAACTGCCAGAAGAATAGTTCAGTGAGCATCAATGTCGCGACGGCGCCGAGTAAAACTCGTTTCATTTTGCGTTTCTTCTCGCCATAGATGATGAACGGGATCATGGCGAAGAACGAAATCAACAGCGCAGTGAGGTAGACCCACCAGTGCTGCTCCTTGGGCAGGCCAGCTTTTTCCACCAGGGCCAGGGGTAAGGCGACGAAGCTGCACATCAGCATGGCGTGTAATACGAAGATACCTAGATCCAGGCGCAGCAGGTCCGGGTGCTTGAGCGTCGGAAGCAACGCCTTGCGTGCGACGCCCGATTCACGATGCTGCAGCGTACCGGTGGAGCGCGGCACCATAAAGGCAACGATCAGGATGCCAAACAACGCCATGCCGCCCGTGGCCAGGAACAGCCCATGCAAGCCGAACGCGCGCGTGAGCAAGGGCCCGACCACCATGGCCACGGCAAACGACAGGCCGATGGTCATGCCGATCATCGCCATGGCCTTGGTGCGGTGTTGTTCGCGGGTCAGGTCCGACAGCAGCGCCATCACGGCGGCGGAAATCGCACCGGCGCCCTGCAGGATGCGGCCGGCGATCACGCCCCAGATCGAATCGGATTGGGCCGCTAGCACACTGCCAAGGGCGAATACGATCAGCCCGAGATAGATCACCGGGCGACGGCCAATGCGGTCGGAAATAATCCCGAACGGGATCTGGAAAATCGCCTGGGTCAGGCCATAGGCACCAATCGCCAGGCCGATCAAGGCGGGGGTCGCACCTGCGAGATCCATCCCATAGGTGGCCAGCACTGGCAACACCATAAACATGCCCAGCATACGGAAGGCGAACACCAGGGCCAGCCCGCTTGCCGCTCGGGTCTCGCCGCTACTCATGCGTTCGCTGTGGGGATCGTGCATGGAAAAACCTCGTGTGAACCGGCGGCGATTCTACCAGTCCCATCGATTGAGAGGGTATATGCGGCGCTTTGCCGCGCAGCTTTCATGTAAGGCTGCAGGCGGCGTTTTGACAGTGTATATTCATCCAGTCTTTAGCCGTATACTCCGGCATCATTTACGCCCGCCGTGCGAGGCCATCTTGGACAAGATCCTGATTCGTGGGGCTAGAACCCACAACCTGAAGAACATCGACCTGACCCTGCCCCGGGACAAACTGATCGTCATCACCGGCTTGTCCGGCTCCGGCAAATCGTCCCTGGCGTTCGACACGCTGTATGCCGAAGGTCAGCGTCGCTATGTGGAATCGCTGTCGGCCTACGCCCGGCAGTTCCTGTCGATGATGGAAAAGCCCGATGTCGACACCATTGAAGGCCTGTCGCCGGCTATTTCCATCGAGCAGAAATCCACGTCCCACAACCCGCGCTCCACCGTGGGTACCATTACCGAGATCTACGACTACCTGCGCCTGCTCTACGCACGCGTGGGTATCCCCCGCTGCCCGGACCACGATATCCCCCTGGAAGCCCAGACCGTCAGCCAGATGGTCGACCTGGTGCTGGCCCAGCCCGAAGGCGCCAAGCTGATGCTGCTGGCGCCTGTCATTCGCGAGCGCAAGGGCGAACACCTGTCGGTCTTCGAAGAGCTGCGTGCCCAGGGTTTTGTACGTGCGCGCATCAACGGCAAGCTCTATGAGCTGGACGAAGCGCCGAAGCTGGACAAGCAGAAAAAGCACTCCATTGATGTGGTGGTCGACCGATTCAAGGTGCGCGCCGACTTGCAGCAGCGTTTGGCGGAATCGTTCGAAACCGCGCTGAAGCTGGCCGATGGCATTGCCCTGGTAGCGCCGATGGATGACGAGCCGGGCGAAGAGATCATCTTCTCCGCACGCTTCGCCTGCCCGATCTGTGGCCATGCCATCAGCGAGCTGGAACCCAAACTGTTTTCCTTCAACAACCCGGCCGGCGCCTGCCCGACTTGCGACGGCCTGGGTGTGAAGCAGTTTTTCGACATCAAGCGCCTGGTCAATGGCGAGCTGACCTTGGCCGAGGGTGCGATACGCGGATGGGACAGGCGTAACGTCTACTACTTCCAGATGCTTGGGTCGTTGGCCTCCCACTACAAGTTCAGCCTGGAAGTACCGTTCAACCAACTGCCAGCAGACCAGCAGAAGGTCATTCTAAATGGCAGCGGTTCACAGAATGTCGACTTCAAATACCTGAACGATCGCGGCGATATCGTCAAGCGCTCGCACCCGTTCGAAGGCATCGTGCCGAACCTGGAACGCCGTTACCGCGAAACCGAATCGGCGAGCGTGCGCGAGGAGCTGGCGAAGTTCCTCAGCACACAGCCATGCCCGGATTGCCGTGGCACGCGCCTGCGCCGTGAAGCCCGGCATGTATGGGTGGGCGAGAAGACCCTGCCGGCAGTAACCAACCTGCCGATCGGCGATGCCTGTGAATACTTTGGCGTGCTGAAGCTGACCGGTCGTCGTGGAGAGATTGCCGACAAGATCCTCAAGGAGATTCGCGAGCGATTGCAGTTCCTGGTCAACGTGGGCCTGGACTATCTGTCGCTGGACCGCAGTGCCGATACCCTGTCTGGCGGTGAGGCACAGCGCATTCGCCTGGCCAGCCAGATCGGCGCCGGCCTCGTGGGCGTGCTGTATATCCTCGACGAGCCGTCGATTGGCTTGCACCAACGGGATAACGACCGCCTGCTGGGCACGCTGAAACACCTTCGCGATATCGGCAATACCGTGATTGTGGTCGAGCATGATGAAGACGCTATCCGCCTGGCGGACTACGTGGTCGATATCGGCCCCGGCGCGGGCGTGCATGGCGGCCATATCGTTGCTGAAGGCACGCCTGCCGAGGTGATGGCACATCCTGACTCACTGACCGGCAAATACTTGTCCGGCCGTGTGAAGATTGAAGTACCCGCCAAGCGAACGCCGCGTAACAAGAAGATGGCGCTGCATCTAAAGGGCGCGCGCGGGAACAACCTGCGCAATGTCGACCTGGAGATTCCGCTGGGCCTGCTGACCTGCGTGACCGGTGTTTCCGGTTCGGGCAAGTCGACGCTGATCAACAACACCCTGTTCCCACTGAGTGCCACCGCCCTGAATGGCGCGACCACCCTGGAAGCGGCGGCTCACGACAGCATCAAGGGCCTGGAGCATCTGGACAAGGTGGTCGACATCGACCAGAGCCCGATTGGGCGTACGCCTCGCTCCAACCCAGCCACCTACACCGGGCTGTTTACCCCTATCCGTGAGTTGTTCGCTGGCGTGCCAGAGTCGCGCTCACGGGGTTATGGGCCGGGCCGCTTCTCGTTCAACGTCAAGGGTGGCCGCTGTGAAGCGTGCCAGGGCGATGGCCTGATCAAGGTGGAAATGCACTTCCTGCCGGACATCTACGTGCCGTGCGATGTGTGCAAGAGCAAGCGCTACAACCGCGAGACCCTGGAGATCAAGTACAAGGGCAAGAGCATCCATGAAACCCTGGAGATGACGATCGAGGAAGCTCGCGAGTTCTTCGACGCAGTGCCGGCGCTGGCGCGCAAGCTGCAGACGCTGATGGATGTGGGCCTGTCGTACATCAAGCTGGGGCAGTCAGCGACCACGCTGTCGGGTGGCGAGGCGCAGCGGGTCAAGCTATCTCGCGAGCTGTCCAAGCGTGATACCGGCAAAACCTTGTACATCCTCGATGAGCCGACCACTGGCCTGCACTTCGCGGATATCCAGCAGTTGCTGGACGTACTGCACCGCTTGCGGGACCACGGCAATACCGTGGTGGTGATCGAGCACAACCTTGATGTGATCAAGACTGCCGACTGGCTGGTAGACCTGGGGCCAGAAGGTGGTTCTAAGGGTGGCCAGATCATCGCAGTGGGCACTCCGGAGCAGGTTTCCGAAATGCCTCAATCGCACACCGGTTACTACTTGAAACCGTTGCTGGAACGCGACAGGGCCTGATTTTTTCATCGCCCAATAAAAAGCCCCTGCCACTTTGCGGTGACAGGGGCTTTTTTGTAACCGGGAATCAGAACTGCGATTGCAGGTAATTCTCCAGGCCGATCAACTTGATCAGGCCCAACTGCTTTTCCAGCCAGTAGGTGTGATCTTCTTCGGTGTCATTCAACTGCACCCGCAATATTTCGCGGGTGACATAGTCGTTGTGCTGTTCGCAAAGCTCAATGCCCTTGCAGAGTGCGGCACGGACCTTGTACTCAAGGCGAAGATCGGCAGCGAGCATATCAGGCACTGTGGTACCCACGTCCAGATCATCAGGACGCATACGCGGCGTGCCTTCGAGCATCAGAATGCGGCGCATCAGGGCGTCAGCGTGCTGTGCCTCTTCTTCCATTTCGTGGTTGATACGCTCATAGAGCTCGGTAAAGCCCCAGTCTTCGTACATACGCGAATGGATGAAATATTGGTCACGAGCTGCCAGTTCGCCCGTCAGCAACGTGTTGAGGTAATCGATTACGTCGGGGTGACCTTGCATCGCCCTACATCTCCCTGCTTGAAAGACTGTAGTTTGAACCATGCTGACTTGAAGGTCACGGGACAAACGGCAGAAAAGTGAAGATTTCCGGAGAAAAGTAGCTGAAATAACGCAAAAACCGCCCAAATGAGGGCGGTTCTGCTTATCGTTTAGAGTCAGTTAAGCGATACACCCAGTGCCTTTGCAATTGCTTCTCCATAAGCCGGGTCAGCCTTATAGAAGTGCTGCAGTTGACGCTGGACCACATCGCTGGAAACCCCAGCCATTGCGCCCGCGATGTTATTGGTGAGCAACGCTTTCTGCTCATCATTCATCAGACGGAACAGCGCACCGGCGTGGCTGTAGTAGTCCGTATCTTCGCGGTGATCGTAACGATCGGCAGCGCCGCTCAGGGCCAGTGCTGGCTCTGCATATTGCGGGGCTTGTTTCGGTGCGTCGGCATAGCTGTTTGGCTCGTAGTTCGGAGCCGCCCCACCGTTGCTGCCGAAAGCCATGGAACCGTCACGCTGGTAGCTGTTAACCGGGCTACGTGGCGCGTTCACCGGCAGTTGCTGGTGGTTGGTACCCACACGATAGCGGTGAGCATCGGCGTAGGCGAACACCCGACCTTGGAGCATACGGTCTGGGGACAGGCCAACGCCTGGGACCATGTTGCTTGGGCCAAATGCAGCCTGCTCAACTTCCGCGAAGTAGTTCTGCGGATTACGGTTGAGCTCCAGCTCACCCACTTCAATCAACGGGAACTCTTTTTGCGACCAGGTCTTGGTCACATCAAACGGGTTTTCGTAATGGGCATTCGCCTGCGCCTCGGTCATGATCTGGATGCACACGCGCCACTTGGGGAAGTCACCGCGCTCGATTGCACCAAACAGATCGCGTTGGGCGTAGTCAGGATCGGTACCCGCCAAGCGGGCAGCCTCGGCCGGAGCCAGGTTCTTGATGCCTTGCTTGGTCTTGTAGTGCCACTTCACCCAATGACGCTCGCCCTGGGCATTGATCAGACTGTAAGTGTGGCTGCCGAAACCGTGCATGTGACGGTAGCCGTCTGGAATCCCGCGGTCCGAAAACAGGATGGTGACCTGGTGCAATGCCTCAGGGGAGTGCGACCAAAAATCCCACATCATCTGCGCGCTTTTCAGGTTGCTCTGCGGCAGGCGTTTCTGGGTGTGGATAAAATCCGGGAACTTCAGCGGATCACGGATAAAAAACACAGGGGTGTTGTTACCGACGATGTCCCAGTTGCCTTCCTCGGTGTAGAACTTCAAGGCGAAGCCACGTGGATCGCGCTCAGTGTCGGCCGAACCGCGCTCCCCACCTACCGTGGAGAAACGCAGGAACGTAGGGGTCTGCTTGCCAACGGACTCGAACAATTTGGCGCTGGTGTATTGGGTAATGTCTTTTGTCACCGTGAAGGTACCGAAGGCACCCGAACCTTTGGCGTGCACGCGACGCTCAGGGATGTTTTCACGGTTGAAGTGAGCGAGCTTCTCGATCAGGTGAAAATCGTCGAGCAGCAAGGGGCCACGAGGGCCGGCGGAACGTGAGTTCTGATTGTCCGCAACGGGCGCGCCGCTGGCGGTGGTAAGGACTTTATTCTGGCTCATGCGCATCTTCCTCAGGTCGGGCTTGAAACTGCCGGCTAATCGGCTTGGAGGGAGTATTGACCATTCACATGACACCTACAAATTCATTAAATTGTAGGCTTCAATAGAAAATAACTACCAACATGCCCGATGCTCATAGTGAAGCGTGTCGCCTGAAGATTCTTGTACGCAACGCGCTTTTATTACGCGCACAAAAAACCGGGCACTAGGCCCGGTTCTTCGTTGCAGCTTGTCGTATTACTCGGCGCTTACAGCTTCGCCAGCAGTAGCACGATCAACCAACTCGACGTACGCCATAGGCGCGTTGTCGCCAGCGCGGAAACCGCACTTGAGGATGCGCAGGTAGCCGCCCTCACGGGTAGCGTAACGCTTGCCCAGGTCGTTGAAGAGCTTACCAACGATAGCTTTCGAACGAGTACGGTCGAAAGCCAGACGGCGGTTAGCCAGGCTGTCTGTCTTGGCCAAAGTGATCAGCGGCTCAGCAACGCGACGCAGTTCTTTAGCTTTCGGCAGTGTAGTTTTGATCAGCTCGTGCTCGAACAGCGACACCGCCATGTTTTGGAACATGGCCTTGCGGTGCGAGCTGGTACGGCTCAGGTGACGACCACTTTTACGATGACGCATGGTTCATTCCTTACCAAACTCACGTTCGGTGATTACGACGATCAGGCAGTCGCCTTGTCGTCCTTCTTAAGACTTGCAGGCGGCCAGTTGTCGAGGCGCATGCCGAGGGACAGACCGCGGGAGGCCAGAACGTCCTTGATTTCAGTCAAGGATTTCTTGCCCAGGTTCGGAGTCTTCAACAGTTCTACTTCGGTGCGCTGGATCAGGTCACCGATGTAGTAAATGTTTTCCGCCTTAAGGCAGTTAGCCGAACGTACAGTCAGTTCCAGATCGTCAACCGGGCGAAGCAGGATCGGATCGATCTCGTCTTCCTGCTCGATTACCACTGGTTCGCTGTCACCTTTGAGGTCGACGAACGCAGCCAACTGCTGTTGCAGAATGGTTGCAGCGCGGCGGATAGCCTCTTCAGGATCCAGGGTACCGTTGGTTTCCAGATCAATAACCAGCTTGTCCAGGTTAGTACGCTGCTCGACACGGGCGTTTTCCACCACGTATGCGATACGGCGAACCGGGCTGAACGAAGAGTCAAGCTGCAAGCGACCAATGCTGCGGCTTTCGTCTTCATCGCTCTGACGCGAGTCGGCCGGTTCATAACCACGACCACGAGCTACAGTGAGCTTCATGTTCAGGGCGCCGTTAGACGCCAGGTTAGCGATTACGTGATCGGGGTTAACGATCTCGACATCATGATCCAGCTGAATATCGGCAGCGGTAACCACCCCCGAACCCTTCTTCGACAAGGTCAGCGTAACTTCGTCACGGCCGTGCAGCTTGATAGCCAGACCTTTAAGGTTCAACAGGATTTCAATTACGTCTTCCTGTACACCTTCGATGGCGCTGTACTCGTGGAGCACACCGTCAATCTCGGCCTCGACTACTGCACAGCCGGGCATTGAGGACAACAGGATGCGGCGCAGCGCGTTGCCCAGGGTGTGGCCAAAACCACGCTCGAGAGGCTCGAGAGTAATTTTGGCGCGGGTTGGACTGACAACCTGCACATCAATGTGGCGGGGTGTCAGGAACTCATTTACCGAAATCTGCATGGATGCACCTATTTTCTAGCCCTTACTTGGAGTAGAGCTCGACAATCAGGCTTTCGTTGATGTCGGCGGACAGATCACTGCGAGCAGGAACGTTCTTGAAAACGCCCGACTTCTTCTCAGTGTCTACTTCTACCCATTCTACGCGGCCACGTTGGGCACACAGATCGAGAGCTTGGACAATGCGAAGTTGGTTTTTTGCTTTCTCGCGAACTGCGACCACGTCACCAGCACGAACCTGGTAGGACGGAACGTTTACGGTCTGACCGTTAACGCTGATCGACTTGTGCGATACCAGCTGACGGGATTCGGCACGAGTCGAACCAAAGCCCATACGGTATACAACGTTGTCCAGACGGCATTCGAGCAGTTGCAGCAGGTTTTCACCGGTTGCACCTTTCTTGCCAGCAGCTTCTTTGTAGTAGCCGCTGAACTGACGCTCGAGAACGCCGTAGATACGACGGACCTTCTGCTTTTCACGCAGTTGGGTGCCGTAGTCGGACTGGCGACCGCGGCGTTGGCCGTGGATACCAGGTGCTGCTTCAATGTTGCACTTCGATTCGATCGCGCGCACGCCGCTCTTCAGGAAGAGATCGGTGCCTTCGCGACGAGCGAGTTTGCATTTTGGACCAATGTAACGAGCCATTCTTTACAATCTCCTGGATTACACGCGGCGCTTCTTCGGCGGACGGCACCCGTTGTGCGGGATTGGCGTCACGTCGGTGATGCTGGCGATCTTATAGCCACAGCCGTTCAAAGCACGGACAGCAGACTCACGACCTGGACCTGGACCTTTGACGTTAACGTCGAGGTTTTTCAGGCCATATTCCAGCGCAGCTTGACCAGCACGTTCAGCAGCTACTTGAGCAGCAAACGGGGTGGACTTGCGGGAACCGCGGAAACCCGAACCACCGGAGGTAGCCCAAGAAAGCGCGTTACCTTGACGGTCGGTGATGGTCACGATGGTGTTGTTAAAAGATGCATGGATGTGGGCGATGCCATCAACCACTGTCTTTTTAACTTTTTTACGAGGACGAGCAGCAGGTTTTGCCATGATAATTTTCCTGTCGATTCGCTGGGGCGATTACTTGCGGATCGGCTTACGCGGACCTTTACGGGTACGCGCGTTAGTCTTGGTACGCTGACCGCGTACTGGAAGACCACGACGATGACGCAGACCGCGATAGCAACCGAGGTCCATCAAACGCTTGATTTTCATGTTGATTTCGCGACGCAGGTCACCTTCAGTGGTGAACTTCGCCACTTCGCCACGCAGCTGTTCAATCTGCTCGTCGCTCAGATCCTTGATCTTAGCGGCTGGGTTTACCCCAGCAACCGCGCAAATTTTCTGCGCAGTAGTGCGACCAACACCATAGATGTAGGTCAGCGAGATAACAGTGTGCTTGTTATCTGGAATGTTAACGCCTGCAATACGGGCCATTCAGTGGGACTCCAATTGACAGCTACCTACGCCCCGGAAGCCAAGAAATAGGGCGCGAGATAATATCGCTGTAATAACAAATAATCAACCCGGCAGCGCACTAGCTGCCGGGCTTCAAGCGGATCACACTCAGCCTTGGCGCTGTTTGTGACGCGGTTCCGCGCTGCAAATTACTCGAACAACACCTTCGCGGCGAATAATCTTGCAGTTACGGCACAGCTTTTTCACCGATGCACGAACTTTCATCACCAACTCCTCGAACCTTATGGGGTACTCAGCGCAACATGCCGCTGCCGTAGCCCTTCAGGTTGGCTTTCTTCATCAGGGATTCGTACTGGTGCGAAACGAGGTGCGATTGTACTTGGGACATGAAGTCCATCACAACCACGACCACGATCAGCAACGAGGTCCCGCCAAGGTAGAACGGAACGTTTGCTGCAACCACCAGGAACTGGGGCAACAAGCATACGGCCGTCATATATAGAGCACCGAACAGGGTCAAACGGGTCAGAACGCCATCAATGTAGCGTGCCGACTGCTCACCTGGACGGATGCCCGGAATAAAGGCACCGGACTTCTTCAGGTTTTCCGCTACGTCTTTCGGATTGAACATCAACGCCGTATAGAAGAAGCAGAAGAAAATAATCCCTGCACTAAACAGCAGAATATTCAACGGCTGACCAGGAGCGATCGACTGAGAGAGGTCCTGCAGCCAGCCCATATTTTCAGACTGACCAAACCAGGTACCCAACGAAGCCGGAAACAGCAAGATGCTGCTCGCGAAAATTGCCGGAATAACACCGGCCATATTCACTTTCAGCGGCAAGTGGCTGGTCTGCGCAGCAAAGACCTTACGGCCCTGCTGACGCTTGGCGTAGTGAACAGCAATACGACGCTGGCCACGCTCAATGAACACCACAAAACCGATAATCGCTACTGCCAGCAAACCGATGGCAACCAAGGCGAAGATATTGATATCACCCTGACGCGCAGACTCGAAAGACTGCCCGATTGCTCTCGGAAGACCGGCGACGATACCTGCGAAAATCAACATCGAGATACCGTTGCCAACACCACGCTCAGTAATCTGCTCACCCAGCCACATCATGAACATCGCACCAGCCACAAACGTGGATACCGCGACGAAATGGAAGCCAAAGTCACCAGTGAACGCAACGCCCTGCCCTGCCAGGCCAACGGACATGCCGATAGCTTGAACCAGGGCGAGGACGACAGTGCCGTAGCGGGTGTACTGGCTAATCTTGCGACGGCCAGCTTCACCTTCCTTCTTCAACTGCTCCAGCTGCGGGCTGACGGCTGTCATCAGTTGCATGATGATCGATGCCGAGATATACGGCATGATCCCCAGTGCAAAGATGCTCATCCGCTCCAGCGCGCCGCCGGAAAACATGTTGAACAAGCTAAGAATGGTCCCCTCATTCTGTCGAAACAGGTCTGCGAGTCGGTCCGGGTTGATACCTGGAACCGGGATGTGTGCGCCTATTCGGTAGACGATAATCGCCAGGAACAGAAAACGCAGACGAGCCCAAAGTTCAGACATACCGCCTTTGCCGAGCGCTGAGAGAGCACCTTGCTTAGCCATTTATTCCTCGAACTTGCCGCCAGCTGCTTCGATAGCCGAACGCGCACCTTTGGTGGCGCCGATTCCCTTGCCGATAGTGACAGCGCGAGTCACTTCACCGGACAGCATGATTTTCACACGCTGTACGTTGACGTTGATCACGTTGGCATCTTTCAGGGTCTGCACAGTAACGATGTCGCCTTCCACTTTAGCCAGCTCGGACAGACGCACTTCTGCGCGATCCATGGCTTTCAGGGACACGAAACCGAACTTAGGCAGGCGACGATGCAGCGGCTGTTGACCGCCTTCAAAGCCTGGAGCAATGGTGCCACCGGAGCGGGAGGTTTGACCCTTGTGGCCACGGCCACCGGTCTTACCCAAACCACTACCGATACCACGGCCCGGACGATGCTTTTCGCGACGGGAACCCGGCGCTGGACTCAGATCATTGAGTTTCATCGATTAACCCTCTACACGCAGCATGTAGTAAGCCTTGTTGATCATCCCGCGATTCTCGGGAGTATCCTGGACTTCTACAGTGTGACCGATGCGACGCAGACCCAAACCTTTAACGCACAATTTGTGGTTAGGGATGCGGCCGGTCATGCTTTTGATCAGCGTTACTTTAACGGTAGCCATGATCAGAAGATCTCCTTGACAGTCAGGCCACGCTTGGCAGCGATGGACTCAGGAGATTGCATAGCCTTCAGACCCTTGAAAGTGGCGTGAACCACGTTTACCGGGTTAGTCGAGCCGTAGCACTTGGCCAGAACGTTCTGAACGCCAGCAACTTCGAGGACAGCACGCATAGCGCCGCCAGCGATGATACCGGTACCTTCAGAAGCAGGCTGCATGTACACCTTCGAAGCGCCGTGAGCGGACTTCATTGCGTACTGCAGAGTGGTGCCGTTCAGATCAACTTGGATCATGTTGCGACGAGCAGCTTCCATTGCCTTCTGGATCGCAGCAGGCACTTCACGTGACTTGCCACGGCCGAAGCCAACACGCCCTTTACCATCACCCACCACGGTCAACGCGGTGAAAGTGAAGATACGGCCGCCTTTAACGGTTTTGGCTACGCGGTTAACTTGAACCAGCTTCTCAATGTAGCCTTCGTCGCGCTTTTGGTCGTTATTTGACATAACTTAGAACTCCAGCCCAGCTTCACGAGCAGCATCAGCCAGCGCTTTCACGCGGCCATGGTACTTGAAGCCAGAGCGGTCGAAAGCCACTTGCGAGACGCCAGCGGCCTTAGCACGCGTAGCGACCAGCTGGCCAACCTTTGTGGCCGCGTCGATGTTGCCAGTGGCACCATCACGCAGTTCTTTATCCAAAGTCGAGGCGCTTGCCAGGACTTTGTTGCCGTCGGCCGAGATGACCTGGGCGTAGATGTGCTGCGACGAGCGGAACACGCAGAGACGCACGACTTCGAGTTCGTGCATTTTCAGGCGTGCTTTGCGAGCGCGACGCAGTCGAGTAACTTTTTTGTCGGTCATTTGCTATGCCCTACTTCTTCTTGGCTTCTTTACGACGGACGACTTCGTCCGCGTAGCGCACACCTTTGCCTTTGTACGGCTCTGGTGGACGGAAGTCGCGGATCTCAGCGGCCACTTGACCTACCAGCTGCTTGTCGATGCCCTTGATCAGGATATCGGTCTGGCTAGGAGTCTCAGCAGTGATGCCCGCTGGCAGTTCGTAATCCACTGGGTGCGAGAAGCCAAGGGCAAGGTTCAAAACCGTGCCTTTTGCTTGCGCTTTGTAACCAACACCGACCAGCTGGAGCTTACGCTCGAAGCCTTGGCTTACGCCCTGGACCATGTTGTTTACCAACGCACGCGTGGTACCGGCCATTGCGCGAGTTTGTTGATCGCCATTGCGAGCAGCGAAACGCAGCTCACCAGCTTCTTCAACGATCTCAACGGACGAATGGATGTTCAGTTCAAGAGTACCCTTGGCACCCTTCACCGAAAGCTGTTGGCCTGCGAATTTGACTTCGACACCGGCTGGCAGCTTAACGGGGTTCTTAGCGACGCGAGACATGCTTATCCCCCCTTAGAACACAGTGCAAAGAACTTCGCCGCCGACACCGGCAGCGCGCGCAGCACGATCCGTCATCACACCTTTGTTGGTGGAGACGATAGACACGCCCAGACCGCCACGAACTTTCGGCAGATCTTCAGCGGACTTGTACTGACGCAGGCCTGGACGGCTAACGCGCTTCACTTCCTCGATGACCGAACGGCCTTCGAAGTACTTCAGCTCGATGGACAGCAGTGGTTTGATTTCGCTGCTGATCTGATAACCCGCAATGTAGCCTTCGTCTTTCAGGACTTTGGCAACAGCTACCTTCAACTTGGAAGATGGCATGCTTACGACGGACTTTTCAGCCATCTGGGCATTACGGATACGAGTTAGCATGTCCGCTAACGGGTCCTGCATACTCATGGGCTAGACGCTCCTAATACAAAAAAATTAGCCTTGCGGCTACATATGTCGCCGAGAATCTCCGAGCACAAAAAACACGGGCTCAGGCGAGCCGCGTATTTTAGACATACTCCAGAAATGAAACAAGCCCCAAAAGGGGCTTGATCCAGATTCAAGGTCACCGGCGGTCAGTATCTTGCGATTCCGACCACCTGGACGTTGAAAGTACTTACCAGCTGGCTTTAACCAGACCTGGTACGTCACCACGCATTGCCGCTTCACGCAGTTTGTTACGGCCGAGGCCGAACTTGCGGTAAACGCCGTGTGGACGACCGGTCAGGCGGCAGCGGTTACGCATGCGCGAAGCGCTTGCGTCACGTGGCTGCTTCTGCAGAGCAACTGTAGCTTCCCAACGCGCTTCTGGACTTGCGTTCAGATCAACGATGATTGCTTTCAGTGCTGCACGCTTCTTGGCGTACTTGGCAACCGTGAGCTGACGCTTCAGCTCGCGGTTTTTCATGCTCATCTTGGCCATGGTCCTACTCCAATCAGTTGCGGAACGGGAATTTGAACGCACGCAGCAGAGCGCGGCCTTCATCATCGTTCTTGGCAGTGGTGGTCAGGGTGATGTCCAGACCGCGGAGAGCATCGATCTTGTCGTAGTCGATTTCCGGGAAGATGATCTGCTCTTTCACGCCCATGCTGTAGTTACCACGACCATCGAAGGACTTGGCATTCAGGCCGCGGAAGTCGCGGACCCGAGGCAGGGAGATCGACAGCAGACGATCCAGGAATTCGTACATACGCTCACGGCGCAGAGTCACTTTGACGCCGATCGGCCAACCTTCACGGACTTTAAAGCCAGCGATGGATTTCCGAGCGTAAGTCACAACGACTTTTTGACCGGTGATCTTTTCCAGGTCAGCAACAGCGTGCTCGATGACTTTTTTGTCGCCGATCGCTTCGCCCAGACCCATGTTCAGGGTGATTTTGGTGACGCGCGGAACTTCCATCACGTTCCCGAGCTTAAGTTCTTCCTTAAGCTTAGGGGCGATTTCCTTCCGGTAAATCTCTTGTAGTCGTGCCATGGTCTAATCTACCTAGCAGTGTTCAAGCATCAACCGCTTTTTGGGTCGACTTGAAGACACGAATTTTCTTACCGTCTTCTACTTTGAAACCAACGCGGTCAGCCTTGTTGGTTTCGCCGTTGAAGATGGCGACGTTAGAAGCGTCCAGCGGAGCTTCTTTCTCGACGATACCGCCCTGCACGCCCGACATCGGGTTTGGCTTGGTATGACGCTTGACCAGGTTCAGACCACCGATAACCAGACGGTTATTAGCGAGAACCTTAAGCACCTTACCGCGCTTACCTTTGTCTTTGCCGGCGATCACGATGATCTCGTCGTCACGACGAATCTTTTGCATGTCGGATCTCCTTACAGCACTTCTGGGGCGAGCGAGACGATCTTCATGAACTTCTCAGTACGAAGTTCACGAGTCACTGGCCCAAAGATACGGGTGCCGATCGGCTCTTGCTTGTTGTTCAGAAGAACAGCAGCGTTGCCATCAAAGCGGATAATGGAGCCATCAGCACGACGTACGCCGTGACGAGTGCGGACTACAACAGCAGTCATCACTTGGCCTTTTTTCACCTTACCGCGAGGAATTGCTTCCTTCACGGTAACTTTGATGATGTCACCGATACCAGCGTAACGACGATGGGAGCCACCCAGCACCTTGATGCACATAACACGGCGAGCGCCGCTGTTATCGGCCACATCGAGCATGGATTGAGTCTGAATCATATAATTTCTCCGACCCCTAGTCCTTAGACTTCCACAGCGCGTTCGAGAACATCAACCAGTGCCCAAGACTTGGTCTTGGCCATCGGACGAGTTTCACGAATAGTGACTTTGTCGCCGATGTGGCACTGATTGGTTTCGTCGTGCGCGTGCAGCTTAGTCGAACGCTTAACATATTTACCGTAGATCGGGTGCTTAACGCGACGCTCGATCAAAACGGTGATGGTTTTGTCCATCTTGTCGCTGACAACACGGCCAGTCAGCGTACGGACAGTCTTTTCGGCTTCAGCCATGATCACTTACCTGCCTGCTGGTTGAGCACAGTCTTCACGCGAGCGATGTCACGCTTAACTTGCGAGAGCAGATGAGACTGCCCCAACTGGCCAGTTGCTTTCTGCATACGCAGATTGAACTGGTCGCGCAGCAGGCCGAGCAGTTGCTCGTTCAGCTGCTGTGCGGATTTTTCACGAAGTTCATTCGCTTTCATCACATCACCGTCCGTTTAACAAAGGAGGTGGCGAGCGGCAGCTTTGCAGCAGCCAGGGCGAAAGCCTCACGCGCCAGCTCTTCAGAAACACCCTCGATTTCATACAGGACTTTGCCTGGCTGAATCTGGGCTACCCAGTATTCCACGTTACCCTTACCTTTACCCATCCGAACCTCGAGAGGCTTTTTGGAGATCGGCTTGTCCGGGAATACACGGATCCAGATCTTGCCGCCACGTTTTACGTGACGGGTCAGAGCACGACGCGCTGACTCGATCTGACGAGCGGTGAGACGACCACGAGCTACAGACTTCAGCGCGAACTCGCCGAAGCTGACTTTGCTACCGCGCTGAGCCAGACCACGGTTGTGGCCTGTCATCTGCTTGCGGAACTTCGTACGCTTAGGTTGCAACATTTGGCGTACCCCTTACTTAGCAGCTTTTTTACGAGGCGCTGGTGCTTGTGGTTTCAGTTCTTCTTGGCGACCACCAATTACTTCGCCTTTGAAGATCCAAACCTTTACACCGATCACACCGTAAGTGGTGTGAGCTTCGTAGTTGGCATAGTCGATGTCGGCACGCAGGGTGTGCAGTGGCACACGACCTTCGCGATACCATTCAGTACGTGCGATTTCAGCACCGCCGAGACGACCGCTCACTTGGATTTTGATGCCTTTGGCACCAATGCGCATGGCGTTCTGTACGGCGCGCTTCATAGCGCGACGGAACATTACGCGACGCTCCAGCTGCTGAGCTACGCTCTGCGCAACCAGCATACCGTCGAGCTCCGGCTTGCGGATCTCTTCGATATTGATGTGCACAGGCACACCCATTTGCTTGGTCAGGTCCTGACGCAGTTTCTCAACATCTTCACCTTTCTTCCCGATAACGATACCTGGACGAGCGGTGTGGATGGTGATACGTGCAGTTTGCGCCGGACGATGGATATCGATACGGCTTACGGACGCGCTTTTTAGTTTGTCTTGGAGATACTCACGCACCTTCAGATCAGCGAACAAGTAGTCCGCATAAGTCCGACCGTCTGCGTACCAGACGGAGGTGTGCTCCTTGACGATTCCCAGGCGAATGCCAATGGGATGTACTTTCTGACCCATCTCTTCGACTCCGTTACTTGTCAGCAACCTTGACAGTGATATGGCAAGACCGCTTGACGATGCGATCAGCACGGCCTTTGGCACGTGGCATGATGCGCTTCAGCGAACGCCCTTCGTTGACGAAAACGGTGCTGACCTTCAGGTCATCAACGTCTGCGCCTTCGTTATGCTCGGCGTTGGCTACGGCCGACTCCAGCACTTTCTTCATGATCTCGGCGGCTTTCTTACTGCTGAAAGCCAACAGGTTGAGCGCTTCGCCCACCTTCTTCCCGCGGATCTGGTCGGCGACCAAGCGGGCTTTCTGGGCGGAGATTCGAGCGCCCGACAACTTAGCGGCTACTTCCATTTCCTAACCCCTTAACGCTTGGCTTTCTTGTCTGCCACGTGCCCACGATAAGTGCGGGTACCGGCAAACTCGCCCAGTTTGTGGCCGACCATGTCTTCGTTAACGAGAACTGGGACGTGTTGACGACCGTTGTGTACTGCGATGGTCAGACCGACCATTTGTGGCAGGATCATCGAACGACGCGACCAGGTCTTAACTGGTTTGCGATCGTTCTTTTCCGCCGCCACTTCGATCTTCTTCAGTAGGTGAAGATCAATAAAAGGACCTTTTTTCAGAGAACGTGGCACTGTCGTATCCCTCTATTTACTTGCGACGACGGACGATCATTTTGTCGGTACGCTTATTACCACGAGTCTTCGCGCCCTTAGTCGGGAAGCCCCATGGCGATACCGGATGACGACCACCAGAGGTACGACCTTCACCACCACCGTGTGGGTGGTCAACCGGGTTCATGGCAACACCACGAACGGTTGGGCGAACGCCACGCCAGCGTTTGGCACCAGCTTTACCCAACGAACGCAGGCTGTGCTCGGAGTTCGAGACTTCGCCCAGGGTCGCACGGCATTCAGCCAGTACTTTACGCATCTCACCAGAACGCAGACGCAGGGTCACGTAGACACCTTCACGAGCGATCAACTGAGCCGAAGCACCAGCGGAACGAGCGATCTGTGCGCCTTTACCTGGCTTCAATTCGATGCCGTGTACGGTGCTACCAACTGGAATGTTACGCAGTTGCAGAGCGTTGCCCGGCTTGATCGGTGCCAGAGCACCTGCGATCAGCTGGTCGCCAGCACTCACGCCTTTAGGGGCGATGATGTAGCGACGCTCGCCATCTGCGTACAGCAGCAGAGCGATGTGAGCAGTACGGTTTGGATCGTATTCGATACGCTCGACAGTGGCAGCGATGCCATCTTTGTCGTTGCGACGGAAGTCGACCAGACGATAATGCTGCTTATGGCCACCACCGATGTGACGAGTGGTAATACGACCATTGTTGTTACGACCACCAGACTTCGACTTTTTCTCGAGCAGCGGTGCGTGAGGAGCGCCTTTATGCAGCTCCTGGTTGACCACCTTGACCACAAAACGGCGGCCAGGGGAAGTCGGTTTGCATTTAACGATTGCCATGATGCACCCCTTCCTTACTCAGCACTGCTGCTGAAATCGAGATCTTGGCCTGGCTGAAGGGAGATAACCGCCTTCTTCCAGTCATTACGCTTGCCCAGACCGCGAGCAGTGCGCTTGCTCTTACCCAGAACATTCAGGGTAGTAACACGCTCTACTTTCACGCTGAACAGGCTTTCGACGGCCTTCTTGATTTCCAGCTTGGTTGCGTCAGTTGCAACCTTGAAAACGAACTGGCCTTTCTTGTCAGCCAGAACCGTAGCCTTTTCGGAAACGTGCGGGCCAAGCAGAACTTTAAATACGCGTTCCTGGTTCATCCCAGCAGCTCCTCGAATTTCTTCACGGCCGACACGGTGATCAACACCTTGTCGTATGCGATCAGACTAACTGGATCGGAACCTTGCACGTCACGTACATCAACGTGTGGCAGGTTGCGAGCAGCCAGGTACAGGTTCTGATCAACAGCTTCGGACACGATCAAAACGTCGGTCAGGCTCATGTTGTTCAGTTTGCCCAGCAGATCTTTGGTTTTTGGACTTTCAACAGCGAAGTCCTGAACCACGACCAGACGATCAGTACGCACGAGTTCAGCAAGGATGGAGCGCAGTGCTGCGCGGTACATCTTCTTGTTGAGCTTCTGAGAGTGATCCTGTGGACGAGCTGCGAAAGTGGTACCGCCGCCACGCCAGATTGGGCTACGGATAGTACCGGCACGAGCACGGCCAGTGCCTTTCTGACGCCAAGGGCGCTTACCGCCACCACGTACGTCGGAACGGGTCTTTTGCTGCTTGCTACCTTGACGGCCGCCGGCCATGTAGGCCACGACTGCTTGGTGAACGAGCGTCTCGTTGAATTCGCCGCCAAATGTCAGTTCGGAAACTTCGATCGCTTGAGCGTCATTTACATTTAATTGCATGTCAGCTTCCCCTTAACCGCGAGCCTTGGCCGCTGGACGTACAACCAGGTTGCCGCCAGTAGCGCCAGGAACAGCACCCTTGACCAACAACAGATTGCGTTCAGCGTCGACGCGCACTACTTCGAGGGACTGCACGGTCACGCGCTCAGCGCCCATATGACCGGACATTTTTTTGCCCTTGAATACACGACCAGGAGTCTGGCACTGGCCAATAGAGCCCGGGACGCGGTGGGAAACGGAGTTACCGTGAGTGTTGTCTTGACCACGGAAATTCCAACGCTTGATCGTACCCTGGAAGCCTTTACCCTTGGACTGACCGGTTACATCAACCAGTTGACCAGCGGCGAAGATTTCAGCGTTGATCAGATCGCCAGCCTGGTAGTCGCCGTCTTCAAGACGGAACTCCATAACAGTACGACCAGCTGCAACGTTTGCTTTAGCGAAGTGACCTGCTTGAGCAGCAGTCACGCGCGAAGCGCGACGCTCGCCGACAGTGACTTGCACTGCACGATAGCCATCGGTTTCTTCAGTTTTGAACTGGGTGACGCGATTCGGTTCGATCTCAATGACCGTGACCGGAATGGAGACACCTTCTTCGGTGAAAATACGGGTCATACCGCATTTACGACCGACTACACCAATAGTCATGTTGTAAACCTCATGAGTGTACGGGGCTTTCACCCGCTATGGCCGCCCATTTCAGAGCGTTACACGACTAAGACCCAAGTCTTAGCCGAGGCTGATCTGTACTTCCACACCGGCCGCCAGATCGAGCTTCATAAGTGCATCAACGGTTTTATCCGTTGGCTGGACGATGTCCAGTACGCGCTTATGAGTACGGATCTCGTACTGGTCACGCGCGTCTTTGTTGACGTGCGGGGAGACCAGAACGGTGAACCGCTCTTTACGGGTAGGCAGTGGAATTGGACCACGCACTTGAGCACCAGTACGTTTCGCGGTTTCCACGATTTCCTGGGTGGATTGGTCGATCAGGCGATGGTCAAAAGCCTTCAACCTGATACGAATTTGCTGATTTTGCATTGGATTTCAGACTCCGGCTGCTATTCCCACCGGGCGCAATACGCCCGTTAAAAGGAGGCGCAATTCTATAGACGCCCTAGATATGTGTCAACCCAATAAAAAAGGCCCCCGCTAAGCGGGGGCCTTCTCAAAACATCAGAGCTCACTCAAAAGAGAGATTACTCGATGATTTTAGCTACAACGCCAGCACCAACGGTACGGCCGCCTTCACGGATAGCGAAGCGCAGACCGTCTTCCATTGCGATGGTTTTGATCAGGGTAACAGTCATTTGAATGTTATCGCCTGGCATTACCATTTCAACGCCTTCTGGCAATTCGCAGTTACCGGTCACGTCAGTAGTACGGAAGTAGAACTGTGGACGGTAGCCTTTGAAGAACGGAGTATGACGGCCGCCTTCTTCTTTGCTCAGAACGTAAACTTCTGCGGTGAACTTGGTGTGCGGCTTGACCGAACCTGGCTTAACCAGAACCTGGCCACGCTCAACGTCGTCACGCTTGGTACCACGCAGCAGAACGCCGCAGTTCTCGCCAGCACGACCTTCGTCGAGCAGTTTGCGGAACATTTCAACACCGGTGCAGGTGGTAACAGTAGTGTCACGCAGACCAACGATTTCCAGTGGATCCTGAACGCGAACGATACCGCGCTCGATACGACCAGTCACAACAGTACCGCGACCGGAGATCGAGAATACGTCTTCGATTGGCATCAGGAACGGCTTGTCGGTCAGACGAACTGGTTCTGGGATGTAGCTGTCCAGAGTTTCAACCAGTTTACGAACGGCAGTGGTGCCCATTTCGTTTTCGTCGTTGCCTTCCAGAGCCATACGAGCAGAACCGATGATGATCGGAGTGTCGTCGCCTGGGAAGTCGTAAGTGCTCAGCAGATCGCGCACTTCCATCTCAACCAGTTCCAGCAGCTCAGCGTCGTCTACCAGGTCAGCCTTGTTCAGGAAAACCACGATGTACGGAACGCCAACCTGGCGGGACAGCAGGATGTGCTCACGGGTTTGTGGCATCGGACCATCAGCGGCCGAGCAAACCAGGATAGCGCCGTCCATCTGGGCAGCACCAGTGATCATGTTCTTCACGTAGTCAGCGTGACCTGGGCAGTCAACGTGAGCGTAGTGACGAATAGTCGAGTTGTACTCAACGTGCGCGGTGTTGATGGTGATACCACGAGCTTTTTCTTCTGGTGCGCTGTCGATCTTGTCGAAGTCAACACGAGCCGAACCGAAAACTTCGGAGCAGACGCGAGTCAGAGCAGCGGTCAGAGTGGTTTTACCGTGGTCAACGTGGCCGATGGTGCCAACGTTTACGTGCGGTAGGGAACGATCAAATTTTTCTTTAGCCACGACAATTAACTCCTTGCCTAAAGGACTGAATCAGCCTTGTTTTTTGGATACAGTTTCAGCGATGTGCGCCGGAGCTGTGTTGTATTTTTTGAATTCCATAGAGTAGCTTGCGCGACCCTGGGACATGGAACGAACGTCGGTCGCATAACCGAACATCTCGCCCAACGGAACCTCGGCGCGAATCACTTTGCCGGAAACCGTGTCTTCCATACCCAAGATCATGCCGCGACGACGGTTAAGGTCGCCCATGACATCACCCATATAGTCTTCAGGTGTAACAACTTCTACCGCCATGATTGGCTCAAGCAACTCACCACCGCCCTTCTGGGCCAGTTGCTTGGTTGCCATGGAAGCAGCCACCTTAAACGCCATCTCGTTGGAGTCGACGTCGTGGTAAGAACCGTCAAAAACGGTTGCTTTCAGGCCGATCAGCGGATAGCCGGCAACAACACCGTTCTTCATCTGCTCTTCGATACCCTTCTGGATAGCAGGGATGTATTCCTTAGGAACAACACCACCTACTACTTCGTTCACGAATTGCAGACCTTCCTGACCTTCGTCAGCAGGAGCAAAACGGATCCAGCAGTGACCGAACTGACCACGACCGCCGGACTGACGAACGAACTTGCCTTCGATTTCACAGTTCTTCGTGATGCGCTCACGATAGGAAACCTGAGGCTTACCGATGTTGGCTTCGACGTTGAACTCACGGCGCATCCGGTCAACCAGGATGTCCAGGTGCAGCTCGCCCATGCCGGAGATGATCGTTTGACCAGTCTCTTCATCAGTCTTGACGCGGAAAGATGGATCTTCCTGAGCAAGCTTGCCCAGAGCGATACCCATTTTTTCCTGGTCATCCTTGGTCTTAGGCTCTACGGCAACCGAAATAACCGGCTCCGGGAAGTCCATGCGAACCAGGATGATTGGCTTGGCAGCGTCGCACAAAGTCTCACCAGTGGTGACGTCCTTCATGCCGATCAGGGCCGCGATGTCACCAGCGCGTACTTCCTTGATCTCTTCACGGGCGTTTGCGTGCATTTGCACCATACGACCCACGCGCTCTTTCTTGCCTTTAACCGAGTTGATCACGCCGTCGCCGGAGGCCAACACGCCCGAGTAAACGCGGACGAAGGTCAAAGTACCCACGAATGGGTCGGTAGCGATCTTGAACGCCAGAGCCGAGAACGGCTCGTTGTCGTCTGCATGACGCTCCATCTCTTCTTCCTCGTTATCAGGGTTGGAACCCTTGATAGCAGGAATGTCGGTTGGAGCAGGCAGGTAGTCGATAACGGCGTCGAGAACCAGGGGAACACCCTTGTTCTTGAAGGAAGAACCGCAAACAGCCAAGACGATCTCGCCAGCGATGGTACGCTGACGCAGGGCGGCCTTGATTTCCACGTTGGTGAGTTCTTCACCTTCGAGGTACTTGTTCATCAGCTCTTCGCTGGCTTCGGCCGCAGCCTCAACCATGTTGTTGCGCCACTCGTCAGCCAGTTCCTGAAGCTCTTCAGGGATAGGCTTGCGAACAGGAACCATACCTTTGTCGGAATCATTCCAGTAAACAGCTTCCATGTTGATCAGATCGATCTGACCCTGGAAGTTGTCTTCGGAACCGATAGCCAACTGGATTGGCACCGGAGTGTGACCCAGACGCTGCTTGATCTGACCGATCACGCGCAGGAAGTTGGCACCAGCACGGTCCATCTTGTTTACATAAACAAGACGTGGAACGCCGTACTTGTTGGCTTGACGCCATACGGTTTCCGACTGAGGTTCAACACCCGAGGTGCCGCAGAACACAACGACAGCGCCGTCGAGTACGCGCAGGGAACGTTCAACTTCAATGGTGAAGTCTACGTGACCCGGGGTATCGATTACGTTGAAGCGATGCTCGTCTTTGTACTGCTTCTCGGAACCTTTCCAGAAGGCGGTAATAGCAGCAGAAGTAATGGTAATACCACGCTCCTGCTCCTGAACCATCCAGTCTGTGGTCGCGGCGCCGTCATGCACCTCGCCCATTTTGTGACTTTTGCCGGTGTAAAACAGTACGCGCTCGGTGGTGGTGGTTTTACCAGCATCCACGTGAGCGACGATACCGATGTTACGGTAGCGGCTAATCGGAGTAGTACGAGCCATAAAGCCCTCGCAAAATTAGTGAAGCTAAAATTAGAAGCGGTAGTGCGAGAAAGCTTTGTTGGCTTCAGCCATACGGTGCACGTCTTCACGCTTCTTAACAGCAGCACCTTTACCTTCAGCAGCGTCCAACAGTTCGCCGGCCAAACGCAGAGCCATAGACTTCTCGCCGCGCTTACGGGCGAAGTCTACCAACCAGCGCATTGCCAGAGCGTTACGACGGGACGGGCGAACTTCAACCGGAACCTGGTAAGTAGCACCGCCTACACGGCGCGACTTCACTTCGACCAGCGGAGCGATGGCGTCGAGAGCTTTCTCGAAGATTTCCAGGGGGTCGCTGTTCTTGCGTTCTTTAACCTTTTCCAGCGCGCCATAAACGATACGCTCGGCAACGGCTTTCTTGCCGCTTTCCATTACGTGGTTCATGAACTTGGCCAGAATTTGGCTTCCGTATTTTGGATCGTCAAGCACTTCGCGCTTGGCTGCTACGCGTCTTCTTGGCATGGATAAGCCCTCAAACGGTCTTCAGGTTCGCTCGGAATCGGTGCCCTTTCGGGACGCCTCCGACCTTACTCTTATCGACTCAGAAAATAAGATGATTCAGGTTTACAAAAAGCCGCTACTACTTAGGCTTCTTGGTACCGTACTTCGAACGACCCTGGTTACGACCTTTAACGCCGGAAGTATCCAAGGAACCGCGTACGGTGTGATAACGAACACCTGGCAAGTCTTTTACACGACCGCCGCGGATCAGTACCACGCTGTGCTCTTGCAGGTTGTGGCCTTCACCGCCGATGTACGAGGAAACCTCGAAACCGTTGGTCAGACGCACACGGCATACTTTACGCAGTGCCGAGTTAGGTTTTTTCGGCGTGGTGGTATACACACGGGTGCATACGCCACGACGTTGCGGGCAGTTCTGCAGCGCAGGTACGTCGGATTTCTCGACGATACGCTTACGCGGCTGACGTACCAGCTGGTTGATAGTTGCCATCTACTAGCTCCACTGTTGTCTTGCGACGCTATTGTCTTGCAAGAAAAGCAAAATGGCAGGAACGAATTCCCGCCAAATTTAGGGGTACAAGAGTCTAAAGAGGATCTTGTCCCCAGTCAAGGCAAGGCCCCGACCTCCCCTCGCGCCGAACCGGGGCAAAAATGCCTCGATCCGACGAATGGGAGTGCCAGGGCCCAGACTCATCTATCGCGGAACTCAGTTACCGCTTGAGTTCAGCGCTTCGGTCAGTGCAGCTTCCACTTCACTGGCGCTTACGCGCAGCGGCTTGTCAGCATCACGGCGACGCTTACGTTCGCTGTGGTAAGCCAAGCCGGTACCCGCCGGGATCAGACGACCCACGACTACGTTTTCCTTCAGGCCGCGCAGGTAATCGCGCTTGCCGGTTACCGCTGCTTCGGTCAGTACGCGAGTGGTCTCCTGGAAGGAGGCCGCCGAGATGAACGACTCAGTGGACAACGACGCCTTGGTGATACCCAACAACACGCGAGTGAACTTGGAGACAAATTTCTCTTCGTTCGCCAGGCGCTCGTTTTCTACCAGTACGTGAGTCAGTTCCATCTGGTCGCCCTTGATGAAACTGGAATCGCCGGATTCAGCGATTTCAACTTTACGCAGCATCTGACGCAGGATGGTCTCGATGTGCTTGTCGTTGATCTTCACGCCTTGCAGACGGTAAACGTCCTGAATTTCGTTAACGATGTACTTGGCCAGCGCACTCACACCCAGCAGACGCAGGATGTCGTGCGGATCGCTCGGGCCGTCGGAGATAACTTCGCCGCGGTTTACCTGCTCGCCTTCGAACACGTTCAGGTGACGCCACTTCGGAATCAGCTCTTCATACGGATCGCTACCGTCGTTCGGAGTAATGACCAGACGGCGCTTGCCCTTGGTCTCTTTACCGAACGCGATGGTGCCGCTGACTTCAGCCAGAATCGACGCCTCTTTCGGACGACGAGCTTCGAACAAGTCGGCAACACGCGGCAGACCACCGGTAATGTCACGGGTCTTCGAAGTTTCTTGCGGAATACGCGCGATAACATCACCGATCGCGATCTTCGCACCATCCGCTACACCGACCAGGGCGTTGGCTGGCAGGAAGTACTGAGCGATTACGTCAGTGCCTGGCAGCAACAGGTCCTTGCCGTTGTCGTCGACCATCTTCACGGCAGGACGGATGTCTTTGCCGGCAGCTGGACGATCTTTGGCGTCGAGTACTTCAATGTTGGTCATACCGGTCAATTCGTCAGTCTGACGCTTGATCGTGATGCCTTCTTCCATGCCCACGTAGGTCACGGTACCTTTCATTTCGGTAACGATTGGGTGAGTGTGCGGATCCCACTTGGCCACGATTGCGCCAGCGTCGACCTTGTCACCTTCTTTAACCGAAATCACAGCACCGTACGGCAGCTTGTAACGCTCGCGCTCACGACCGTAGTCATCAGCGATTGCCAGCTCACCGGAACGGGACACAGCAACCAGGTGGCCATCCACTCGCTCAACGTGCTTGAGGTTGTGCAGACGGACGGTACCGCCATTCTTAACCTGAACACTGTCGGCTGCGGAGGTCCGGCTTGCCGCACCACCGATGTGGAACGTACGCATGGTCAGCTGGGTACCCGGCTCACCGATGGACTGGGCAGCGATAACGCCGACCGCTTCACCGATGTTCACCTGGTGACCACGAGCCAAGTCACGGCCGTAGCACTTGGCGCAGATGCCGTAGCGGGTTTCGCAGCTGATCGGCGAGCGAACGATCACTTCGTCGATGCTGTTGAGTTCGATGAACTCGACCCACTTCTCATCCACCAGGGTACCGGCAGGAACGATAACTTCCTCGGTGCCTGGCTTGAATACGTCACGGGCAATAACACGACCCAATACGCGCTCACCCAGCGGCTCTACAACGTCACCGCCTTCAATGTGCGGAGTCATCAGCAGGCCGTGCTCGGTGCCGCAATCGATCTCGGTTACAACCAGATCTTGTGCAACGTCTACCAGACGACGAGTCAGGTAACCGGAGTTAGCGGTTTTCAACGCGGTATCCGCAAGACCCTTACGAGCACCGTGAGTGGAGATGAAGTACTGAAGTACGCTCAAACCTTCACGGAAGTTCGCAGTAATCGGCGTTTCGATGATGGAACCGTCCGGCTTGGCCATCAGGCCACGCATACCGGCGAGCTGACGGATCTGCGCAGCAGAACCCCGTGCGCCCGAGTCGGCCATCATGTACATCGAGTTGAAGGACTCTTGGTCAACTTCGTCGCCGTGACGGTCGATGACTTTCTCTTTCGAGAGGTTGGCCATCATCGCCTTGGAAACTTCGTCGTTCGCCTTGGACCAAAGGTCGATCACCTTGTTGTACTTCTCGCCCTGAGTTACCAGGCCGGAGGCGTACTGGCTCTCGATCTCTTTCACTTCGTCAGTAGCAGCACTGATGATGCGAGCTTTTTCATCCGGGATAACGAAGTCGTTAACACCGATGGAAACGCCGGAGATGGTCGAGTAAGCGAAACCTGTGTACATCAACTGGTCAGCGAAGATAACGGTCTCTTTCAAACCAACCACGCGGTAGCACTGGTTGATCAGCTTGGAGATCGCCTTTTTCTTCATCGGCAGGTTGACGACGTCGTACGACAGACCTTTTGGCACAACCTGATACAACAGCGCACGGCCGACAGTGGTGTCGACGATACGGGTGTTGCTCACGCTGCCGCCGTCACGGTCGTTGACGGTTTCGTTGATCCGTACTTTGACCTTGGCGTGCAGTGCGGCTTCGCCAGCACGGAACACACGGTCAACTTCTTGCAGGTCAGCGAACACACGACCCTCGCCTTTAGCGTTGATCGCTTCACGAGTCATGTAGTACAGACCCAATACAACGTCCTGCGACGGAACGATGATTGGCTCACCGTTGGCTGGCGACAGAATGTTGTTGGTCGACATCATCAACGCACGTGCTTCCAACTGGGCTTCCAGTGTCAGCGGTACGTGCACAGCCATTTGGTCGCCGTCGAAGTCGGCGTTGTACGCAGCACAGACCAGAGGGTGCAGCTGGATAGCCTTACCTTCGATCAGTACAGGTTCAAACGCCTGGATACCCAGACGGTGAAGGGTCGGTGCACGGTTGAGGAGAACCGGGTGTTCGCGGATCACTTCAGCGAGAACGTCCCAAACCTCTGGCAGTTCGCGCTCGACCATTTTCTTGGCCGCTTTGATGGTGGTCGCAAGACCGCGCATTTCCAGCTTGCCGAAGATGAACGGCTTGAACAGCTCGAGTGCCATCTTCTTAGGCAGACCGCACTGGTGCAGACGCAGGGTCGGGCCTACGGTAATTACCGAACGACCGGAGTAGTCAACACGCTTACCGAGCAAGTTCTGACGGAAACGACCCTGCTTACCCTTGATCATGTCAGCCAAGGATTTCAGAGGACGCTTGTTCGAACCGGTGATAGCGCGGCCACGACGACCGTTGTCGAGCAGGGCATCGACCGCTTCTTGCAACATACGCTTTTCGTTGCGCACGATGATGTCCGGAGCGGACAGATCAAGCAGGCGCTTCAAGCGGTTGTTACGGTTGATCACGCGGCGGTACAGGTCGTTGAGGTCGGACGTCGCGAAACGACCACCGTCCAACGGCACCAGCGGACGCAGGTCTGGCGGCAGAACCGGCAGAACGGTCAGCACCATCCACTCTGGCAAGTTGCCGGAACCCTGGAAGGCTTCCATCAACTTCAGACGCTTGGACAGTTTCTTGATCTTGGTTTCGGAGTTGGTTTGCGGAATCTCTTCGCGCAGACGACCAATCTCGTGCTCCAGGTCGATAGCGTGCAGCAGTTCGCGGACAGCTTCGGCACCCATGCGGGCATCGAAATCGTCGCCGAACTCTTCCAGCGCTTCGAAGTACTGCTCGTCGTTCAGCAGCTGACCTTTTTCAAGGGTGGTCATGCCTGGGTCGATAACGACATAGCTCTCGAAGTAGAGAACACGTTCGATATCACGCAGGGTCATGTCCATCAGCAAGCCGATACGGGACGGCAGCGATTTCAGGAACCAGATGTGGGCAACCGGCGAAGCCAGTTCGATGTGCGCCATGCGCTCACGACGAACTTTGGCCAGTGCGACTTCAACGCCACACTTCTCGCAGATCACACCACGGTGCTTCAAGCGCTTGTACTTACCGCACAGGCACTCGTAATCCTTTACCGGGCCAAAGATCTTGGCGCAGAACAGGCCGTCACGCTCAGGTTTGAACGTACGGTAGTTGATGGTTTCCGGCTTTTTAACTTCACCGAACGACCACGAACGGATCATCTCAGGCGATGCCAACCCAATACGGATGGCGTCGAACTCTTCGACTTGACCCTGGTTTTTCAGCAAATTCAGTAGGTCTTTCAAGGCCTTTCCTCCTGGCGGAGCAGAGAGCGGGCTAAACAGCCCCGCTCTCGATTCGCGTCACGTGTTATTCGGTTTCCAGATCGATATCGATGCCGAGGGAACGAATTTCTTTGATCAACACGTTGAAGGACTCGGGCATGCCCGGCTCCATACGGTGATCGCCGTCCACGATGTTTTTGTACATCTTGGTACGACCGTTCACATCGTCCGACTTCACTGTGAGCATTTCTTGCAGAGTGTATGCAGCACCGTATGCTTCCAGTGCCCAGACCTCCATCTCCCCGAAACGCTGACCACCGAACTGAGCCTTACCACCCAGCGGCTGCTGGGTAACCAGGCTGTACGAACCGGTAGAACGAGCGTGCATCTTGTCGTCTACCAAGTGGTTCAGCTTCAGCATGTACATGTAGCCAACAGTAACCGGGCGCTCGAACTTGTTGCCGGTACGGCCGTCGAACAGCTGCATCTGGCCGCTTTCTGGCAGGTCTGCCAGTTTCAGCATGGCCTTGATTTCGCTTTCCTTGGCACCGTCGAACACCGGGGTAGCCATTGGAACGCCGCCGCGCAGGTTCTTCGCCAGATCCAGGATTTCCTGGTCGGAGAAGGTGTCCAGCTCTTCGTTGCGACCGCCGATCTCGTTGTAGATCTCGTGCAGGAACTTACGCAGGTCTGCGACTTTGCGCTGCTCTTCGATCATGCGGTTGATCTTCTCGCCCAGACCTTTGGCCGCGAGGCCCAGGTGGGTTTCAAGGATCTGACCAACGTTCATACGCGAAGGTACGCCCAACGGGTTGAGGACGACGTCGACCGGGGTGCCATTGGCATCGTGCGGCATGTCTTCAACCGGCATGATCACAGAGACCACACCTTTGTTACCGTGACGACCGGCCATCTTGTCGCCCGGTTGGATGCGGCGACGGATTGCCAGGTAAACCTTGACGATTTTCAGCACGCCTGGAGCCAGGTCATCGCCCTGCTGCAGTTTGCGCTTCTTGTCTTCGAACTTGTCGTCCAGCAGACGGCGACGATCAACGATATAGGCCTGGGCCTTCTCGAGCTGCTCGTTCAGAGCATCTTCAGCCATGCGCAGTTTGAACCACTGGCCGTGCTCAAGACCGTCGAGGATTTCGTCGGTGATGTCCTGACCTTTCTTCAGGCCTGCGCCGCCTTCAGCCTTGTGGCCTACCAGAGCGGAACGCAGACGTTCGAAGGTCGCGCCTTCAACGATACGGAACTCTTCGTTCAGGTCCTTGCGGATCTCGTCGAGCTGGGTCTTCTCGATGGACAGTGCACGAGCATCACGCTCAACGCCGTCACGGGTGAAGACCTGTACGTCGATGACCGTACCCTTGGTACCGGTAGGTACGCGCAGAGAGGTGTCTTTAACGTCGCTGGCTTTTTCACCGAAGATGGCACGCAGCAGCTTCTCTTCCGGCGTCAGTTGGGTCTCGCCTTTCGGAGTGACCTTACCGACCAGGATGTCGCCAGCGCCAACTTCAGCACCTACATAAACGATACCGGCTTCGTCCAGCTTGTTCAGTGCAGCTTCACCCACGTTAGGGATGTCTGCAGTGATTTCCTCAGGCCCAAGCTTGGTATCACGCGCCACACACGTCAGTTCCTGGATGTGGATCGTGGTGAAGCGGTCTTCTTGAACCACACGCTCGGACAGGCAGATGGAGTCTTCGAAGTTGAAGCCGTTCCATGCCATGAACGCGATGCGCATGTTCTGACCCAGAGCCAGTTCACCCATGTCGGTGGACGGGCCGTCGGCCATGATGTCGCTACGCTGAACGCGATCACCCTTGCTCACCAGCGGACGCTGGTTGATGCAGGTGTTCTGGTTCGAGCGGGTGTATTTGGTCAGGTTGTAGATGTCGACACCGGCTTCGCCAGTTTCTACTTCGTCATCGGCAACACGAACCACGATACGACTGGCATCAACGGAGTCGATCACGCCGCCACGACGAGCCACGACGCAAACGCCGGAGTCACGTGCTACGTTGCGCTCCATGCCGGTACCTACCAGCGGCTTGTCAGCACGCAGGGTCGGTACAGCTTGACGCTGCATGTTGGAACCCATCAACGCACGGTTGGCGTCATCGTGTTCCAGGAACGGGATCAGCGACGCTGCAACCGAAACTACCTGCTTCGGAGAAACGTCCATCAAGGTGACGTCTTCCGGCGCCTTGACGGTGAACTCGTTCAAGTGACGAACAGCTACCAGCTCGTCGACCAGGACTTTCTTGTCGTTCATCGTGGCCGAAGCCTGAGCGATCACGTGATCAGCTTCTTCGATGGCGGACAGGAATACGATCTCGTCGGTGACCAGGGCGTCTTTCACCACACGGTATGGGCTTTCGAGGAAGCCGTACTGGTTGGTGCGCGCATAGGCAGCCAGAGAGTTGATCAGACCGATGTTCGGACCTTCCGGCGTTTCGATCGGGCATACACGACCGTAATGCGTCGGGTGTACGTCACGAACTTCAAAGCCAGCACGCTCACGGGTCAGACCGCCCGGGCCCAGTGCAGAAACACGGCGCTTGTGGGTGATCTCGGAGAGCGGGTTGTTCTGGTCCATGAACTGCGAAAGCTGGCTGGAACCGAAGAACTCTTTCACCGCCGCAGCCACTGGCTTGGCGTTGATCAGGTCTTGCGGCATCAGGCCTTCGCTTTCAGCCATCGACAGACGCTCTTTGACCGCACGCTCAACACGTACCAGGCCAACGCGGAACTGGTTCTCGGCCATTTCGCCTACGCAGCGAACACGACGGTTACCCAGGTGGTCGATGTCATCGACGATGCCTTTGCCGTTACGGATGTCGACCAGGGTCTTCAATACCGCGACGATGTCTTCCTTGCACAGCACGCCCGAACCTTCGATCTCGGTACGACCGATACGACGGTTGAACTTCATCCGGCCGACCGCAGACAGGTCATAACGCTCAGGGCTGAAGAACAGGTTGTTGAACAGGGTTTCAGCAGCGTCTTTGGTTGGTGGCTCACCAGGACGCATCATGCGATAGATCTCGACCAGCGCTTCCAATTGGTTGCTGGTGGAGTCGATCTTCAGTGTGTCGGAGATGAACGGACCGCAGTCGATATCGTTGGTGTACAGGGTCTCGATACGAACAACCTGGGCCTTGGCGATTTTGGCCAGGATCTCGGTGTTCAGCTCGGTGTTGCACTCAGCCAGGATTTCGCCTGTAGCCGGGTGAACGATGACCTTGGCGGTAGTGCGACCCAGAACGTAGTCCAGAGGCACTTCCAGCTCTTTGATACCGGCTTTTTCGATCTGGTTGATGTGGCGCGCAGTGATACGACGGCCAGCCTCAACGATGACCTTGCCTTTTTCATCCTGGATGTCCAGGACAGCAATTTCACCACGCAGACGCGAAGCGATCAGCTCCAGCTTGAGAGTTTCATCCTTCAGGCTGAATACGTTGGTGGTATAGAAAGCGTCCAGCACTTGCTCAGTGGTATAGCCGAGCGCGCGCAGCAGTACCGAGGCCGGCAGCTTGCGACGACGGTCGATACGCACGAACACGCAGTCTTTCGGGTCGAACTCGAAGTCCAACCACGAACCGCGGTACGGAATGATCCGCGCGGAGTACAGGAGTTTGCCGGAGCTGTGCGTCTTGCCGCGGTCGTGGTCGAAGAACACCCCCGGGGAACGGTGCAGTTGGGAAACGATTACACGCTCGGTACCGTTGATTACGAAGGTACCGTTCTCAGTCATCAATGGGATTTCGCCCATGTAGACTTCTTGCTCTTTGATGTCCTTGATCGCTTTGTTCGACGATTCTTTGTCGAAAATGATCAAACGGACTTTTACCCGCAAAGGTACGGCGTACGTAACGCCACGCAACACGCATTCTTTGACATCAAATGCCGGTTCGCCCAGGCGATAACCGACGTACTCCAGCGCAGCATTGCCGGAGTAGCTGATGATCGGGAAAACGGATTTGAAGGCCGCATGCAGGCCCACGTCGCGGAACTGATCTTTGGTCGCTCCCGCCTGCAAGAATTCACGATACGAATCCAGCTGGATAGCCAGAAGGTACGGGACATCCATGACGTCCGGCAACTTGCTAAAGTCCTTGCGGATACGTTTTTTCTCAGTATATGAGTAAGCCATCAGCGTTCCCCAGCTTGGTCACCTGCTTGTTTGGCCCCTCCGACGGGAGCAGCCAGAAAATCTTGCAAACCCCATGGTTTGCACCACCGCTTCGGGTGGCTACAGCGCGTTAATGGCGGCGACCGAGTCGACAGCCAAGAACGGAAAAAGGCCGGTGGCAAGAGCCACCAGCCATCAGCCTTCAGCTTAACGCTTGGGCTGGAGACGCAAGGTCGATGCTTACTTCAGCTCGACTTTAGCGCCTGCTTCTTCCAGAGTAGCTTTGGCTTTGTCAGCTGCGTCTTTAGTAACAGCTTCCAGAACCATGGCAGGAGCGCCGTCAACTACAGCCTTGGCTTCTTTCAGGCCCAGACCGGTCAGTTCACGTACTGCCTTGATCACGTTTACTTTCTTCTCGCCAGCTTCGGTCAGCATGACGTTGAATTCGGTTTGCTCTTCAACAACGGCAGCAGCAGCAGCTGGACCGGCGGAAGCAGCGGCAGCGGAAACGCCGAATTTTTCTTCGAAAGCTTTGATCAGCTCAACAACCTGCAGAACCGACATTTCAGCTACGGCGTTGAGGATATCGTCTTGGGAGATAGACATTGCTGTATTTCCTGAATTGGGGGACGGCCTACGCGGCCATCGAAATAAACAAAAATACGCGAGAGAGGTTGCTCAGCCTTAGGCTGCGGCAGCTTCTTTTTGCTCGCGAACTGCAGCCAGAGTACGAGCCAGCTTGCTGGTAGCGCCTTGAATCACGCTCATCAGCTGCGAAATGGCTTCGTCGCGGGTCGGCAGTGTTGCCAGTACGTCGATTTGGTTAGCTGCGAGGAACTTGCCCTCGAACGCAGCTGCCTTGATCTCGAACTTATCCTGACTCTTGGCGAATTCCTTGAACAAACGGGCAGCAGCGCCTGGATGATCTTTAGAGAACGCGATCAGAGTCGGGCCAGTGAACACGTCGTTGAGAACACTGTATTCAGTGTCAGCAACGGCGCGCTTGAGCAGGGTGTTACGTACAACACGCACGTATACGCCAGCTTCACGAGCCTCTTTACGGAGTCCGGTCATAGCGCCTACTGTCACACCACGGGCATCAGCCACGACAGCGGACAGAGCAGCTTTGGCAGCCTCGTTGACTTCAGCGACGATGGCCTTCTTGTCTTCGAGATTAATTGCCACGGGTTTAACTCCTGCTTGTTACCGTTTCATCTGGCCTAGGCCTGATGTCGTTTTGGTGTCTGATTCGGTAAGGAACCGGGAGCACCATCTGCGTAGGCTTGTTGGTTTAAGACTTGCGTCGCCTACGGTCTTGGATAGCCCCCGCCAGGCAGGGACCCCAATCTTTCAATTGGCGCAATTGCTCGCGCCAATTTATGTCTTATACGTCCAGCGAGCCTTGGTCGATGACCAGACCTGGGCCCATAGTGGTGCTCAGGGTAACGCGCTTGACGTAGATACCTTTCGAGGAAGCAGGCTTGATACGCTTCAGATCAGCGATCAGGGCTTCAACGTTTTCCTTCAGCTTGACGGCATCGAAGCCGACTTTGCCAACGGAGGTGTGAATGATGCCGTTTTTGTCGGTGCGATAACGAACCTGACCAGCCTTGGCGTTTTTAACCGCGGTAGCTACGTCTGGAGTTACGGTGCCGACTTTAGGGTTAGGCATCAGGCCACGCGGACCGAGGATCTGACCCAACTGACCTACAACGCGCATTGCATCCGGGGAAGCAATTACGACGTCATAGTTCAGGTCGCCGCCTTTCATTTCGGCAGCCAGGTCGTCCATGCCAACGCGATCAGCACCAGCGGCCAGAGCAGCTTCAGCAGCTGGGCCTTGGGTGAAGACGGCAACACGTACAGTCTTGCCAGTACCGTGTGGCAGCACAGTAGCGCTACGAACGACCTGGTCGGATTTACGTGGGTCAACGCCCAGGTTCACAGCAACGTCAACAGACTCGCTGAACTTGACAGTCGACAGCTCGGTCAGCAGGGCAGCAGCGTCTACGAAGTTGTAGGACTTGCCCGCTTCGATTTTGCCGGCGATAGCCTTTTGGCGCTTGGTCAGCTTAGCCATTACACACCCTCCACGTTAAGGCCCATGCTACGAGCAGAACCGGCGATGGTACGCACGGCTGCATCCATATCAGCTGCAGTCAGATCCGCGTTTTTGGTTTTCGCGATTTCTTCCAGCTGAGCACGGGTTACAGTGCCAACCTTAACGGTGTTAGGACGAGCGGAACCGCTGGTCAAACCGGCAGCTTTCTTCAGCAAAACCGAAGCCGGGGTCGACTTGGTTTCGAAGGTGAAGCTACGGTCGCTGTATACAGTGATGATCACTGGAGTCGGCAGACCTGGCTCAAGACCCTGAGTACGGGCGTTGAAGGCCTTGCAGAATTCCATGATGTTCACGCCGTGCTGACCCAGAGCTGGACCGACGGGTGGGCTAGGGTTGGCCTGAGCGGCCTTCACTTGCAGCTTGATGTAAGCGGTAATCTTCTTGGCCATGAGGCACTCCAATTACGGGTTCAAACGCCTCGAAAGGCTCCCCGGTTACTTGCGCGTTTATCCCAGTGACGACAAAACCCCACAGCCTAGGCTGCGGGGTTGGGATGCTTGTCCTGCTAGACCTTTTCGACCTGGCTGAACTCCAACTCTACCGGGGTAGAGCGACCGAAAATGAGCACCGCCACTTGGATCCGGCTCTTTTCGTAGTTAACTTCTTCGACCGTACCGTTGAAATCAGCGAACGGACCGTCTGTAACGCGAACAACCTCACCAGGCTCGAACAACGTCTTCGGCTTCGGCTTGTCGCTACCATCAGCAACACGACGCAGAATTGCTTCCGCCTCTTTGTCGGTGATCGGAGCAGGCTTATCGGCAGTACCGCCAATGAAGCCCATGACGCGAGGGGTATCCTTGACCAAGTGCCAAGTACCTTCGTTCATGTCCATCTGTACCAGCACGTAGCCAGGGAAGAACTTGCGTTCGCTTTTGCGCTTCTGCCCATTCCGCATTTCAACCACTTCTTCAGTGGGAACCAGAATTTCGCCGAAGCCATCTTCCATGCCTGCCAGCTTTACGCGCTCCAGCAAAGAGCGCATAACATGCTTCTCGTAACCCGAGTAAGCATGCACAACGTACCAACGCTTAGCCACGGGACACCCTTAGCCAACAATCAAGGAAACAAGCCAGCCGAGCAGGGAGTCAAGCCCCCACAACAGCAACGCCATAACCAGAACAACAGCCACGACAATCAATGTGGTCTGAGTGGTTTCTTGGCGAGTCGGCCAAACGACTTTACGGATTTCGGTGCGAGCTTCCTTAACCAGTACCGCGAAGGACTTGCCTTTGGCAGTCTGCAGGCCTACAAAGGCAGCTACAGCAGCGAGGGCAAGCAAAGCGAGTACACGGTACAGGATCGGCGAAGCAGAATAGTACTGATTGCCAACAACGCCTACGACCACCAAGGCGACTACAGCGAGCCACTTTACCAGATCGAAACGAGAGCTTTGAGCTTCAGCCTTAGGAGTCATCTATGAAGATCCTGTGAAAAGAAAGCCAGACACACCACGTGAATCTGGCAGGTCAGGAGGGAATCGAACCCCCAACCTACGGTTTTGGAGACCGTCGCTCTGCCAATTGAGCTACTGACCTAAAACAAAATCAGGCCGACCATTATGCAGGCCTGAAAAAGACTTTACAACAACCAACCCCACAAGACCTGAAACATCGAACAACATTCAAGCCGAGGCAGCTGTTAAAACAAAGGCAGATATTTTCATATCTGCCTTGTTATATGGAGCTCTTGAGCGGATTTGAACCGCTGACCTCACCCTTACCAAGGGTGTGCTCTACCAACTGAGCTACAAGAGCGAAACACCTTGCACAACCTGCAAACTTGGAGCGGGTAGCGGGAATCGAACCCGCATCATCAGCTTGGAAGGCTGAGGTTCTACCACTAAACTATACCCGCGGAGCTTGCAGCTCACGCTAAAAATGGTGGAGGGGGAAGGATTCGAACCTTCGAAGTCGTAGACGTCAGATTTACAGTCTGATCCCTTTGGCCGCTCGGGAACCCCTCCTAAGCGAGCCGGCATTTTACATCACGCCGACCTTCTGTCAAGCATTTTCTCATTTAAATTATGAGGTTAGCTGCATTGACGGTAGCTTTGCACTGTAGCCCTTAAAGGTCTTCACTGCGAAGCGGGCGCCATTCTATGCAAACTATTCGAGAGTTGCAATGCCTTCGCACAGCATTATTTTATGTTTTAACTCATTGAATTCATTAGCAAGGCTTTCAAAGGGCAGATCGTCAGCCAGGCGACGGCTCTCAGGGGCCACACGCAACCAATAACCCGAGGCGCTCTGTGCATTCAGCAACTGGACCGTGACCTTTATATCCAGGCTCGTGAGCCTCTGCTCGAGAGAGGAGGCTTGGCGTCGATCCGAGAAACCACCGATGTACAAGCAGGTATTCTGCGCCTCCACCGACCTCGCTCGATCACGCCGAGCCACCGCATCTGCCGACTCACTCAAGAGGCGAATATCTTGCTGCGCTCCTCGATGGAGACTCAAGGGCGTGACATCCTTGGCCCGCAATGGCGCCTCTTGCTGATGCCAGACGTAATAAAAAACATTGAGAACCAGTAAAAGCAAAAACAGCCAGCGCATAATCACCTCAAGACAAAGGACACGCCATCGCCAAACCAACAAACACCAGGTCCGGGACCAGCCGAGCCTGAGGCGCAGCATCCCTGACCAGGTCGGCATCGCCTCCAGTGAGGAAGACCGTGAAATCCTCCCCCCAATAGCCTCGCGCCAACTCGAGCTGAGTCAGCACGAAACCTCTAAGCATGAGCGTACAACCACGCTCGACGGCCTCTACGGTCGTGCGACCTGGAGAGAGACGCTCCAGCGCCCGCTCAGCGGCCGCGTCGTCATAACGTATCTTGCGAGTATGGGTTCGCAGTTGATTACGCATAAGCGGCATACCCGGGCAAATAAACCCCCCCAGGTGCTCACCGTCCGGACCGATAAAATCTGCGGTCGCCGCCGTACCAAAATCGAGTACCAGACATGCACCTGACGCCAACTTGAACGCGCCTAGCATGGCCAGCCATCGATCCATTCCTAGGCGCTGGAAGTCTTCGTAGCCGTTGCGCACTCCGCTCATTTCTCGAGCAGAGGTGGCACAGGAAACAGCAACGCCAAATGCCCCTACCAACGCTGCTATCAACTTATCGGTCTCCTCAAGCGCGCGAACACTCACCAACCGACAACGCGTGAGCAATAGACCAGGCAAAGCCACCAAACTGTCGATCAGCGCAATATCCGAACCTGCGATGCCTTCGGCGCGGACACTTGCATCACTCGACTCAAGAACACGCCACTTGATAAAGCTATTTCCACAGTCGAGCTCAAGAATCATCACGCAACCTCAGGCTTAGCTCACCACCGCTGTATATTTTCTCAACGCCACCGACATCCAAACGCAACGCGCCCTGACAATCTACACCGAGCACAACCCCATCAATCTGATTGACGCCCGCGATAAGCGACACACACTTCCCTTGCCACGCGTGATGCTGCTCCCACTCTGCTTGCAGCCCAGCAAAACCCGCAGCCTTGTGTCGGTCTAGGTAGGCTTGTAGCTGCAAGCCCAGTCGCGCCACCAGGTGATTGCGATCAACAGAAGAGCCCGTCTCGAGCTGCATCGAGGTCCACTGCTGATCAACCTCTACAGCCTTCTGCATATTCACATTGATACCTATCCCTAGCACAACGTGACAGATATCTGCGGGATCTCCCACCAACTCAAGCAAGATGCCTGAGATTTTCTTGTGCCCAACCAGGACGTCGTTTGGCCACTTCAAAGCTGCGCCCTCCACGCCCGACTCACGCAGAGCCTGCAGGACTGCCAGCCCCACCACCAGACTCAGCCCTTCCAGTTGCCGCAGGCCGCCCTCAACACGCAATACAAGGCTGTAGTAAACGTTTTGCGCAAATGGACTGACCCATTTGCGGCCTCGTCGCCCCCTACCAGCCGTCTGCTGCTCCGCTAGCACAATAAAAGGAGCCGCACTGCCCGCATCGACAAGACGTAAAGCCTCAGCATTAGTGGAGTCAATGGAGTCGAAAATGTGAACGGGCCAAGCCAAGGAAGCCGCCCTCTGAGAAATTTCCTGCGCATTCAAAAACATCAATGGCGCAGCCAATCTATATCCGCGCCCTCGGATCTTATGAATGGGGAGATTCAATTCTGCCTCAAGATGCTGAAGCTGCTTCCACACGGCACTGCGACTGACGCCTAGGGCGGCACCAAGCGCTTCTCCAGAATGAAAGCGACCATCTTTCAGAAGTTTCAACAACGTCAGCATGCACATATCGCCTCAGAATGAGGCACGCATGATAGCCATGCGCAGGGTCATTGCATAGAAAGGCTGGATATCAGTCATGATCGACGTCCCACCAGATTTTCGAGCGCCCAAAACAAAACCCCAACTGCTTTCGCAATTGGGGTTTTGGAATTTAATCTTGACGATGACCTACTCTCACATGGGGAAACCCCACACTACCATCGGCGATGCATCGTTTCACTGCTGAGTTCGGGATGGGATCAGGTGGTTCCAATGCTCTATGGTCGTCAAGAAATTCGGGTACTGAGTCGTGGCCAGTTGGCCTCGCTTCAGCAAATTGGGTATGTGATAGATCGTGGTGTTTTGTGAGCGTCGAACTTTCGGTTCATTGCGTCTTCACACACCGCAATCTGGCCTTTCGACTCAAATTGCTTGGGTGTTATATGGTCAAGCCTCACGGGCAATTAGTATTGGTTAGCTCAACGCCTCACAGCGCTTACACACCCAACCTATCAACG